>CAYYTT010000014.1:16420-42831 GCA_964474635.1 uncultured Alphaproteobacteria bacterium | reverse complement strand
CGCGCGGCCCGGGGGCCTGGTCGACCGGGTCGAGCGGTTTGAGGCGTAGGACATGTTTGGCGTAGATCGCGAAGGGGTCGCGGATCAGCGTTTCGACTTCGGTGATGGACAATTTGCGCGGCCGCGCTCTCGCTGGGGGTCTGGGTCTGGGTTCGCCGACCCGGGCGGGCGCCGTGGGCCGGTCGAGACGGCGCGCGAGCGCCAGGTAATCCGTGGACGGGACAAGGGCGCCTTCGAGATCCGCGCCCTTGAGCAGGTTCTCAAGCCGCAGCAGCCAGCGGGAGGCCACCTGGGGTGTGCCGTCCACGGTCTCGGCCCGGGTCAGGATCACCTCGGGCGCCCCGGTCAACTGCGCGAAATCATGGGCGGCCTGACCGATGCGGCGCTCTGGGGAGGGCAGGCCAAGGGCGGCGCGCATGGGCCGGCTCAGCCAGGGATCCGCGCCCGGATCAGCCGGCCAGGTGCCCTCATTGAGGCCGCCGAGAATGATCCGGTCCGCCTGTTGGAGGCGGGCCTCGAGCGGCCCCCAAATGAAAAGGCGCGGATGGCGCATCCTCGGCCGCCGCACCACGCCATCGCTCAGGAGGCTTTCGAACAAAGCCGGATAGTCCGTGGCCGTCACCGGCGCGGCCACATCGCCATCACCGGCAAGATCCGCCAGCAGGGCCGCAAGGGCATCCCCGTCTTCGCCGCACCACAGGGCGGCGGCCCCGTCTTCCCGGTCACCGGGTTGGGCCGTCGCGGCAAGAGCCTCGCCGGCGGCCACATGGGCCTCGGCCCAATCCGTCAGGGGATGCGCTGCCCCATCGGCAAGGCGGATGAGCGGCGCGGCCGCGTCCGACAGATCGTCCACAAAGGCACGCAAGCGGTCGAAAGCCGGGTGCGGGGCCGCTTCCGCCGGGGCGAGCCGGGCCGCGATCCGGTCCTGGACGCCGCCCAGATCCGGGGCGGGGCGAAGACCGCGCAGAACCTCGCGGTCGAGCAGGGCCGTCAGCGTCTCCCGATCCTCGCCCGTGCGCCCGATCCTCAGTAGGGGATGTTTCAGCAGGCTGAGCAGGGGGACCGGCGCGAAACGGGCTGTCACCGCCTCGGCGACAAGGCGCAGGAAGATGGCCGGGGCCGTGGCGGCGAGGGGATCGCCGGCACTGTCATCCACATCAATGGCCCAGCGGCGCAGGTCCCACCGGACACGGCCCGCAAGGCCCCGGTCAGGCGTCACGAGCGCGGCGGTCTGGCCGGAGGTTTCGAGGGTTTCGCGCATGATCAGCGCAATGACGCGCGCTTCCTCGGCAGGGGTGTCCGCGTCGATCCGGGCCAGACCAACCATTGCGTCGCGGGAGGCCACCTGGCCCTTGACGGCCAGCCAGCCGTCGGTCGTACCCGCCGGACGCAGGGCTTCGTTGATGAGGGCCATGCGGGCGCCGCGGCCGGTCTCCCGCGGTGTGCCGGTCCACAGGGGGACGGCCGCGGGCTCCAGTCCCAAGGCACTCAAGAGGTCTTTCAGGCCCGCCTGGGGGTGACTGTCCTCCAGATGCGCCCAAACGCCGGGCTGAATATCCGTGTGGAGACCGGGCAGCACGATGGCACCCTGGGGCAATCCGGCAATCGTGCGCAGCAGACGTGCCGTGGCCGGAAGGCTGCCCGTGGAGCCGGCGGCGATGATGGGATCGGTGGGCGGTGCGGCGTCCCACTGGTGGCGCAGGGAATCGATCAGGGCCACGCGGCGTGCCTGCCGGTCCATCACCCCCTGCTCGTTCAGGATCGAAGGCCAGCTTTCGGTCAAAATGCCGAGGAAGGAGAGCGTATGCTGCCAGTGCTCTGCAAAGTGCTCCGGCGCCAGATCGATCAGGCGCGCCGGGTCCACGTCTTCGGCCTGCAACGCATCGAGAAACTGGCCGAGGTCCCGGGCAAGGCGCATGGCCTGCGCGGGAGAAATGCCCCGGTCCTCGCCGGGCGTGCGGGCCGCGTTCCATTGGCCGATCAAGCGCGCCAGGATCAGGCGGCGGCGCAGATCTGGCACCGGTGGCGGCAGGTCCGTGTCTTGCGATCCATCCGTTGCGGCACTGGCGGCGAGCAGATCGTCCTCGTCCACATCGCCGATGGGCTGGATGCGCGGCAAAAGGACGGGCGCGCCATGGGCCTGGGCCGCCCAGGTGCGAAAGGCCGCGCGCGCGGCCCGGACGGACCTTCGTGTGGGCAACAGGAGCAAAACGCGGGTCAGGGAAAACGGGTCGGCCGGATCGTGCCAGCGCTGCGCGATCCCCGTGACCAGCGCCTCAAGGAACGGATGGGCGGCGGGGATGGTGCTGACGGCAACGCGGTCTGCGGGCTCAAGGGCCATGGCCGGGCTCCAGACGTGGCAGGGCCGGTCGTGGCCTCAAGCAAGGACCGCAAAGGCAACAAGACCGGCAAAAAGGACGAGGAAGGCGATGGAGATTTCCAGTTCGTAGCGCTCCAGAAGGCGTTCGGCGCGCCGCCCGATCCAGATGACGAGCAGGGCCAGCCCAAAATACCGCACACCGCGCCCGATCAGGATCGCCAGGATAAACAGGGGCAGGGAATAGCCCACAAGACCCGCGCCGACGGTGCCAAGCTGAAAGGGCACCGGCGTGATGCCGATCCCGATCAGTGTGCTGAAGCCATTTTCCTTAAGCAGTTCCTGCATGTCCTCAAAGCGGTCCATCCACCCGAACCGCTCCAGCGCCGGCGCGAAATAGGGCTCGAACAGGGCCGAAGCGAGGGCATAAGTACACAGGGCACCCGCGAGGCACCCGGCCAGAAGCGCCGCCGCGATGAGCAGCGCCTGGGATCGTTTGGCCAGCATGGCCGGAACGAACAACGGCTCGATGGCGATTAGGACGACGGTGTTTTCCAAAAAGGACAGCACGAACAGCCACAGAAAAGCCCAGCGGGACTGGAGGAGAGCGTGGATACGCTCGCGAAAGCTGGATGCCCCCGGGGCCTGCGGGGTGTCTTGAGACGTGCTCATTCCTGCCCCGTTGCCTTCAGCCGGTCCTCGGCCAGGATCACGCCCTCGGGCGTGCCCACATGCATCCAGTAGCCATCAAGGCGCAGGCCGAAGAGGCGCCGCCGCGCCATGGCCCGGTCCCAGACCACACGCGTGGAAAAGGCCGGTCCCGGAGGGTCATTAAAGAGTTGCGGGCTGACCATCTGTACGCCCGTCCAGGCAAAGGGCGCGCGTCCGCCCTTCTCGCGCCAGGAAAGCCGTCCGTCCGGCGCCATATGGAAATCACCGGCGCCGTCGAAGCCGCAGGCATTGACCATCGGTGCCAGGAGCATCAGGGCGTCCATGCGCTCCGGGTCGAACGCCTCGATGAGGCGCGCGATGTTGGAGCCGTTGCTCTCCAGCCAGATGGAATCCGCATTGTATGTGACGAAAGGCGCCGCGCCGAGCAGGGGCAACGCCTTTACGACGCCGCCGCCGGTATCGAGGAGCGCATCGGTTTCGTCGGAAATGGTAATGCGGGGCGCATTGCGGCCCGCCAGATGGTCGCGCAGCATGGCGCCTTTATAGTGGATGTTGACCACGGCCTCGCCGATGCCGGCCTGCGACAGGCGGTCCAGAACCCGGTCGATCAGGGGGCGGCCGCACACCTCCACGAGCGGTTTGGGCCGGTCGTCGGTCAGGGGGCGCATGCGTGTTCCAAGACCCGCCGCCAGCACCATGGCCTTGGGCGCGGCCGTCTGCATCTGCGCCATCGGGACCCTCCCGGGTTAGGGGCTTTTGCCTGCCGGACCAGCCTTCTCATGGGCCTTGGCCAGGGTATCGCCGCGCAGGGCCTCAGGCACATGGGCATCGAACCAGGCTTTCACCGGGCCAAGTGCCGGATGGTCGAGGCAGGCGTCCATGTAGCCCCACAGCCGGGGCATCATGCTGAGGTAACGCGGCTTGCCGTCCCGGTAGCACAGGCGGGCGAAGATGCCGAGGATCTTGGTGGTGCGCTGGGCGGTCAGAAGGGCGTAATCGCCCTGGAAACCGTGCCCGTCGAAATCGCGGTCCGCCTCCAGGCGCCGCTCCACATAAAGGTCGAGCATGGCCTTGGCGAGCCAGGGCTCCACGTCACGCCGGGCGTCCGAAAGCAGCGAGACGAGGTCATAGGCCGGCGCGCCGCGCAGGGCGTCCTGGAAGTCGAGCAGGCCGACCCGGGCGATGCCGTCCCGTTCAGGCAGCCAGATCAGATTTTCGGCGTGGTAGTCCCGGTGCACAAAGACCGGCGATGCAGGCGACAGCGCGGACAGCGCCTCGCCCCAACTGGCCTTGAAGGCTGCCGCGGCGGCGTCATCCGGGGTGCGTCCCCGCGCGGCGGGCAGATACCACTCGACGAACAAATCGGTCTCGGCGCGCAAGGCCAGGGTGTCATAGGTGAGGAGGGGCCATTGCGCCCCGCCGAAGCCGTTGAGCATCTCGGACGGGGTTAGGGCATGGAGATGCAACAAAACCTCGACCGCTGCCTCGTAGAGCGGCGCGGGGTCCGCGTCACATCCGATCTCACTGGCAAACAGGCCATCCCCCAAGTCCTCCAGCAGGAAGAACCCGGCCTCGTAATCGGCCGCAAAGACCTCCGGCGCGCTGAGCCCCTGGGCCCGTAGCCAGGCGGAGGCGCCCGTGAAGGCCCGCCCATCCGGCCCGGCAAGGCGCGCCATGGCGTTGTACCCCAGGCGCGCCCGGGCCTGCGCGTCCGCATCCGGCGGGCAGGCCGCGCTTTCGGCCGCGCGCGGGGCATCCATCAGGATCACATCGTCCCGTCGTGTCGCAGACAGACGGAAATAGCGCCGCGTCGAGGCATCCGCGGTCATCGGTACGGTGGCCTCCGCCGGCCAACCCTGGGCGGCGACGAACTCGCGGCGTGCCTGGTCCCGTTTATCAGACATGTTTCAGTCGTTCTCCCCAGACATGCGCGGCCCCCTCGAGCAGTGCCGTTCGTCCCTTGTCCACCTGGTCCAGCATGATGCGCAGCGCGTCCTCGGGCCAGGCTGTTCCCAGGCGTTCGGGCCATTCCACGAGGCACACGCCCGTTTCCAACGCCTCTTCCCAACCCAGTTCAATCAATTCCAAGGGATCCGTGATTCGATAAAGATCGAAATGCCAGATCGGGCAGGGGGCCGTGTCATAGGTCTGTACCAGGGTGAATGTTGGGCTCGGCACCTCTTCGTCGGGTCCGGTGAGGGCCCGCACGAAGCCGCGGGCGAGCGTTGTCTTGCCGGCCCCCAAATCGCCGTCGAGGGCGAAGACGACGCCCGGTGCGGCAAGGGGTGCAAGGCGGTGCCCCAGGGCCGCCGTGGCCGCCTCATCCGCCAGATGTATGGCGCGGCGGGCGGTCTGGGCGTGCCTGGAACTGGCCTGTCCTTCCGTGGTAGGACGGGTATCCCATTGAGGTTCGACCGGGTCTTTGGAGTGAGCCATGGAAGAAGCAATCGTCGTTGTCGGTGCGGGCCAGGGGGCCGGCCAGGTGATCACGAGCCTGCGCCAGGAGGGCTATGGCGGCCGGATCGTCCTGATCGGCGACGAGGACTATGTGCCCTACCAGCGCCCGCCCCTGTCGAAGAAATTCCTCTCCGGCGAGCTTGGCCTTGAACGGGTCTACATCAAACCGGAAAGCTATTTCGCCGATCAGGGCGTCGAGCTCAAACTCGGATTTAAGGCCACCGCCCTCGACCGGGAGGCCAGAACCCTGACGCTGGAGAACGGCGAGAGCGTGTCCTATGGCCGGCTTGTGCTCGCCACGGGATCGCGGGTGCGCCGTCTGCCGGTTCCGGGCGAGGACCTCAAGGGTGTGCACTACCTGCGCGGGATCGACGATGTGATCGCGATCCGGAGCCATTTTACCCCTGGCGCACGGCTCGTCATCGTAGGCGGCGGTTATATCGGGCTTGAGGTGGCGGCCGTAGCCGTGAAGGCGGGCGTGGAGGTGACCGTCCTCGAAATGGAGCCTCGGGTGCTGGCCCGGGTCACGGCGCCGGAAGTCTCCGATTTTTTCGAAACGGTGCACCGGAACGCCGGTGTCGACATCCGCACGGGCATGCGGGTCAGCGGTTTTGAAGGGGAGGGCGGCGCCCTCAGGGCTGTCCAGTGCACCGACGGGAGCCGCATCGCGGCGAGCTTTGCCATTGTCGGCATTGGCATCATGCCCAATGTGGAGTTGGCGCAGGACGCGGGCCTGCCCTGCGACAATGGTATTCTGGTGGATGAATACGGCCAGACCGCCGACCCGGACATCTTCGCCGTCGGCGACTGTACGAACCATCCCAACGATCTGGTGGGCCGGCGCATCCGCCTGGAGTCGGTGCAAAATGCCATCGATCAGGCCAAGAGTGTCGCGGCGGCCCTGTGCGGGCGCTACAAACCCTACACGGAAGTGCCCTGGTTCTGGTCGGATCAGTACGATCTGAAACTTCAGATTGCTGGTCTTTCGGAAGGCTATGACCAAATGGTGCTGCGGGGTGATCCGGAGAGCCGAAAATTCGCAGCGTTTTATTTGCGAGACGGCGCCATTATCGCCGTGGATGCCGTGAACGCCGTACCGGAGTTCATGGTGGGGAAAAAACTGATCGCGGCGGGTGCGCGGGTTGCTCCGGAGCGCCTCGGCGATCTATCCGTTGGTATGAAGGCCCTGGGCCAGGAGTTCGCCTGAAATCACGGGTATGTGAGATCACGAGCATGCGGGCGACCCGGCCGCAACTGTGGAGCGGGGCGGGTCCCCGCAAGCAATGGAAGAAACGACCGATGGCAAAAGTGACCTATATCGAATTCAATGGCGCCGAGCACACGATCGACGTGGCCAATGGCATGACTGTCATGGAAGGCGCGGTGAAGAACGCCGTCCCGGGCATTGATGCCGACTGCGGCGGCGCCTGCGCCTGCGCCACGTGCCATGTCTATGTGGACCAGGCCTGGATGGAAAAGGTCGGTGCGCGGGCGGAGATGGAAGAGAGCATGCTCGACTTCGCCGAAAAGGTGGAAGACAACTCGCGCCTCTCCTGCCAGATCACCGTCTCCGACGAGCTTGACGGACTTGTGGTCCGTTTGCCGGAAAATCAGCACTGAGATTTGGACGTCCGATTTGAGCATGCACAGGGAGCCTTCGGGCTCCCTTTTGCGTTGCCCGGGCGGCGGCGCGGTGAGAGGGCAAGGCGAATAATCAGCATCATGCTCAAGGCCGCGAGCGCGCCCGCCACTTCAGGGGCGCATCAGCACATATTGGCCCACATCCGTGGCACCGGAGCGGAAGCCGGCTTCGCAATAGCCGAAGTAGTAAAGCCACATGCGCTTAAACCGCTCATCGAAACCCTGGGCCGCGATATGGGGCCAGGCCTCCAGGAAGCGGCGGCGCCACTGGGCCAGCGTGCGGGCGTAATCGCTGCCGAACAGGGTCTGGGAGCGGATGGTCAGGCCGGCTTTCTCCACCTGCCGCGCGAGCACGGCGGGGCAGGGCAGCATGCCACCTGGGAAAATGTGCTTCTGGATGAAGTCCTGGCTGGTCCGGTAGTCCTGGTAAAGATCGTCGCGGATGCTGATGATCTGCAGACCGGCGCGTCCTTCAGGCGCCAAGAGGGCCGCGACCTGACCGAAAAACTGCGGCCAGTAGCGCTCTCCCACGGCTTCGAACATCTCGATTGAGGCGATGCGGTCGAATGTGCCCGTAACATCCCGGTAGTCCTGAAAACGAATGTCCACCCGATCCGCGAGGCCTTCCTCGGCCACACGGCGGCAGGCAAACTCGTATTGCGCCTTCGAAATCGTCACTCCAGTGACTTTGGCCCCCGTGGTTTTGGCGCAATGGACGGCAAACCCGCCCCAGCCGCAGCCGATTTCAAGCACGCTATGCCCCGGGCCGATGCCAAGCGTGTCCACGAGCGCCGCGTATTTGGTTTCCTGGGCGAGGGCAAGATCCTGGGCCGGATGGTCGAACAGGGCACTCGAATAGGTCATGGTCCTGTCGAGCCAAGGCCGGTAAAAATCATTACCAAGATCGTAATGGGCTTCGATATTCTTCTTCGCCTGGCTCTTGGTGTTGCGGTTAAAGCTGTGGGCAAGCCTCTGGGCGAGCCTTGCAATGGGGCGTGCATCGATGAACTCACGCATGTGAATGCCGTTGCGGCTGACAAGATCGAGGAGCGCCGTCAGGTCCGGCGTGTCCCACAGACCATCCAGATAGGCATCCGAGACACCGATATTGCCCGCCGTCATCAATTGGCGTGCGAACGCCTGGTCGTGAATGTCGATGCCCGCAACAGCGTCGGGCTGGTGGGAGCCGGCAAAGCGCAGGACGTCCCCGCCTGGCAGGGACAAGATCAGTGTGCCCCACTCCAGATTGAGTGCCACCCGCAGCGCCATGCGCATGAAAATCGTCAGTCCTGGGATCGATTTGATCTCCTGGACGGTTGCGCAGGGCAGGATGTCCGGATCGGCCAGGGCGAGGTCGAAAAGGTTGGCGGGATTCCGGCCCTTGCGATTGCGCTCCCGCTCGACGCCCAGCGGCCGATCGTTGCCGCCTTGTGTCATGGTCTGCATGGCCATTGTGTGCTCCGTCACTCCAAATTGCGGGCCCGCTCGGGCGGCCACCTGCCGCTCACGAAAGGCGTTTGCCCTGGAGTTTTTCCGCTGCCTCCCGCTTTTGCAAGATAACGCGCCGCCGCCCGCGTTCTCCACCGGACCTGCGCGTCAGTTGGTCCTATCCGCACCGCGCGGGCCCTATTCCAAGGGTTTAGACGACATGGCGCTGGCGAGGTGGGCACCGAATTGTCGTGTTAACCGGGCGGGACAGGGCCACGTCCCGCTGGTCCACCCGGTTTACGGTCGCGCCGTTACTTGGCAGTCGAGTTTCGTTCGTCTCCAAAACATGGCCAGCAAGACACGTGCATGCAGACCTCGACGGAAGGGCCGGCCCGGCGCAGCGCCGTCCAGCGCCGCGATCCATCGGGAAGGGCTGAGCGAGCCACGGTTCTGCAGCATGGGCCTGCGCCACCGGTTCCATGCCCGGCCTTAAACCATGTCAGTTTTGAACGTATACTGATATTATAAAATGAGGGCAGGCACTGAAGCCTCACTTACCCTTGCGAGAAGCGCATCAAGATCGGCGCTCAGACCGCGTCAGCATTCAGCCATGACAATCGCAGGCCCAGCACTTCCGCTTCGATGGTGTCCGCCAGTCCGATTTCGGACCTCATCCCGGGACTGTCAGCGAGAGCATGAGGCGATTAATCCGTATCATGCACAAGGTTGCGACGACGACCGTCGCGCCGCGCGGGCGAGAGAAAACAAAGCGGCGAAATAATTCACTCTAAGTGGTGCGAAGTTTTCGCATGCCGCTCTAAGCTAGGGATATCCGACAGGGCTTGGAAATCTCATCGCGTGGCTCAAACAGGGGAAGTGCACAATGTCAATGAAAGGCCTTTTGGCCGTGGCTTGGTTTTCGATCATGCCCATCGGCATGGCGTCGGCCACATATTCAATTGTCGCGTGCGAGCGTGAAACCATGAGCTGCGGCGTCGCGATTGCGACCCATAGCCTTGCTGTCGGCGATGGCGTGCCTTTTGCGCAAACCGGTCTCGGTGCCGGTGTCTCTCAATTTGAAACCAATCCACACCATGCGCCCGCCATCTACTCGGCCCTCAAAAACGGGGCTGATGCGAAGGCGGCCTTGCAGGCTGCGCTTCGCGCGGACACGAAATTCGGCGACGGACAAGGACCAGCCTTCCGACAAATAGGCCTTGTGGCCGCCGGTAGGGGGCGGCCGCCCATACCGGCAGCGAAGCCGGCCATTGGGCCGGTCACCGCGCCGAAGGGCAGGTATCGGTGCAGGGGAATGGTTTGGTCTCGGACAAAGTCCTGGAGGCAATGTGGATACGGTTCCATGACACCAAGGGGGCGCTGGCGGACCGGCTCATGACGGCCCTGGAAGCTGGACATGCCGCAGGCGGGCAAAAGATCGGGGTCATGTCTGCGGCCCTTTTGGTCTCGACACCGGATGGTTGGCCCGTCGATATCGACCTGAGAGCGGACCATGCCACATCAACGGCAATTCAAGATCTACGCCGGGCCTTCAATGCCAATAGAGCCCGCGTTCTTCTCAATCGTGCTCGAAGGATGGCCGCCGATGATGTCGTGGCGGCGCGGCAACTGGCTGCTCAAGCGTTGGCGAATGCCCCCGATTGGGACCGCATTTGGCTGGGGGCGGCACGCCTCGCTAAAGCGTTGGGGACCAGGATGACGCTCGCCGGCGGCTCTGTACATTTCAAAACCTCAATCCCGTATGGGCCGGGCTGCTTTCAGATGAGTTCGATTTTTCCGCCTGTGAACGTGAATAGTTTCAATCAGTCTAAAGATGGAAATTTCGGATTCCGTTTCATGCGGTGCATTCAAGATAGCAATCAGATTGGAGCGTAAAGCGAATAATCAGTATCATGCTTATGGTCTCGACTGCGCCCCTCTACGGCGCATGAGCGGGAGAGAACTTGGCTGCGGAATGTCTCTCGTCCGTCCTGCGGGATCTGCTTCGGGGGCGCCGCGTCAGGCTTTGTCGGAGGATGAGGGCTGCGATGGCTCGGATCCACCCATCCGGTCCGGCGGGGGGCCCGGGTGGCCCCTTGTGGCCGGTGTTTCGGGGGGTGGAGGCTCAGGGGCCAGGGGGGCGCCCTTGCGCCACAGGTGGAAGGCTTCCCAGTGGATCGCCGCGATGATCTTCAAGGTCATGAAGGGCGCGCGCCAGAGAAGGTGGCGCAGGGTCCGGTCGTCGAAGGCGCGGCGCAGGCCCTTCATGCGGGCAATCAGGACCGGGCCGCCGCCTTCGGTCTGGCGAATGGAGACGGCGAGGCGTTCCCCGGGCGGCTGAATGGCAAATCCGTAGGTGCAATCGAGGCTGATGAACGGGGAAACGTGAAAGACCTTCTCCGCCCAATGACGAATGGGCCAGGCCGCCCCCGGCGGCACCGGCGCCACATAGGCGTGGGAGCCGCCGAAGGTGTTGGAGACCTGGTGCACGACGGCGCGCAAGGCCCCGTCCGGGGCGTAACAAAAATAGATCGCCAGCGGATTGAAAACATAACCGAACAGGCGCGGAAAGCACAGCAGGCGGATCACTCCGCCTGGCGGCTCAATGCCGTGCTCGGCGAGGCGTGCCTCCACCCAGGGGCGCAGCGGCGTCCCATCCCTGGGCCCATGATCCCGGTCATAAAAGCCGATCAGCCAGCCGCGGTTATGGCCGAACAGGCGCGAGGCGGCCTCGGCCTGCGCCGCCCGGTCGATATCGATCAAAAGGCTGACGACCTTGTAGGCGAAGACATGGCGCACGGGCTTAAGGCGCGCATGCATCACATCGCAGGCATAAAGCACGGCCGGCGCCTCATTCTCCCCGATCTGTGCCATGTGGGCCGCAGTCATCATCGGTCAGAACCCGCCACTTCATCCCTTAATAGGTGCCAGTCGTAAGACAGTGCCAGCCGTAAGAAAGTGCCAAAGGTGAGATGGGGCCAGCCTTAAGACGGCACAAGCATACCATCCGCCGCCGCGTAACCGGCCCTGAGGCCATCCTCATGAAAGCCGTACCCGCACCAGGCGCCCGCGAACCAGGTGTTCCGCCGGCCTTGGAGTGTGCCAAGCCGCGCCTGGGCGTCAATGGCCGCGCGGTCATATTGGGGATGGTCATAGTGCATCGCGGCGAAGATGTGCTCTTCGCGGGGCGGCTCGGCCGGGTTCAAGGTCACGAACAACGGTCGTTGCGGATCCAGGTTCTGGAGCGCATTCATCCAATAGGACACGCAAACGGGTGCATCCGGGCGGGATTCAAGCACGCTCCATGCGGCCCACGCCTTGCGGCGCCGGGGCATCAGGGCTGGATCCTTGTGCAGATAGGCCGTGTTGGGAGCATACCCGATAGCCCCCAGAATGGCCCGCTCGTCCCCGTCCGGATCACCGAGCAGGGCCAGGGCCTCGTCGCTGTGGCAGGCAAGCAGGATCCGGTCATAGCTCTCGCGGCTGCCGTCGCTCGCCTCCACGACCACGCCGCCCGCTTCGCGGGTCACCCGCACCGCACCGCAGCCAACCCGGATCCGGTCCCGGAACGGGGCGATGAGGGCGTCCACATAGACCTTGCTGCCCCCGGTGACGGTATTCCACTGGGGGCGCTCGAAGCTCAAAAGACGGTGATTGTCGAAAAAGCGGATGAAGCTCAGGGCTGGAAAATCGAGGACTTTCGCCTTTGGCATGGACCAGATGGCCGCGCCCATGGGCTGCACGAAGCCGGTGCGAAAGGTCTCGCCAAGCCTGAGGGCACTCACATACGCGCCGAGTGACTGGCGGCCGATGCGGTCCGCCGCGAGGTCCGCCTTGGCACTCCGGAAAAAGCTCCGTATGTCAAGCAGCATGCGGATGAAGCCCGGATTGAGGGCATTGCGCCGCTGCGTGAACAGGGTGTCGAGGGAATGCCCGCACCATTCGAAAGCCCCACCGCGCAATGACACGCCAAAGCTCATGTCCGTCTGCTCAACGGCAACACCAAGCTCGTCGAACAGGCCGGTCAGCAGCGGATAATTTCGCCCGTTGAAGACGATGAAACCCGTATCCACACTGATCGGCACGCCCTCATAAACAATATCGACCGTGTTCGAATGGCCGCCAATGCGATCCTGCTTTTCGTAAAGCGTCAGATCATGGGCGCCGTGCAGACGGTGGGCGGCCCCAAGGCCGGAGATCCCGGTCCCAATGATCGCGATTTTCATGGCCGCCCCCTTTTTCCGGTTCGGGGCCGGCGTCAGGCCGCCCCCTTGATGGTCTCAAACGCGCTCAAGGCGCGCTCCCGGCCTTCCTTATGATCGATGATCGGGCGGGGATAGTCTTTGTCCAGGGTGATTCCGGCCTCCTTCAGCACCGAGGCGGGGGCTTTCCAGGGCTCGTGGATATGTTTGGTGGGCAGATCCCGCAATTCCGGGACGAAGCGTCGCACATAGGCGCCGTCCGGGTCGTAGCGGGTGCCCTGGAGGGTTGGGTTGAAGACGCGGAAATAAGGTGCGGCATCCGCCCCGCAGCCCGCGATCCACTGCCAGCTGGCGCTGTTGCTGGCGGGGTCCGCGTCCACGAGCGTGTCCCAAAACCAGTCCTCACCCTCCTGCCAGGGAATGAGCAAATGCTTGACCAGCAAGGAGCCAACGATCATCCGGACACGGTTATGCATCCAGCCGATCTCGTAAAGCTGGCGCATGCCTGCATCCACGATGGGATAACCGGTCTGGCCTTTCTGCCAGGCCTTAAGGGCCTTTTTGTTCCGCTCCCAGGGAAATTTGCGAAATTCCGGGCGCAGGGATTGGCTGGGCAGGTCCGGATTGTGGAACAGCAGGCCGTAGGAAAACTCCCGCCAACCCAGTTCCGCCCGGAATTTGTCCGCCTGGTCGGCCTTGATGGAGCCGTCGGCCACGCGGTCTTCGACCACCTGCCATATCATCCGTGGGCTGATTTCCCCGTGCATCAGGTGCGGCGACAGCATGGACGTGCCGGGCTTGTCCGGGCGGTCCCGGTCGCTGGCATAGGTGTCCGCCGGTCCGTCGAGGAAGGTTTTTAGTCGCTCCGCCGCGCCGTCTTCGCCGGGCGTCCAGGTCTCGCGCAGTCCGCCGGCCCAGTCGGGCTTCGTGGGCAGGAGGTCCCACTCGTCGAGGGCGTCGCCGGATAGGGAGGCGCCGGACACCTTCGGGGGCGGGGGCAGCTTGCGCGGGCGCGGCTCCGGCGCGGGCATGGGACCGTGGGCCAGGGACGCCTTCCAGAAAGCCGAGAAGACTTTGTAGGGCTGTCCGGATCCCGAGACGATTTCCCAGGGCTCGCGAAGCAGGGCCCCGTTGAAACTTTCCGGCGACAGGCCCTTGTCCTTCAGGGTGGCCTTGATGGTCTTGTCCCGGGCCACGGAGGCCTTGTCGTAGGCCCGGTTCCAAAACACCCGTTCCGCCCCGGTCTCCTCGGCAAGCTCGGTGAGGATTTCGAGGGCATCGCCCGTGCGCAGCACCAGTTTTTGACCCAGATCCTCAAGGTCTTTCCCAAGGGCCGCTAGGGAGCCGTGCAGCCACCATTTCTTGGCGCCGCCCGGCGCGCGGGGGGCTGCATCGCCGGTCTCGCGAATGAACAGGCACACCAATGGCCCGCCTGCATCGATGGCGGCGCGCAAGGCGGGATTGTCGCCAAGGCGCAGGTCGTGCCGGAACCACACAATGCTGGGCGCGGTGTCGGGGGAATAGGCGGCGGGCGTGTCGGCTTTGGGCGGCGGGGCCATAGGGCGGACGTCCTCCCTCGGTTTTCAAAGTCAGTGTTTTTGCATCCATGCGTCGCGAGACGCGATCCTTGCTAGGGCCGCTACGCAGCGCGCCGCCCGGCGGATCAGGGATCGCCGGGCAGTGCGCGTAAGAGAGGTTTTCTCAATCGGCCCACCAGAGGGCTGTGACCGTTTCGCCCGGCGTCGTGTCGGTCTCGTGCGCCGCCCTGCCGTGTGCCGGCTTTTGGGCCATAAGGGCGCTTTTGGTTTGGCCTATGAGACGCGCCGCCGGCGGGGGGGCCGACGCGGTCCTGGTCGACGGGCGAGCCTGGTGCGTGCGCGCCGCCTTCGGCTTGGTCCTTGTGTGGTCCGGCCGGGCCGGGGCGGGACGCGCCTTGGGCTGGCGCGTGGCGGACGCGTCATCGGCCGGGGACGGTTCGGGCGTTTCAGTGAGGCTCCGGGCCGGGGCGGCGGTCCACTGCACCGCGTCGCGAATGGCCGGATCACGCTCCTCGTGCCAACGGTTGGGGTTTGCGCGCTCGGTGATGATCTCATCGGCCCGTTCGGCCAGCGACCGGCCCCCGGGATTGAACTGGCGCGCGCAAATCTCCGGCCCCACATCGTACAGCTTGGACACCATGTCGAGCACGGCCCGTTCCACAACGGCGCGCACGGCGTATTGGATCGGCTCATGGGCGCTGGTGCCGGCGGAGACATCGAACAGGGCGTTGCCGAAAAAGCTGAACACTCCGGCGCTCACTTCCCGTCCGACGATCTGCTTTTGGTAGGAGGTCACATCGACGACCAGCATGGATTTGGTGTCGACCAGACGCAGGTCGAGGCTGATGTCCATCACATAGGAATTGGCGTTCACAAAGCCCTTGGCGCCGCGTGCTGACGCTCCGCCGCCGAAGCCGTCCACACCGCTGGAGCGGATGTTGTAGTTGAGTTCCGTGATGCCGCCCACCAGGAAGAAGTCACTGCCCGCAACCGTTCCCGCACGGAGCGTGCGCACCGGTGCGCCCCGGTCGCCGATGAGACGATTGTTGGTGAATTTGAGTTCCAGTTCCGACACGCTCGTGTCGAAGCGCTCCACCAGCACCACGCCGGCCTTGGAAAGGGCCGACATGGCCATCAGAGATGCCCCTTGCGTGATCTTGAACCCGCCTTCGAGTTCCTGCTTGCCTGTGAAATCCGAGATCCGCCCCACGGCGATGCGGGCCCGATTGACCTTGCCGCTGCGCAGATAGGATCCGACGCATTGCAGGCCGGCCGAATAGGGTGTGCTGCGGCTGCCAACCGTGGAGGTGCCGATGGGCTTTGCATAAAGGCCGGTTTCGGCGTCGGCCTGCGTGTACCCGCCCACGGTCTGACAGGCGGTCAGAAACAACAGCGCTAAAGGGGCAAAGGCGGACAGTTTCATCATTCTCTCCCAAAACCGGCTTGGCTTACGCGTGGCCGGCGGCGCCGGGCCGGTTGCCGTCAGTCGTCGAATGAAATGGAGGCCGAGACGGACCCGTTGTTCACCTGGTCCGCATCGATGATCACGGTGTTGCCGTGCCCCTCGACCACGACGCTCAGCAGATTGCCGACCGCGCTCGCGCCCGCCCCGGACCCGGCGCCGAGGGTGGTCGCGCCGCCGGGCCGGGACGCCGAGCGCGCCCCAACACCGCCTTGCAGGGAGTGGGGCCGTCCGGCCGAAAAAACATAAGCATTCGAGGGATCGCGAAAGCTCGGCGGCGTATAGGGCAGGGCGTCACTGCGTGGCTTGCGGCCATAGCCGTTCTTGTAGTGGGCGGCGTTGGGGCCCTGGTGGGAGCCGTTCCCCTTTCCCGGGAAGGCTTGCGCTGGACCGCCCGCTGCGAGCATCAGGCTCGCGCCGGCGCACAGAGCAATCAGCCGAATGCGCCATATCCCGTAAGTGTCAGCTGGCTGAGTAAAGCGTCCCATTTGGTATCCCTCCTCCGGATAGTCGAGGAGACAGCAAGCTTGGGGCCAGGATGCGGGCTTATCCCAGCGCAGGGACAAAAAAGGGCGCATGTGATCCTTTTGGATCAGGCATGTGTCGAAGTTCGAGCCCGAAAGTATCGTCCTGATACGTCTTAACCTTAATATGTCCCGGCGGGCACGAAACGGCGCACGCCGCTTCGCCTGACACAACACGCGGTATGGTTATGCGGCGCCCGGCGACAGATAGGACTCTTCTGTGTTGCTAAAGATCGCCTTGCGGATGATTTGCGCGGGGCCCACGTCCCGTATCCCGGTCCGTGACACCCCGGTGCTGGCACGCGCATTGCTCTCTCAAGGGCGTACCCCGACAGCGGGGTCCAAGGATCAAACGGGTTTCATTGACCACGCCCTTTAGGAGAATGACCATGCGCTTCGCCCTTGCCACTGCCGCCGCCGCCCTTCTCATCGGTCTTGCTCCCGTCGCCAATGCTGACGAAGCAGTGAACGATGTCGACGCTGTTCAGTACAATGACGCCAACATCCTCTCCGCCATCGATGTCGATGTGGAAGAAATCACCGGCGAGCTGTCCGCCACCTCCGCCTCCATCGCCAACTCCTTCACGGCGGAACTCGGCGGCTCCAGCGATGTGGACCTGGAGCAGACGGCCATTGGCAATGTCACGGCCAATCTCGACGTCGACGCCAGCGATTTCGGCGGCGCGGTGGATTTGACGGCGGCCGCGATTGCGAACTCCGCGTCCATCACCGTCCAGGGCGGCGATTTCGCCAATATCGATGTGAGCCAAAGCCGGACCCGCCATGACAATCCGACGGCCGAGATCGACTTTGACGGCAGCGGTGTCGGTGAAGTGGCCGCCACGGCCGCCGCGATCAGCAACTCGCTGACCGTGTCCACCCTGCCCTCCACCGTCGTGACCAATGTGAACGCGTCCCAGTCCAACTACGCCAACATCACCGCGACGGCCGATCTCGATCTGACCAACACCGGCGGCGTCGACGCCACGGCGGCGGCCATCGGCAACTCCATCTCGGTCAGCAATCTGGTCGGCAACTGATCTTGATTAAGGCGCCCGCGGATCGAACATCGATCCGTGGGCGCAGTTTCCGGTCAAGCCTTCAAACAGGTGTTTTCATGGTCACCAGACGTCATCTTCTTGGTTTCGCGGTGCTGACGGCCTTGCCGGTTGGACTGCCCTTCGATGCAGCCTGGGGCGAGGACAACACGGTCCGGACCACCCAGCGCAATCGCGCCAGCAGCAGCGCCGAGGCGAGCCTTGCCGCCGAACAGATCGCTGGAGACCTCTCCGTGACGGCCGCCGCGATTTTGAATTCAGCCACGGGTGAGCTGGGCGGCGACAGCCAGATCCGCAGCATCCAGGACAGCTGGCGCCACGCCACATCCCGGGTGGAGGTGGATGCGGACACGGTGACGGGCGATGTGGATGTGACGTCCGCCGCCCTCGGCAACTCCGCGAGCTTTACCGTTGACGGCGCGGCCCGTATCACAGCCGCCCAATGGACCCATTGGGGCAAAATCCGCAGCTCCGCCGTCGTCGAGGCCGGCGAGATTACCGGCGATGTGACCGCGACGTCCGCTGCGATCGCCAACTCTTTTTCGGCCACGGTTGACGGCGATCTGGAGGCCAAGACGCGCCAGGCGTTTCGATGGGGGGCGGAATCGCGCCTTTCGGTGGAGGCCGACAGCATCGGCGGGGCGGTGGACCTGACCAGCGCGGCGCTCGGCAACTCGGCCAGTTTCGATGTGGCGGATGCGGATGCCGTGTCGGTACGGTCGGTTCAATTGGCCGCCTATGACCCGTCGGCCTTCTCGACGCTTCTGGCCATTGGTGTTTCCGGCGATGTCGCCGTCACCTCGGCCGCCATCGCCAACACATTCGGCCTGGCCAGTTCGGGTGACGAGGCATCCGTCCGCCTGCGGACGCTCCAGCGCAACCGGGCCCTCACCCAAGCCTATGGCACCGTGGATGTGGCCAATGTCACCGGCGCGGTCACGGTGACGGCGGCGGCCATCGGCAATTCCGCCTCCATCGCCACCGGTCTGACCGGACAGTAAGGGAGAAGATGATGCGGTCGCGCGATTTGAAAGTTGCGGTCATCGCCGTTGCGGCGGTTTTGACGGCGTCCCTGTGGCTTGGACAGCCACCGGCCCAGGCCACGGCCCCGGGCCTTCAAACCGTGGCGCTTATAGCGTCGGACCCGCAGGGCGTTTCCGTGTGGCATGCCGAAGGCGGACGTCTGCGCCGCTGCCAGCTCGATGGCACGCAGGAGTACCGTTGCGGTCCATGGCGGTGACTTGGGCGGTGACTTGGGCGGTGACGGGGCCGGTGACTTGGGCAGTGACGGGGCCGGTGACCGCAGCGGTGACCGGCGCCGGTTCGGTGAGACATGCGCCGTAATGCAAGTGTCGCCGGACCATTTGGTGTCCATGGTCTCGTTGTGGGAAAGTCTATCGAGCCGAGAGTAACATGTCGCCAGTGCACGACCCGCGTGCTGATCTCACTGTTCTTTTCATCAAGTTTGACCTAAGCCCCTCTTTACGCTTGCCCCCTGTTTGCGCCAACCTAGACATATTATATGGGTCGGGATCGCCGATTGACGCATGGCCGTCTTCTGTGAGTGGGATCGTGATCGTGGACCAATGAAACGGGTGCGGACGACACCGCTGTCCGCCGGAGTGGCGAAAACGAGGGATACGCGCACCGGCCGATTGGGCTGGGACGGAACGCGGGCAAGATGGAAGACGAACAGGTGCGGCAGGTAGCATCGTTGCGCGCGGGGCAGGGGCCCGGGACGCGAGCCAAGCATCGGATCGACAGATTGACGGCGCTCGCGGTGCGTTTGACCGGCGCGGACGCAGCCGCGCTTTCCATTATCGAAGACGGTGATATTCGACTTGTGGGGCATTGCGGGCTCGACGGGTTAGGTTCGGCCGATGTCACGTCGACGACGGCGTTCTGTACCAGAACGGTTGACGCCAAAACACCTGTCCTGATCGAGGATGTCCAGACGAACCCGGAGTTTCGTGATGTGCCCCTGGTGGCACACGCCCCCCATGTTCAGCGCTATGTGGGTGTTCCGATCCTGGGCGAGACCGGTGAGGCACTCGGGACAGTCTGCCTGTTGTTCACGGATCGTTTGCCCCGGCCCGTGCCGGCGCCGGGCAAGGCCGATCTGCTTAAGGACCTGGAAACCCTCGCCCATCTCGCCGTTGACGACGTGGATATGCTGCGCCGGGCCCGGGAGGCGGCCCGCCTTGAGGAGCGGACCCGCCGCCTGCGCGTTGAGAAACAGCACCTTGACAGCCATGCACGCCATCTGGAGGAGCGGATTGCCCTCGCGACCGCGGCGGCCGGGGTGTGCATCTGGGACTGGGATATCGAACGGGGCCGCCTGGGCGATATGGGCCCGCTGCTCAGCCAGCTTGGCTACACACCGGCGCAGATCCCAGCGGATTTTCAGCCCCTCGACGTGCTGATCCACCCCGATGACCGGGCCGGCGCGGAGGCAGCCATGCGGCGGCATCTGGCCGGCGAGGACCGGGTCTATGAGCAGGAATTCCGCCTGCGCGCCCGCGACGGCACCTATCGCTGGTTCCTGGCACGCGGCCGGGTGAGCGAACGCCGAGCCGACGGACAGCCAAGGCGTTTCCTCGGCACCAAGACGGATGTCACCGTGCTCGTGGAACGGCGCCAGTCCCTGGTGCGCGACCTGGCGGAGGCGCGCGAGAAAAGCCGGTTCAAGTCCGATTTTCTGGCCCATATGAGCCACGAGTTGCGCACCCCGCTGAACGGCGTTCTGGGGATGGCGCAGGTGCTGCTGACGGATCCGAGCCTTGGTCCTCTTCAGAAGGATTATCTCAACGTCATCAAGGACTCCGGGCGCAATCTGCTCACCCTTGTGAACGATCTGCTCGACATTTCCCTGATCGAGACCGGCGGCCTGCGGCTTGAAGGGGCGCCCTTCGATCTTGGCGACCTCATCACCAAGGCGTCGGCCATGTGGCGACCCATCGCGGGCGCAAAAAGCCTTGAATTGTCGCTCGATCTGGCCGGCCTGACCCACAATCGCCTCCACGGCGATGAGGAACGGGTTCGCCAGGTGCTGATGAACATCGTCAGCAACGCCATCAAATTCACCAAGGCCGGCCGGGTGTGTGTCAGCGTTTACCAGGAAGAACTGGAAGACGGCGTCGTGGAGTGCACCATCACGGTGACCGATACGGGGATAGGCATGTCGCGTAAGGAACAGGAACGCCTGTTCAATCTGCAGCATGACGATGTCTCGCTGAACCGGTCTCTCGGCGGGACCGGGCTTGGTCTTGCGATCGCGCGCGGTCTCGTGGAGGCCATGGGCGGTGAAATCGGTGCGGAAAGCACCGAAGGGCAGGGCTCCTCGTTCTGGTTCGTGGTGCGACTGCCCAAGATCGATGAGGACGACGAGGACGAAGACGAGGACACCATAGCCGGCCCCCGGGCCGATGATGGGCGTTTGCGGATCCTTGTCGCCGAAGATGCGCCGGACAATCTGGCGGTCATGAGGGCGGTGCTGCAGGCCATTTACGGGCGAACGCGCGTGGCGATCACGGAGGTTTCGACCGGGATCGAGGCGGTGGGGTCCGTCATCGACCATGAATTCGATCTGGTCCTGATGGATGTGCGAATGCCGGGCATGGACGGGCTTGAGGCCACGCGGCGCATCCGCAATCTCGACACGCCGAAATGTTCCATCCCCATCATTGCCATTACGGCCCACGCGATGAAGGGCGATAAGGAAAAATATATCCGTGGCGGGATGAACGACTATATTTCCAAACCCATCGATGCAAAGCTGCTGATCGAAAAGATCGAGCGCATCACCGGATCGATGAGCGTCTGACCGTCCGGGCACCAGCACCCCAGCGCTCATGAGGACCAGACTGTCAAGCGGGAGATCCCATGGCCGACGCGGACGATCACAAGGCACGCATGGCCGCGATGAAGGCCGAGCAGGACGCAAAGCTGGCCAAGGCCGGTGAGGCCGAGCGCGGGCTCATTTTGTGCTATACGGGCAACGGCAAGGGCAAATCGAGTTCCGCCTTCGGGGTTCTCGCGCGGGCGCTGGGCTGGGGCCATCGGGTCGGCGTGGTGCAATTCATCAAGGGCAAATGGATCACGGGCGAGCGCCAGTTCTTCAGTGCACTCACCGATCCGGAAACCGGCAAGCCGCTTGTCACGTGGCATACCATGGGCGAGGGCTTCACCTGGGAGACCCAGGACAAGGACCAGGACACCGCCGCCGCCACGGCAGCCTTCGCCAGGGCCGGCGAAATGATGGCAAGCGGCGAGTTCGACCTGGTGGTGCTCGATGAGATCAATATTGCCCTGCGCTATGATTATCTGTCCGAGGACAGTGTCATCGAGACCCTCAAGCGCCGTTCGCAGCGCACCAGTGTGATTTTGACCGGCCGGGATGCCAGGCCGGCGATCATGGAGATGGCCGACCTCGTCAGCGAAATGCGTGAGGTCAAACACCCCTTCCAGGCCGGCATCAAGGCCAAGCGCGGGATCGACTTCTGAGCCCGCGCGCCTGGAACCCGGCCCAACCTGCCCCTGCCGCCCTTGCCTCTCCTCTTGGCCCTTGGCCTCACCCCTTGCCTCCACCTTTTCCCTACCCCTTGCCTGCGCCCAGGCCCCTGGCATTTCCCCGCCTCGCACTCTAACCCCGTGTAAACGGTCCCTCTTTGCGTTAAGACAGTGTCGGCAACGCCTAAAAAGGGCGATGCGACGGCTCACTATCGCTTTCGCCGCGACTCGAGGGGCGAATCGGGCATAAGGCCCTCGGCGTGGGATCGCTCTACTGTCCGATCAGGCAATCGGACCCACAACTCGGCAGGCTTGGCGCGCGAAGGCCCTGGGCGCGCCGGGTGAGAATGGCATCGATCGGGTTCGGCCCGCGGTGGGTGACATGTGTCGCCCCGACGCGCGGTTGTACCGGAAAGGATGAAAAGATCCCATGGCCTCAGCCAGTTTTGCGTCGTCCGCAGCGATTTCCGACGGTCTCGTCATATTTGGCGGCACGGGAGATCTTGCGCTGCGGATGCTCTATCCGTCCCTTTATTATCTGCATCTGGAACAGTTTCTGCCCGATGATTTCGTCATTGTCGGCGCGGCCCGATCGGACCATAGCCGCGAGACGTTCCTGACCATTGCGGAAGACGCCGTGCGCGGTCACGCGGGCAATTCCTTTGACGAAGGCGCCTGGAGCGGTTTCCGGGAGCGTTTGCGCTATTGCCAGGTGGATGCGGACAGCGAGGCTTCCTTCGAGGCCCTCAAGGGCTGCGTCGGCGACCGGAGAGGAATGGCCTATTACCTGTCGACCTCGCCGACCCTGTTTGGGCCGATCTGCGATCACCTGCGCGCGGCGGGCATGATCAATGGCGTGAACCGGGTGATTGTGGAAAAGCCCCTGGGGCGCAGCCTTGCCACCTGCCGTGAGACCAACGACACCATTGCGCGCGTCTTTCCCGAAAGCCGGATCTTTCGGATCGATCACTATCTGGGCAAGGAGACGGTGCAAAACCTCATTGCCTTGCGTTTCGCCAACCGTCTGTTCGAGCCGCTGTGGAACAGCGTCAACATTGCCTCCGTGCAGATCACGGTCGCCGAAACGGTAGGGGTCGAGAAGCGCTGGTCCTACTACAATGAGTTTGGCGCCCTGCGCGACATGATGCAGAACCACCTGTTGCAGCTTTTGTGTCTTGTGGCCATGGAGCCGCCCTCGGCCCTCGACGGGGATGCCCTGCGCACCGAAAAGGTCAAATGTTTGCGGTCCTTGCGCCCCATTGAGGGACCGGCCATTCAGCTTTCGACCGCGCGGGGCCAGTACGCGGCCGGCATTGTGGGCGGTGAGGCCGTGCCGGGGTATGCGGAGGAAACCGGCGGCGAGCCGAGCGATACCGAAACCTTTGCCGCGCTTAAGGTCGATATCGACAACTGGCGCTGGGCGGGCACGCCGTTCTATCTGCGCACGGGCAAGCGCATGGCCGAGCGGCGCTCGGAAATCATCATCCAGTTCCGCGACGTGCCCCACTCGGCCTTTGCGGCCAATGAGGCGATGCCGAACCGGCTCATGCTGACCCTTCAGCCCAAGGAAGAAGTCTCGCTCCAGTTGATGCACAAGATGCCGGGCATCAGCGAGGGGCCCATGCGCCTTAAACGCCTGCCGCTCAGCCTGAGCCTGTCGGAGGCCTTCAAGGCGGAGCGACCGCGCCAGCGCATCGCCTATGAACGCCTTCTGCTCGACGCCATCCATGGGCAGACCCAACACTTCGTGCACCGGGACGAGACCGAGGCGGCCTGGGGCTTTATCGATCAGATCGTCGACGGCTGGAACCGCGCGAGCCTTGCCGTGCAACCCTATTCCGCGGGAAGCTGGGGGCCCGGCGGGTCCATGGCTCTCGTCGAACGCAACGGACATCATTGGAATGACTGACGTCGCACCTGACCTTGCCAAGACTGCCCCTTCCGCGCTTTGGCGCAGTGCCGATGACAGGCCGGCGCTGACCCGTCAGCTCGCCGATCATATGGCCAATCTGCTCGCCGAGGCCGTCTTGCAACGGGGCCGGGCGAGCCTTGTTGTTCCCGGAGGGCGCACGCCCGCCCCGGTCTTTGAGGCCCTCGCAGCCCGCGATTTGCCCTGGGCCTCCATCGCCGTGACATTGAGCGATGAGCGCTGGGTCGACGCCGCTTGCGCCGACAGCAATGAGCACCTGCTCCGCGAGACGCTGCTGAAGGACCGGGCGGCGGGCGCGACCTTCGTGCCGCTCAAGCGCGCGGGCGCGGATCCAAACGAGACCCTGGACGCCGTGGCGGCCGATGTGGCGGCCATGCCCCGGCCCTTCGACGTGGTCCTGCTCGGCATGGGGGCCGACGGCCATTTCGCGTCCCTGTTCCCGGGGGGGCCGGACTTGTCCGCCGCGCTTGATCCGGCGGAGGGAACGCTTGTGCGTGCGGTCACGCCCGATCCGTTGCCGGACAATGCCCCCTATCCGCGCATCAGCCTGACCGCGTCGGCCCTGTTCGATGCGCGCAGTCTGATCCTTCTGGCCACGGGCGAGGACAAACGCCAAGTCCTGGATGCGGCCGCGTCCGGGGCCGTGAGCCAGACTGACAGGCCCGTGCGGGCCCTCTTCACGCAGCGCAGGGCCCCTTTGACGATCTTCTGGTCGGCCTGACGGCCGGCCCGGTTCCATCCACTTCAGCGCCGGCCCGCCCGGCATGGTCGCCACGGCGGGGACGGGCCGAGCCCAACGTTCGGGAGACGCCACATGCAGCCGACCATCAAGGCCGTCACGGACCGGATCATCGAGCGCAGCCGGGACAGCCGCAGCGCCTACCTCGCCCATATGGATGACCAGCGCCGGGCGGGCCGGGGCCGAGACCGCCTGTCCTGCGGCAACCTCGCCCATGGCTTTGCCGGCGCCCCCGCGGTCGACAAGCTGCGCCTGCGCGGTGAACAGGCCGTCAATATCGGCATCGTCACGGCCTATAACGACATGCTGTCGGCCCACGCGCCTTTGAAGGACTACCCGGACATCATCAAGGAGGCGGCCCGCGCGCTCGGCGCCACGGCGCAGGTTGCCGGCGGTGTGCCGGCCATGTGCGACGGGGTCACCCAGGGCCAGCCGGGCATGGAGCTGTCCCTGTTCAGCCGGGAAGTCATCGCCATGGCGACGGCCGTTGCCTTCAGCCACAACATGTTCGAGGCCGGCATCTGTCTTGGCGTGTGCGACAAGATCGTGCCGGGCCTTGTGATTGGTGCCCTGAAATTCGGCCATATGCCGATTGTCTTCGCGCCCGCCGGTCCCATGCCGAGCGGCCTGCCGAACAAGGAAAAGGCCCGCATTCGCGCCCTGTTCGCCCAAGGCAAGATCGGCCGGGAGGAACTCCTCGATGCCGAGGCCAAGTCCTATCACAGCCCTGGGACCTGTACCTTTTACGGCACCGCGAACTCAAACCAGATGCTCATGGAGCTGATGGGCCTGCATGTTCCGGGGACGGCCTTTGTCAATCCGGGCACGCCCTTGCGCGATGCCTTGACCCGCGCCGCCGCAGGCCGGGCCGTGGCCCTGTCCCGCGCCGCGCCGGGCGAGAACACGGATCACCCGGCCATGGGCGACGTGGTCGATGAAAAGGCGGTCGTGAACGGGCTCGTCGGCCTCCTGGCGACAGGCGGATCCACGAACCATGTGCTCCATCTGCCGGCCATGGCCCGGGCCGCGGGCATCATCGTGACCCTTGATGACATCGCCGACCTGTCGGGCGTGGTTCCGCTCCTGTGCCGGCTCTATCCCAACGGGTCGGCGGATGTGAACCATTTCCACGCGGCCGGCGGCATGGCCTTCCTGATCGGCGATCTGCTGGGGGCCGGCCTTGTTCATGGCGATGTGCGCACGGTCGCGGGCGGCGGTCTTGAGGCCTATGCCCGCGAGCCCTTCCTTGATGGCGAAACGCTCACCTGGCGCGACGGTCCCACCAGGAGCCTCGATCCGGAGATCCTGCGGGGCACGGATGATCCCTTCGATGCCGAGGGCGGGATCCGGGTCCTGTCCGGCAATCTGGGCCAGGCGATCATCAAGACGTCCGCCGTCGCGCCCGAACACCGGGTCGTCGAGGCCCCGGCGGCCGTGTTCACGGACCAGGATGATTTCCTTGAGGCCTTCAAGGCGGGCCGCCTCGACCGGGACCATGTGGCCGTGGTCTGTTACCAGGGGCCACGGGCGAATGGCATGCCGGAGTTGCACAAGTTGTCGCCGTCTTTGAGCGTTTTGCAGGACCGGGGCTACAAGGTGGCCCTGGTCACCGACGGGCGCATGTCGGGCGCGTCCGGCAAGACGCCCGCCGCCCTCCATGTGGCCCCTGAGGCCGCCGCCGGCGGCATGCTGGCACGTTTGCGCGATGGCGATATCATTCGCCTTGACGCGGCCGCCGGCACCTTGACGGCGAAGGTCGACGCGGAGGTCCTGAAGGCTCGCGAGCCCATCGGTCAGCCGGCGGACAAGCCCGGGCTGGGGCGGGAGCTGTTCGCCCCCCTGCGTGCCGCCGTTTCGGATTCCACAACCGGCGCCAGCGTCTTTTTCGGCGACTGACCGGCAGGCCCTTTAAAAATACGCATACCGATAAACAAGCA
>CAYYTT010000014.1:0-16320 GCA_964474635.1 uncultured Alphaproteobacteria bacterium | reverse complement strand
GATATCGAAGACGCCCTGACCGGCGCCGGGCTGCTGCCCGTCGTCACCATCGAGAACCCGGATCATGCGGTCCCGCTCATGGAAGCCTTGATGCGGGGCGGCGTGCCCCGCATCGAAGTCACCCTGCGCACCGCCGGCGGTGTTGAGGCCGTGGAGCGGATCGCCAAGGCCCTGCCCAATGTGCTGCTCGGGGCCGGGACCGTGCTCAATGCCGAGCATATTGCCCGCGTGGTCGATGCCGGTGCCCATTTCGTCGTGAGCCCGGGCCTTACCCCGAAGCTGATCGACGCGGCCCAGGCCTCCTCCATCCCGCTCCTGGGCGGGATCGCCACCGCCTCGGAACTGATGCTGGGGCTTGAGGCTGGCTTGACGGCCTACAAATTCTTCCCCGCCGAGGCGAGCGGCGGTGTGGCGGCTCTGAAGGCCTTCGCCGGCCCCTTTGCCTCAGCGCGCTTTTGCCCCACGGGCGGGGTCACGCTCGCCACGGCACCCTCTTATCTGGCCCTCGACAATGTGATGTGTGTTGGGGGATCCTGGGTTGTGCCCGGCAAATCCATTGCCAGGGAAGACTGGGTCACGATCGAAGCGCTCGCCCGGGAGGCCTCGCGGCTTTTCGCAAAGCTCTGAGGGACTGCGTTTCCCTCTTGGCTTGGGCACGGCGCGCCACCAGGCAGAACGGGGGAACGGCATGGATATGCTCAAGGCGCTGGCACGGGCATTCGGCTATTTGCTGGCACGGGTCGCCGTCATTGTGGGGGCCGGCTACGCCGTGGCTTTTGGACTGCTCGACGGCGGCAGTCCCATCGTGTGGATCAGGGAGGCCTGGTCCAGCGACGATGACTTGGCCCGTGTCCTCGCGCGCCTTGGGGTGCTTGTGGTGCTCGGCGCCCTCGCCAGCATCGTCGTGGCCGTTTATGGCCTTTTGCGCACGCTTGCGGGTGCCTGGATCATCGGCAACCCGGCCCGGCGCGCCGAGATGATCCGGGCCAGGAGTTTGACCTCAGGCGCCGCCGCCTCGCCCGGGTTCTTCTGGCTGTGGCCGGAGAACTGGCAGTTCGTCCTGTCCGGATCCGCCGCCCTTGGCCTCATCGGCTTTATTGCCGTGGGCGTGCGTGTCGCGGCGGCGCTCATCAGTCTGTTCGCCGCCAGCGATGCCGGGGCGGGGGAGGACGACGGCGGAGACGATCTGCCCAGCCAGGAACTCGGCGAGACCTCTTCGGACGAGGCGGATCCTTTCGGCTTTGATGAGGACACCTTGCCGGAAGACCAGATTTTGACGCGCGGCGCCGGCTGACGATCCGGGGAGGACTGCGGGTGCGGGACGATCTGCGCTACAAGCTGGCGACACTCGCCCAGGTAATGGTGGTGAGCGCCATTCTGGGCGCCTTATACGCGGGCTCGTTCGGCAATGACGCTGCTGCCCTGCGTGGCGGCGCCATGGGAGCGCTGGTCTGTTTTCTGGTTGCGGGTTTTGAGAGCTTTGTGAATGAGGGACGGGTCGAGCGGCTGCTGACCGCAATGCCCTTTCCAGCCTTCATCCTGATCAAGACGGCGATCTATTTCGGTCTGGTCATGCTGGGACTGGGCACCGTCGGATTTCTGTTTGGGTTCGGGCCTACCGTGCCGGCCATCACCCTTGATGCCTTTCTTTATGCGAGCATGTCTTTGCCGGACGTGGCCGTCGGGGTGGGGATCTCCGCCGGCTTCAGTTTGTTCTTCGCGGTCAACGATTTGCTGGGGCGCGGTGTCCTGCTCAGTTTTCTTCTGGGCCGGTACCACACGCCGCGCGAAGAGACCCGGATTTTTCTCCTCATCGACCTGGTCGGTTCGACCGCCGCCGCCGAGCGTTTGGGCAATTTGCAGTTCTACACGTTCATCAATCGCTTCGTTCAGACCGTTTGCACGGCCATTCAGCAACATGATGGCCGGATCTATGCCTATGTGGGCGATGCGGTTATCGCCGAATGGTCCTCCGGGCGCGGGACGGCGAAGGCGCGCTGCGTGCGGGCCGTTCAAAGTGCCGCTGATCTCGTGCGCCGCTACGAGGTGGATTTCGTCCGCGAATTTGGCCTCTCACCGCGTTTTCGGGCCGTTCTCCATGTGGGGCCGGTGGTCGCCGGGGAAATGGGCGGCGCAAAGCGGGAGATCGTCCTTATGGGCGACACACTGAATGTCGCCTCCCGGATCGAAGCCCATGCAAAGGCGCTCGGCGAGACGGTTGTGGCGTCCCAGGCGCTGATTGACATGTTGACCCTGCCGCCGGAGATCACGGCGCGCCGCCTTGACGACGCTGACTTGCGCGGTGTCTCAAGGCCCGTGGCCCTCACCGCGCTCGATTTTTAAGCAGAAAAAACGGCGCCGCGGATGGAGCAGCGCCGTCGTTTTGACCCTCAACGCGTAACACAGTCGTCGTTATGAGGCGCGAAGCTGCGGGCCAGAGTGACTTGCGGGTCAGGTTGAATGCCTCACCCCGCACTGGGCCGCACACTGGGCCCCACACTGGTCCGTCCACCAGCTTCGAACCAAAAATCGTCGTCGCGAGCAAAGCCAAGCCACCCGGAGCGGCGGGCTCGGAGCTTGCGGCCCTGGGTGGCTTTGCATGCGTTCGCCATGACTGGTGGAGAGGGCTTATCAACCGATGGCTGACTTACTCCTCGCTCGCGCCTTCCTTCTTCATCATCGGCATACGGGCGGCTTGGGCCTCGATTTCGACGCGCCAGCCTGGACGGATCAATTCTGCCACCTGCATCACCGCGCGGGCGGGCTTGTTGGGTTGCTCTTCGGTGCCGAAGAACTGGCTGTAGCCTTCCATGAAACCGCGGAAGTCCAGCCGATCGCCGCTGTCTTCATCGGCGACGAGGTAGACGCGCATCATCACGATGTCGCCCAGGGACCATCCGAGGCCTTCCATCCGCTCCTTCATCCGGTTCAGGACCGAAATCGTCTGGGCCTTCGTGTCGCCATAGGCCGCGCGGCTGTTTGGGTCGGCCTCCGCGTCGGCAACGCCCGGCACAACGCCGCTCACATAAAGGGTCTCGGCCCCCGGAGGTGTCTGCACGGCAATCGAAATTGGAAAATCAGAACCCGGAATGGGCGCCCGGTAAATGCCTTCCCCGGGCGAATGACCGTCGGCCATCGCAGCGGGTGCGGACAGAACGCCAAGGACGAGGCCCGTGGCGGCAAGAAGAGATTTCATAGAACGCATCGGTATTTCCTCACAGTTGAACTTGGGTTCGTTCGAACACCTTCCCCACGGCCTCGTGGGCGGTGAGGATGGCGGCCTCCATCCAGGCGCCAATCGGGCTCAAATGCTGCCCGGCGAAGAAAATCGGGCCATCCCCGTCGAAGAGCGCCTTGACCAGTCTGGGCTCATGACCGTTGTCCGGTCCCAGCCCGCCCTGCGCCCACGCGCCCAGGGAGTGTGGAACATGCAGCCAATTCACCGCAACCGGTTTGCCCAATTTGTCGGCGTGGCCCGGGTGGATCGACTCCACACACCGGCGGGATTCCGCATATTGCTCAGCGAAGGGCAGGGTTCCAAAGGCAAGTGCAATGGCGCCGAAATTGTAGCAGCCGACGAGGACGCCGCGCTTGGTGTGGAACCCATAGCTCGGGTACCAGGCGATGTTGCACTGGGATGCCGAACTCCAGCTGATGCCGCCGAAGATGTGCTCCTTTTCCCAGAACCGGTCGGACTCCCAGGCCACCTTGCAGGACGTGGCGTAGCCGAAAGAGTTCAGGGCCTCCCAATGGACCGGTGACAGGTCCGCCTCGATCGTATCGAAAACGGAACAGGGCAGGGTGCACACGCAGTAATCGCCCTGGATCGCTTTCGCCTGGCCGGACTTGTCCGTATACGTGATGAGGACACCCTCGCCGCTCCGGCCGATCTTGGAGACCTGCGCCTCATAGATGAGGTCATCCTTCAGTCGCTGCGCAAAGGCGTAAGGGATCCGGTCGATGCCGCCGACGGGGTGCATCATGGTGCTTTGCTGATCGAAGCTTTCCCCGAACATCATCATGCGCGACCAGGCCGGATCCTCCGTGAGCGTGGACAGGGGAACCGGATCGCGATGTTTAACGGGTTTGCCGAGCAGTGTGGGCTCGATTTCATAGCCTGCGCGCTCGGACCCCTCATAGAGGAAATCCTCCGTCAACGCCCCGTAGGGTCGCAGGAAGTCGAGCAGTTTTTCCTTGTCGTCCGCGTCAAGCTCCTCGTCAAGCGCGCCCTTGTTTACGGCCTTTGCCAGCAATTCGCTGATCGCACCGCGGGAATCGTTGATGAGCTGACGATTTTCGATGGGCACGCCGCCATTCGCCGTCGGGCTGGCGAAACGAGCGCTGCGGTTGACGTTGATCTGGGTCTGAAGCTCAACACCCAGTTCCGCGCAATAGGCATGTACGGCGTGGTGCGCACTCGGGATCCGGGCCGCGCCGCCGTTGAAAAACTGCCCTTCATCGAAGGTGCATTTCTGGGGGGCCTGGTGATCGTGCTCGATCACGTCGCCGCCCCGAATGGTCCACACCCGGCCACCGGGACGGGCCCGCGCCTCCAGGATGGTGACCGAGAAGCCTTTCTTCTTCAGCTCATAGGCCGACACAAGGCCCGCGATTCCGGCGCCCAGCACGACCACATGCTTTCCGGTGCCGATCCCCTCGGCCGCGCCCGGTGGACCCGTATAGGCCCCCGCGGTGGGAATGAACCCAAGGGTCTGCATGGCGGCAAATGTTCCGCCCGCACCCGCAACTTGACCGATCCGACGGATGAGCGTCCGCCGGGTCACTGAATTCTCCGCCATCGAGACGCAACCTCCATTCGGCATAAAGGGCGCCTTGACCGCATCACCTCCTTGTTCGGCCCAGATGCCTTGCCCAAGCCTTGTTCCTTGAACGCTACCTTAATTCCGTCGGGCTTGGAAAGAACCTTAGCCTTGAGCGCGTGTAAGGTCCCTGTTGATGCGCGCAAAGCCCTCAAAGGGAAAGAATGCTGCTTTTAAATGTTGAAATCCCCAGCGGCGCCGCTTGGTTACGCGGCTATACACGAGCGGGAAATGGGGCTTTCATGGGCGCCAAGCGTCTGCCGGGGCCACGCCGCGGTATGGGGCGACAGGTCGACGCGCCACCGGCCGGATGGCCGATCAACTGGGCCAAGGCCGGATGGCCGATCAACTGGGCCAAGGCCGGATGGCCGGTCAACTGGGCCAAGGCCGGATGGCCGGTCAAAAGGGAGGTAAATGTGAAAACACGGATTACGGAACTCTTCGGGATCAAACATCCCGTTATCCAGGGCGGCATGCACTATGTGGGGTTTGCCGAAATGGCCTCGGCGGTCTCCAACGCGGGCGGGCTCGGCATCATTACCGGCCTCACGCAGCGCACTCCGGAAAACCTCGCCATCGAAATCGCGCGTTGCAAGCAGATGACGGACAAGCCCTTCGGCGTGAACCTGACATTCCTGCCCGCCGTGACGCCCCCGGACTATCCTGGCTTCGTGAAGGTCATCATCGACAGCGGCGTGAAGGTCGTTGAGACGGCGGGCAACAATCCGGCCAAATGGCTGCCGCCCCTCAAAGAGGCCGGCATCAAAGTCATCCACAAATGCACTTCCGTGCGCCACTCTGTGAAGGCGCAGCAGATTGGCTGTGATGCGGTGTCGGTGGACGGTTTCGAGTGCGGCGGCCATCCGGGTGAGGACGATGTGCCGAACTTCATCCTGTTGCCGCGCGCCGCCGAGGAACTGGAGATCCCCTTTGTGGCCTCCGGCGGGATGGCGGACGGGCGCTCCCTCGTCGCGGCCCTGTCCCTGGGCGCCGAGTGCATGAATATGGGCACCCGTTTCATCGCCACGAAGGAAGCCCCGGTCCATGAAAATGTGAAGCGGGCCCTCGTGGCGGCTTCCGAACTTGATACGCGGCTCGTGATGCGCCCCTTGCGCAATACCGAGCGTGTGCTGACCAATGCCGCTGTTGAGCGTCTTTTGGAAAAAGAGCGCGAGTTGGGGCCGAACCTTAAATTCGAGGACATCCTCGAAGAGGTGGCCGGCGTTTATCCGCGCATCATGAAGGACGGGGAAATGGAAGCCGGCGCCTGGTCCTGCGGCATGGTGGCCGGTCTGATCCACGACATCCCCACAGTCCAGGAACTCATGGACCGGATCATGACCCAGGCCGACGACATCATTGCCCGGCGCCTGTCGCGCTTCGCCTCGGCCTGAGGCTCAAGGAAAAGCATCCCGCAGGGCCGGGCCACCGCCTGCCCTGCGGTGTTTGGCGTTTCGCCCGCGCGCGGGTTATCTCTCCGGCAAAACAGATCAGGAGAGGTCTTCGCCATGTCCCTCGCTCCCACTCCATCCGCCGCGCCCCTGGTGCCGCCGCGCTCCGGCGTGCTCGATATCGCGCCCTATGTGGCCGGCGCCTCGCGCCTGCCCGGCCATGCCACGGTCTATAAGCTGGCCTCGAACGAGGCCGCCCTCGGCCCCAGCCCCAAGGCCGTTGAGGCCTTCCGCGCCGCGGCGGGGGATCTGCACCTTTATCCGGACCCGCGCTGCGAGACCCTGCGGGGCGCCATCGCCGACACATGCGGCCTTGATCCGGAGCAGCTCATCTTTGGCAACGGATCGGAAGCCCTGCTCGACATCCTGGTGCGGGCCTATGCCGGGCCCGGCGAGGAGGTGCTGTTTCCGGCCCTGTCCTTCCCGCTCTACCGCATCTTGACCATGTCAGCGGGCGCCGTACCGGTTGAGGCGCGGGCCCCGGGCTTCACGGCCGATGTGGATGCCCTCCTCGATGCGGTCACGCCGGCGACCCGGATCGTGATCCTGGCCAATCCCAACAATCCCACGGGCACCTGGATCCCCGGTGACGAGGTAAAGCGCCTGCGGGCGGGGCTGCGCGAGGACATCCTGCTGATCATCGACAGTGCCTATGGGGAGTATCCGGACGATGCGAGCTATTCGGACGGCGCTGACATCGTCGCGGCCCATCCGGATAATACGGTCATGACACGGACATTCTCCAAAATGTACGCGCTCGCCTCCGCGCGGGTCGGCTGGGCCTATGCGGGCCTTGCCATCATCCGGACCATGGAGCGGCTGCGCCTTGTGTTTTGTGTCGGTGCCCAGGCCGAGGCGGCGGCCGTGGCAGCGCTTCGCGATACGGCGCATGTGGCGGCCGAGAAGGCCCATTGCATTCTTTGGCGTGGGCGCATGGAAGAGCGGTTGTCGGCGCTCGGCTTCGTGCCCGTGCCCGGGGCCGGCAATTTCGTGTTCGTTCCGGTCCCCGACTGGGCGGGGGGCTGGCGCGGCCTCGATGAGCGGTTGAAACAACACGGCGTGATCGCGCGGCCCATCCCGCCAGCAAACGCCCTGCGGATTTCCGTTGGTCCGGAGGGGCACAACCAAGCGTTTTTAAAGGCTCTTGAGGGTCTCGAGGCGCTGGCCGAGGCCGCGGGGGCCAGGGCGTCCGCCGTCTCCTGACACGTGCGCGTGCTCGCGGGCGTGTCCGTTCGCGGGCCCCCGTCCTCACCGATCTGTGTGGGGCTGGGCCTGCTCCACTCCTCCGGGGGCCATGGTGATGGGGCGCTTGGGCCGCTATATATCGCCCATGCGGGCGGCGCTGAGTGCTCACGGCCATGGGGGCCCAGAGATCCGGCCGGTCTATCTGGCCGGTCTGCCCGACCATAAGGAGGCCATCAGCCCATGAGAATTCTGTCTTGGATCCTCGCGATCTTCGTCGCGTTCGTCTTCATCCAGTCGCTCTTCTTCAAATTCACCGGAGCGACGGAAAGCATTTTGATCTTCTCCCTGATTGATATCACCGTTGATGAATATCTCGGGGAGAAATTCTTTGAACCGGTGATGCGATATGCCGTCGGCGGGGCAGAAGCGGTGGCCTCGCTCCTCGTGCTGCTGCCCTTCACCCGCCAAGTCGGTGCGTTTCTCGGCTTTTGTATCCTGGGCGGCGCCATCGGCTTTCATTTGCTCACCGCGCTTGGCATCTCGCCGGAGGGCTATCTCGCCGACGATGGCACCGTGACGCCGGGCCCGCTCAGCCAGGCTGAAATCCTCCTGCTCGGCGACGGTGTCTACCTGGAAACCGGCCCCACCCTGTTTGCAATGGCGGTCGCGACGTTCATTGCCTGCGCGGTGCTGCTGATCATCGGTTCGGGGCGGTCGTCGCGCTGATCTGCTCATCTGGAAAACGATAGACCGAACAAAAAGGCGTCGCGGATCGCCACGCGGCGCCTTTTTTTGTGTGTTCAGCGCCCCTGCCGGTCTTTTGACGCGAGCGGTGTGTCGAAGTCGTCTCGCTGCGAGCGGAAAACCAACCAGAACAGGCCCTTGTGCCGCAAACGGGCAAAGGCGGCGCGCCTGGCTGCCTGGCCCTCCGGCCCATGCCGCAGGCCCGCCCGGTCCAGGGTCGGCGCGAACCGGATGCGTGACGTGTCGCCAACACGGTCCAGCCACAGAAATTTCAGGGCCAAGGTGACGCTCGCCACGATCAGGCCGGAAAACATCACATCACTGAGGAAGTGGGCGCCCTGCACCATGCGGATGAGCCCGATAAAGACGCCGAAAGCGACTGCCGCGGCCACAAAACCTGCGCGCGCCACCGGCGCAAGCAGGGCAAGGGCAAGCAGACTGAAGCCCATGGCCGCATCCCCGGACGTGAAGGAGCAATTGCGCGCGCACTGGTCCGCGACCAGAAGGGGCGGGGAGAAGTCCTGGGCGCCGCCGAATATCTCGATGTCTCGCGGCCGGGCCCGTCCCCAGTTGTTTTTGAGCAGAAGATTGACGATCAACCCCGGCCCAATCAGCAGGCTTGTGGCCAGATAGGCATAGGCCCGGGCCGACAGGCCCAAAAGGGCCCGGCCCCGCAGCGCCGTCACGCCAAGGCCGATTAAATAGGCGGCCGCGCAGATGATGGCGAGCCGGTCGATGACTTCATTGAAGAACAGGGGCACGGCGGCATGCGCGAGCGGAAAGCCCGCACTGTCCGGCGCTGCGAAGAGACCGGCAGCCCACAGATCAAGCCCCGGCGCGGCCAGGAACACGGCCGCCGCCGCCACGGCCCCAAGTCCGAGGCCGGCGAGCCAGCGGCGCGGCAAGGGATCGGCCGGGCCCTGGCCGGTGACATCGGTCTCAAGCGCCATGGCGCATCTTCCTCTCTTGGTCGTCTCAGGGCATGGCCGTCTTATGGCATGGCTGCTGGGGGCGTGATTGGCGATCCCGCGGGCGGGCGCTTCAATCCTTCCAGGGCGAAAAACCGGAATGTCCGGGTGCGTCCATTGCCGAGATCAGACGTCAGCGATCCGATGGCTTCGGTTTTTTCAAAGCGGCTCAAGACCGGTTCCGGGTCGGCCTGGCGCGTCACATAAAGGACAAAGCCGGCCAGGTCCGGGGTGAGCGGATTGTTGACCTCGAAGTGGTTGTCCGGAATGCCGTCGAGGTCCCACATGGTGAGCGGAACAAGGCGCGGTCCGTAATAGGCCACTTCCGAATAGGCCTTGCGGTCATCCATCAACACGCTCGTGAACAGCCGATCCCCATGGCCCGCCAGGGCACGCCAGCGCAACTCCACGCCGATTTCGTCCCAACCCCTGAAGCGCTTGAAGTCGTTTGCCCGGCCGGCCGCGTCAACAAGGTCCGGTGAGAGCAGCATGGTGTAGAACACGGCTCCGCCCACGATGTGCAGCAGGAAGGAGGCGGCCATGATCCAGCGCCGCCGGGTCTCCGAGAGCCAGGCGACGATCAGCACCGTCGCCGCCACATAGGACACCACGGCCCAGTTGGCATGGGCCCGGGAGATAAAAGCCTGGGTCAGCACGATCAGCAGGGGCGGCAGGGCGAAACAGACGAGATAGAGGAGCGCCCGGGGCCGGGCCGCATTGCGCAGGCCCTCACGGATCGTCACCAGCCGCCAGATCAGGGCGGCAAACAGGATCGGACCGAACACGCCGAACTGGTCCACGAGGAATTTGAGACCGCGATCGGGATTGAACAGGGTCTGATCCCACGCCGCATTGGCCGCCGTGTGGGACAGGGTCGAAAAGCCGTTCTGCATGTTCCAGAGCACATGGGGCGCCAGGACCGCAGCCGCGATCACGAGGGCCAGGGGCCCGCGCCAGGGGAACAGGGCCTGCCGCGTGTCCCGGTCGAACAGGGTGAACAGAACAAGGCCCAAAACGAAATAGGCCATGGCGTATTTGCTCAAGAAGCCAAGGCCGATGGCAAGGCCAAGGACCAGTGTCCAGCCCACGCTGCGTCCACTGACCACCTGCCATAGGGCGAGCATGGCGAGCGTCCAGAAGAAGAGCAGTGGCACATCCGTCGTCACCATGATCGAGGAAAACCACACCCCTGGCAGTGTGGCGAAGGTTGCCGCCACCAGAAAACCGGTCCGTGCATTGACCATTGCCTTGGTGAGGAAGAACAAGGCCGTACAGGTGCCCGCGTAATAAAGGGGCGAGATCGTGCGGATGCAGGTCTCTCCGTCTCCGCACAGGGTCGTCGCGCCGGCGATGGACCAGGGCAGCATCGGCGGTTTTGAGAAGTAGCCGAAGGCAAGGTCGAGGGACCAGGCCCAGTACTGGGCCTCATCGGGCACGAGATTGAGCGGCGCGCCGCCGATCACGAACAGGCGCAGGATCGTCAGGGTACCCAGGAACAGTGCCGTGGCCTGGAACCATGTCATCTCCACGAGACGGGAGGCCTGGCTCCTCGGCACAAGGACGAGATCGCCGCTTGCCGCCGTGGCCAGCGCCCGGGCCGTGAGGCCGGACGTGGGCGCGTCCTCCTCCGCGCGCCGCTGGCGCCTGGCATTGCTCGCCGCGCTGGCCGATTGCCGCTGGATGCGGTCTGCCTCCGCCCAGTCATTATCGTCCGGGTCCGTCCTTTGATCGACGTTCCAGGAGCCCTTGTCACCGGTCAGGCTAAGGCTGCTGGCGCCGAGCAAGGAGGGGGAAGACCGCTCCGACCGCTCTTCGTCGTTGCGGTTGTTGGTGCCGGATCGGTCCTCATCCTCCCCAAATTGTTCATTGTCCCCAAGGGTGTCTTCAAGGGGGTCGGCCCATGCGGCGTCATCCCTTTCGCGAGGGGTGTCGTCCTCGCTGCCGTCCCAGTCGGCCCCGTCGTCCCAGTCGGCCCCGTCGTCCTGCCCGGTGACCTCGGCCCGGTTGGGGCCGGTCCCGTCGATCTGTGAGGTGTCCTGTACCTCGTCATCCGTCTGGTGACTGTCGGTCCGCTGGGCGTCCTCGCCCTCCTCCGGATCGAAGCGCCAGGGGTCGTCATCGGCCAAGGACGCACCGGTCGAGGGCGCCTCAGCCATGTCCGATGGATCGAAATCGGCGCGGTCGTCTTCGTCTTCGGCCGCGTCCCCGTCCTCGTTCGCCTCGGAGGAGGTCTCCGCCCTGGCCGAGCTCCGGCGGCGCAGGAGTGCGGAGGCCTGGGCAGAGAGCCGCCGGAGCTTTTGCCGGGAGGTTTCGGGCCGGGCCTCGGGCAGGGTCATCTCGTAGGCATCGATCCCGGCCTCGTCCATCGCCGCCGCGACCTGGGGGTCCACGGACGGGCGGTCAGGGCCGTAGGTGTCCTCATTGTCGGTCTCGGTTTCGGACGCGTCCCCAGCGGCAAGAGGGGCCAGGTCCTGGTCAATGGCATCGTCGTCCAGGTCCGGGGTGTCCGGATCGGTTTCCCGCGCGAGTGGGCTGATGGGCTCGCCTGGTCCCGTCTCAGGCTCCGGGTCCGCATCGTGCCAGCTGAAAGGATCGTCGGCAAAACTGGCCTCGCGCAGGCCGATGGTGTCTTTTCCGCGCGCGTGGTCATTGGGGCTTTCGCCGAGGACCGGCACGGCTTGGTCCGGCGCGTGCTCTTCTGTTTCGCCCATCCCGGTGTCGTCGCGTCCGGCCTCTTCCTCCGTATCGCGAGCGTCAAAAACGGCCTCGTGAGTGGAAGGCGGCGTTTGGGTCGGCTCCAGGGCGTCTGCCTCGGACCCGGCAGCATCCGTGGGCGGCTCAACGCCGGCTGTCCGATCCGATGTTCCGCGCATGAGGGCCAGGGCCCGGCCCAACAGACCCTGGGAGGATGCGCTTTCGGTTGGGGTTTCGTCGGCGACGGCGGACAGTTCGGCCTCATGGGCCGGCGCCCAGTCCCGCTCAAGGTCGTCGCCCAGGACATCATCCGGATTGGTGTCGGGGTCGGGCTCTTCGCCCAAAACCGCTTCGACGCCGTCTTCCGCGTCGTGGCGGTCGTCATCCCCGTTGTCTTCGATCTCGTCGGTCAATCCGTCGGCATGGGGCCCTTGCGGCTGGTCCCCATCGCCATCCTCGTCCTCGTCGTGATCATCGTCGGCGATGGGGGCGGACGTGTCGATTGCGGCGCCATGCAGATCGTCCGGAAGGGTCTCGTCGTGCTCGAACGCCAGGCCGGCCGCTGGAAACGCGGTGTCGGGCGCAGGCATGGCCGATAGGTCCCGCGGCATTGGCGCAGCATCCCCGACGGAAAAGTCCCGCTCTTCGTCTTCACCCTCTTCAAGGTCCCGCGCCGCGGCACCGTTGCCTGGCGCATCGGTGGGCGAGGGGGTGTCGAACAACCCTTCCACGGTGATCCGCCAAGGCGCCTCGTCCCCCGCCGTCTCCTCAAGGGTGTCTTCGCCGGGCCTTGGCGGTCCGTCACCCCCCGTCAGATTCAACTCCAGTGACCCGCTTTCGTTCATCATCACCGGCAGATCATCGTCTTGGACGTCAAGGTCCCAGGCGCTGGTATCCTCTCCCGGCAGAACGGCCTGATCCGGCGCTGTGCTGTCGCTGAGGGTCAAGGGAGCGCTGCTTGCCTCCTCGGGGCCCTCGTGTTCCAGGCTGTGGTCTTCAGGGGCATCGTTTTCAGGCCCGTGGTCTTCAGGGCCGTGGTCTTGGGGGGCGTCGTTTTGGGCAAAGGGCGCGTCGCCCTCATCCTGCAGGGCCGCGAAGGGCTGGTGGTCGTCCGCCAGCTCCTGGCGATCCGCGTCCCCGCCTGTCCAGGTCTCTTCGCTCCCGTCCCGGTCGTGCCACGCGTGGTCCTGGGTATCGGCCAGGTCCGTGATGGAGTGAGGGTGTCCGCCGCCCTGTTCGAGGTCTTCAAAGGGTGCGGGACTATCCGTGTCTTGATCGTCTGTCTGCGGGTATTCCGCATCCTCCGGCTCAGGCTCAAAGTCCTCTTCGGGCGGATCTTCAGGCTCCGCGAGGGCCGAGTGGTCCGCCCCATCGATTGCATAGTCCGTATCGTCCGGAACGGGATCCTCGTCAGTGTCGGGCCGCGCCACGCCCGTTGTCGCCAATTCGGCCATGTCCCCGCCGCCGGGCAGAGTATCATCGCCCCGCAAGGCGTCTGCGTCCTCCTCGACTGGGGCGTCTTCGTCAGGCTCGTCGCCCGCAAAAGCCTCGATGCCTTCGTCTGGCTGCGCGTCCCCGTCGACATGCCCGTCGTCGCCGGCGTCGATATCCCGCGCTTCGCCATCGGTGTCGTAACCGTCCAAATCCTCCTCAAAGCCGCTTGGGGCTTCGGGGTCGGGCTCGGGTTCAAGCGAGGCCGGTGCGAAGCGGGCGCCAAGCCGTTCCAGGGCGGCCGCGCGCCAGGCGGCACGTTCTTCTTCGGTGGACTGTTCGTCCGCGCCGGCCTGGGCCCTTTGATCGGTCGGCCGGGTCTCTTCATCGGTCGGGGCCTCGTGCCCGTCATCCACTCCAAACCCCTGGGGGTCATGCCGCGCCCAATCCGAGGCGGGCCATTCTCCCTGCGCGTCCTCGTACCCCTCCCCGTCGGCGGCCGGATCGGGGCCTGTATACCCGTCCGGGCGGAAGGCCTGGGGCGGCTCCGGCGCGACCGGTGGCGGCGCGCTGCGGCGTGTGCGATTGAAGGCGGAGAAAAGCCGTCCGCCCGTATCCTCCTTGGGCTGAAGACCGAGATTGAGGCGCGGGGCCGGCGCGGAGGGCGCTGCGGCCGGGGGCAGATCACCCGTGCGGCGTTGCAGGCGGTTGAGCCTGGCCTCGCGATCCTCCGGGCCCGCACTGAAACTGGGGCTGTCCCCGCTATCGGCGCTGCGTGCCGGGGCGCTCACATTTGCTTCGTCATCGCCCCGGCCTGCGGTTTCGGACCAGTCCGGCGTTCCGTCCTCGGCGCGTCTGCGGGTCGATCTGGGGTGCCAGCCGGCCAGAAGGGAGGGGCGCTTTTGCGCTTCGGGCCGCTCGGCCCCTCGGGCGTCTCCAGGCAGGCGGGTGAAGGGGCCCGTTTCAGGCAGTGCAGCGCCGGTCTGCCTCATGCGGGTCGAGAAGACAGGCGCCACGGGCCGGCGCAGACCGCTGCGCCCGACCTTCACCGTGCCAGGCTCGCCCCGGCCATCATCCTCATCGGGACGGAAAAAGCTCGGTTTACGGCGGGGACCGGCCTGCGGGTCGGGTTCGTCGGCGCCTTCGTCCGTGCCGTCATCATACTCGGTGCCCAGCGCTTCAGCTTCGGCCGCATCGCGCCGCGCCGCCTCGCGTTCCTGGCGGGCCTTGTCGAGTTGAATGGGTCTGCGCAGCCGGCCGCCCAGGTTGCCCAGATCCTCATCGCCCGAACGGGTCTGGGGCGGCGTTCCGGCGGCCGGCGGCTGGAGCGACGGGACGGCACCGGGTTCGCCCCTGCTCGGTTCTATTGGGCTGGTTTCTATTGGGCCGGTTTCTGTCAGGCGGGCGTCCTTGCCGTGCCGGTCCTCGTGATCTGGGGCGCCGAAACGCGGGCCGTCGGATCCGGACGAGCCGGAGCCCTTGCCACCGCCGCGGCCCTTGAGCCGCCATTGCTTACTCATACTGACGGCTCCCGGTCTGCAAACCATCGCTGATGCACGAGGAGGGCCGAAACCACACCGATATAGCCGCCCATCAAGACATCGCTTGGAAAATGAGCGGAGACGAAGATACGGCTGGCTCCAACGACGGCGGCGAAGCCAAGAAAAGCGGGCCACGCCCTCGGAAACAGGACCGTGAGCGCCATCATGGCCGAAAACACCGCCTGCGAATGACCCGACGGAAACGCGTTGTTCGACAGCTCGGACAGGCCCGGTTCGAACCCATAAAGATCGTCGCGGATCAGGTGTTTCGGCCGTAACCGTCCCACGGAGACCTTGAGGATATGCACGATTAAGCCCGACAGGGCCATTGTCATGAGGAGGTAGAGCCCGCCTTGAGCGATACGCGCATAAAGGGCTGCCATCGGGCGGGGCACCGCCAACAGAAACAGCACCCGGCCGCCCAAAAGGGCCGCGAGGCCGGCCAGAACATAGCCCAGGGCGTCTCCGAGTTTGGTGATGCGCTGAAAGATCGCTCCCACCGCGTCAGGCAGATGGGCATGGACGGCAAGGGCGATGGGTTTGTCGATCGTCGCCATCATGAGGGCGCAGGACAGGGTGACCGCCAGGGCCGAAAGGGCATAGGGACGACGCTGAAGGATCGAAGTCGAGTGCGAAAATCCGGTGCGAAGCCGCGTTGACGCAGACGCCATCGATGCCGCTCCCTTGCCTGGGCCTGGCGCGCGGCGAGCGGTCCGCCGGCGCCGCCGGTTTCATGGGTCGCTCCCCGGGCGGCTGGACCACGTGGAGCGAATCGCCGTGTCAGGACGGCGGACGGGTTCGCCTGGACGGTGCGCCGTACACGGTCACGGTGACGGTCCGGCCATTTGAGTAGTTGTAGCCCTCGACCACACCAAGAACGACCGGCGTGCCCCAGGAGGGCGGTGCAGTGTCCAGGGCGGCCTTGAAGGCCTCCTGCTCACGGCTTTCCACCAGGGCCACATGGTTCGAACTGGTCGCGAGATGGGCGGCCGTTTCAACGCCGGTTTGCAGCAGCGTGTCGCTGCGCGTCAAGAACACAAGGCTCGGTTCGTGATAACCCGCCGATGAAAGGCGTGGCCAGCGGTCCCGGTCGGACCCGAAGGCCTCGACGAGAACCGCTTCAAGGCGCGGCGACACGCCCAGGCGCTCCAGCCGCGGCAAGGTGCCCTCCAGCAGGGCGCCATAGATGACGACGGCGCTGAGCACCGCTAAGCCGGCGGCCCGCGCCCAATCCCGCCGCGAGCCCAATACCGCGACGGCGAGCACAAGTCCGGCGCCGAGGCCCGTGAGGGCCATGGCCGCCAGCCCCGGTCCGTCGGCAAACACCTGCGGCAGGATGCTGACCGCGGCGGCAAGGGCAAGGCCGAAGAGCATCCAAAGTCCCAAGCTGATCCGCCCGACCGGGCCACTCAAGATCCGTGTCTCTCCCCGAATCGCGGACAGCACCACGGCCCCCGTGACCAGGGCGAGGGCCGGATAGGTCGGC
>CAYYTT010000013.1:28743-42926 GCA_964474635.1 uncultured Alphaproteobacteria bacterium | reverse complement strand
CGAATCCGGCTGAGACGAAGCGCGTTGGGACGGGTCTTGCTGGGCGGGGTCTGAAACGGTCATCGATGCTGGGCGCGAAGGGGCATGACGGTGCTGCTGCGAGCCGTCGGCGGGGTCGGACCGGTCCTGAGGCCGGCCCAACCCCGAAGGGCCTGAACCGGTCAGCGGACCGGCTGGAACAGCCGATCCCACCGGATGGCGGACGGCCATTTCCAGACTTCCCACAGGGCCGCTTGGCCATTGGTGGAGAAGAACAGCACTTCCGCCCGGCCCACGAGATTCTCGGCCGGCACGAAGCTCACCGCGCGCGGCTCACGGCTGTCAGCGGACTGGTCACGATTGTCGCCCATCATGAAGTAGTGCCCATCCGGCACCGTGTAGACCGGGGTGTTGTCGTAGTCACCGCTCGGATACCGGTCCAGAGTCTTGTACGTGACCCCATTGGGCAGGGTTTCCTGGTAGCGGGTCACGCGGCTGACATTGCCGAAGCTGTCCTGCTCGACGAAGTCGTCGACCCGCTCCCGCTCCACTGCGGTGCCATTGATGTGCAACACGCCGTCAATCATCTGGATCCGGTCACCGGGCAGGCCCACGACCCGTTTTATGTAATCGGTCCGACCGTCGCGCGGCAGCTTGAAGACAACCACGTCGCCGCGGCGCGGGGCCGCGCCCATCACCCGGCCGTCAAACAGCGGCGGGCTGAAGGGCAGCGAATGCCGGCTGTAGCCATAGGCAAATTTCGACACGAAGAGATAATCGCCCACCAGCAGGCTGCTCTTCATGGATCCGGACGGAATATTGAAGGGCTGGAACAGGAAGGCCCGGATCACCAGGGCGATCAAAAGCGCAATGGCAATGGTCTTGACGTTTTCCCAGATCGGACTGGACGCGGCCTTCTCGTCCTTGATCGCCTCGACGGACATGGCAACCCTCTTGTGTTGAACCGTGGCGGATCCCCCTACACGTGGACGGACCCTAGCACAGCGTTTGTCTCTTCCGTCACCACAATGGACGCATAAGCGGGCGACAAAATTCGCCAACCCGCGACCGTGCGATGTCTGCAACCGTCCCGAAGACGTCAGGTCGATGGTCGCGCCTCGATCATCACAAAGGCCTGGGCCCAGGGATCGTCATCGGTGATGGTCAAATGGAGCTGCGGCGTGTGGCCCATGGGCATGAGCGCCAAAAGCTTGGTGTGCGCGCCGCCTGTCAGATGCAATGTCGGCCGGCCCGACGGTTCGTTCACGACGCCAATGTCCTTCATGAAGACGCCCTGGCTGAACCCTGTACCAAGGGCTTTCGAGCATGCCTCCTTCGCGGCGAAACGCTTGGCGTAGCTGGCGGCCCGGTTGCGCCGGCGGTCGGATTTGGCCCGCTCAATATCGGTGAAGGTGCGCTGGGTGAAGCGCTCGCCAAACCGCTCCAACGTGGCGGCGATGCGGCGAATGTCGATCATGTCATTGCCGATGCCGATGATCATAGGACGGGCCTGTCCGCTGTATCGGGGGTCTCGGCCTGCGCACGGGCTTGGTTGCGAGCCTCGTCCATGAGGGCGCGCATGCGGGCGGTCGCCTGCTCAAGCCCCCGGAAAATGGCCTCGCTGATCAAAAAATGACCGATGTTCAGCTCCCGGATCTGGGGGATGGCGGCGATGGGCGAGACCGTCTCATAGCACAGCCCGTGGCCCGCATGAATTTCCAGGCCCAGCTCCGAGCCCCTAGCCGCCGCTTTTTGCAGACGCTCCAGCTCCAGATCGGCTTTAGCCCGGTCGTGCGCCCGGGAGGCATCGCAAAACGGTCCCGTGTGAAGCTCCACCACCGGCGCGCCGAGGCTCGAGGCGGCCTCCAGTTGGTCCGGATCGGGATCGATGAAAAGCGAGACCCGCGCGCCGGCCTCACGAAGCCGCACCACCAACGGGCTGAGAGTGTTGTGCAGCCCCTTGGCGTTCAGGCCGCCTTCCGTCGTCAGTTCCTCGCGCCGTTCGGGCACCAGGCACGCGGCGTGGGGCCGGACCCGTTCGGCCATGGAAACCATCTCATCGGTCGCGGCCATTTCGAAATTGAGGGGCGCGTCGATCTCCCGGGACAAGGCCTCGATATCCGCATCGCGGATATGCCGGCGATCCTCCCGCAGATGCGCGGTGATGCCGTCCGCGCCCCCGGCCATGGCCGCACGGGCGGCGCGCAGGATATCGGGAAAGTGCTCGCCCCGGGCATTTCGCACCGTGGCGACATGGTCGATATTCACGCCAAGGCGCAAGGAATCCATGGGTTTGTCCTGTTGATCGCGTCCAACTCTCATGCGGGTGGACATAGGCGCACCGTCGCCCCCTGTCGAGGCGCGCAGGCGAAACGGGCTACCAAGCCGGTCCCGTGCCGTGAAATAGTATCGCGGAATTTCAGATCACCCGGCGGCGGTGGCGCCAATTGCCATGAGGGGTGGTTCAACACGCCTCGCCGTCTTCAAACACACCGGAATCGAATGCGCATCGAGACCGTCGAGACAGCATCACGCTTCATTGAACTCGAACTCGATTGGGATGAGCTCTACAAGGCCGACCCCAGTGCGAGCGTGTATCTGTCGTCCCGCTTCCTTGCGTCCATCGTGGTGAGAGCGCCTGGCAAGTTTCGGATCTTGGTCGCCTGGTCGGACGAGGACCGGTGCGTCGGCGCCTTCCCCCTGCTGATCAAGACGCGGTGGAGCAAGACAGCGGGATGTCTTTACAATGAACTGGACATGCTCGGCCATGTCTTTGACGCGGACTATACCGGCATCTTGTGCGACCCCAGCCTTGAGCAGGCGGTCTGCGTGGCCTTTGCCCGCGAGATCGCCGCAATGGCCTTCGGCCGGCTCACGCTGAGCTATTTTACCGGGCCCAAAGACCGTCTGGAGGCGTTTTGCGCCGCGTTCCAGTCAGACCAGTTCGAGATCACCCCGTGCGAGCGGATCATCAATGATGGCCAGACGAACAATCTCCTTTGCCCGTCCGTGGCACTCGCCGACAGTTTTGCCGCCTATCTCGATGCCTTGAGTGCCAATTCCCGCCAGAAAATCCGCCGCCTCCTGCGCCAACTCGACAGCGATCCGGACTTGCGCATCACACGCTCACGCCCCGAAACCTATCCAGAGGACGCGGCCCTCCTGGCCGAACTGTGGTACCTACAGTATGCGGAGAAAAAAGGACCCAAACGCGCCGCCAAACTGACCGCCCAGTTTCGCGAAGTGATGACCGTCGGACTCGCCAGCGGACTGATCCACCTCGCCGTCCTGTGGCGCGGCGGAAAGCCGATTGCGGCGCAGGCGAACTATGTGGACCCGGTGAAGGGGCACGCCCTGTTCCATGTGGGTGGACGCGACGAGACCGTCCGAGACCTGCCCGCCGGGCTGATGCTCCAGGCGCACTGCATCCGCTGGTCCATCGCGCAGGGCCTGACCCGCTACGATTTCACACTGGGCAACGAGCCCTACAAATACAGCTTCGGGGCGCTCGACCGGGAAATCTTCTGCATCGAGATTGCCACGCGGACTGGGGTCAATACGACCGGGCGCCTTGATGAACACTGCGGGGACGATGTGGCCGAACTAATCCGCCGCTATGCGGCCCGGGGACGGAGCGATGATGCCCGCACGGCCGCGCGTCAAGCGCTCGAAGTCTGGCCGGACCTTGCCATAGCAAAAGAGGTGGAGGCGTTGATCGCAGAAAGTAAATCGTCACGATCCGTACCATGATGGTGTTTGCGGATCGGGGTAAGAGGCCCCACCCGGAAATGCCAAGTCACGCCGCGTAAGCGCTCCACAGCCTGCGCGGCGATGTGCTGGATCCAGATTGCTCTGGGTGTATCGCCCAAGGCTTTTGAGAGGGCGACACCCCGGAAGGGGTGCCGCCTCATCCGCTTTAGAAGGAAGCCGTCACGGCGAACCGGAAATTCCGGCCAGGAAGCGGAACGGAGTCCTTCAGGAAGGACGAATGGACCCGCGCCTCTTCGTCGGTCAAGTTTGAGGCCGTCAACCGCACCGCGACGGGGCTCTCCACACCGAAGGGGCGCAGCGTCGCATAGATGTTGAAGAGCTGGTAGGCCTCCGTGGGCAGCTCGAACGCCGCAACGTCCTCCTGCTCCGTAACCGCCTCCACCTCGAAACGCAGCTCGCCATAGTCATGGCGCGCTTCAAGGCCGAGGACGGCGGAGAAGGGCGGGATACGCGGCAGGTCTTCATCAAAACCGCCGTCCCGGGTGGCGCGGACAAAGTCCATGCCGATATCGGCGTGAATGTCGAACCCGCGCCAGCGGAACACTTCGGCATCCACTTCCGCCTCAAAACCCCGGAACGTCGCGTCGACGTTCTGATACAAGAAGACCGGCAAGCCGTCTTCTTCCTCGCCCGTCTCGTCGAACAGAATGAAGTCCTCATAGGACGTGTAGAAACCGTTCACGGAGAAGCGGAACCGATCGAGGATGTAGCGGAATGTGGCTTCCACCCCAAGGGCGACTTCCTGGTCCAGGTTCGGATCGCCGATATCGAAGGTGTTGGTCGCCAGGTGCGGGCCGTTGGAAAACAACTCTTCCGTGGTCGGCGCACGTTGCGTACGGAAAACGGTGGCACCGACGAAGGTCTCGTCTGTCGGCGTGAACCCGGCGCCGATGGAGATCGAGGAGCCCGTGAAGTCCACCTGCTGGCCCGTCACCGTGTTCTCGTGCTCGGTGTATTCGAACCGGGTGCCCAGTTCCACCCTCCAGGGACCATTCGTGTAGGACCGCTGCTGGAAGAGTCCGATCTGGAGTGTCTCCGTAGGAGGCACGAAAGCTTCTTCACCGATGGCAGAGAATTCACGGCTCACGAACTGGATACCCTGGACGCCCTGAAGCTCACCACCCCAGATTTCAGACTCGCGGTTCACAAGCTCCACCCGGCCTTCAAAGCCTTCGTTGGTGAACACCGTGCCGGGCTCACCGGGGCCTTCGAACTCCGTGTGCTCATAATCCGCATAGCCAAGGCGGGCGGTGGCTCTTTTGATCCAGCCGTCGAAGTTATAGGCGCCGGCAAGATCGATACGGCGCTGGCGCAGATCGATGAAGCCCGCACCTTCTTCCTCTTCACCCTCATCATCTTCTGCGAAGGCAATGGCCTCATCGCCCTCTTCTTCCTCTTCTTCTTTCTTCTTTGCTCCGGGCAGCCCGTATTCGCTGTCGATCACGGTGCCGGAAACGCCGAAATAGCCCCGATTGCCGATCCAGGACAGGCCACCCGATGCGCCGCGGGTCTCGAAGAAAGAATTGGGAACCGTGCCGAACGCCTCGTCCTCTTCTTCCTCATCGTCGTCGCCGGCAAATGTGATGGCCTCGGCGGCCTCTTCGGCCGCTTCCTGGGCGCGCAGGGCGGCGGATTCGGCAAAGCCCGGAATATCGAAGTCTTCGCCTTCGCGGTAAAAGCCATCGCCATGCAGCACGAGCGTACCGCCGCCGAATTGGCCGAGTTCCAGGTCGAAGGCGCCCGAACCATCGAGGCCATCATCGACGGTCGACAGGCCGAAGGTGCCCGACACGTCAAAGCCGCCATCGGGCAATTCGGTCGGGATGCGACCAGAAATAACGTTCACAACACCGCCGGCGGCATTCGATCCATACAGCAACATGGAGGTACCGCGCACGATCTCGACGCGCTCGGCAGAGGACGGATCAATGGCAACGGCGTGGTCGGGACTGGCCACACTGGCGTCAATGGCGCCGATGCCGTTATCAAGCACCCGGATCCGGCCTTCACCAAGGCCGCGAATGATCGGACGGCTGGCGGCCGGGCCGAAGAAGGTGCTCGAAACGCCAGGCTCGCGCGCGATAGTTTCGGCAATGGTGTTTTGGAACTGCCGGGCAAGCGCGTCCTGATCGATCACCGATGTACCGAGGATGGTTTCGTTGACCGTCCGCTCCAGCGGCGACGCGGTGATGATGATCTGCTCGCCGGTCAGATCGGTCTCGCGCTCACCTCCCGTCACATCGGGCTCGTCGACGGGGTCTTGAGCGACTGCGGGCAGGGCCAGGGTGAGACTGGCAACAGATGTCATAAGGACATGGCGGAAAGACATAATAATTGCTCCAGAGAACGAAGAACATGCACAGGGCGCCAAACCACACGCAAAGCGCGCATGACGGCGGAAGGACACTGCAAATGATCGGTGTTCAGGGGAGCGGCGGCGCGCGTCCGTCATAGGCGCGCGCAAGATCGATGGGAGTGACGGACCTTTCGGCGCCCACTCGGCCGGCCTGGATCGCCCAGCCCGCGGCCATGCATTGGGCTTCCGGAGCACCGCCAACACCCAAATACCGAAGATCCATTTGGAAAATGGCACACGGGGCTTCGGCGGGCTGACCGTCGTGGTGGTCGTGCTCGTGGTCGTGAGCGTGGATCTGGCCGACATCGTGGAGCGGGATCAGAATTTGGGCACAAAAAAGGGCTGCCGCGACACATGTCGCAAGCCAAAGATGACAATCCCTGCCAAAACCCCAGATACCCATGGTTCCCCGCGCTGCGTGCGCCCTATTCCGTCATTGGGCGACACCGCCTGGGAAGAAGTCTCACGGCCCGGAAGCAAGGTCAATCGTCGTCAGGCATTTCGGCGCGGAGCTTGAACACACCCGCGCGGGTTTCTGGCGAAATGGGGCGCTTTGGGCACAAGAAGGTGTCTAGGCCAACCGGCCAAAAGCGAATACCGTCTTTGGATCAGTGCTTTGGCATGCCCGGCCCTGTCTTGGGCGGCACCTCGCCTGATATGCACCAAAACAAGACTTGAGAGGTCTCAAGATGGTGTCCATTGCCGCGCGACATGTTCTGGCGCTTGCCCTTCTCCTTCCCTTTTGCGCGGGGCCGGCGACCGCCGCTTTGCCCTGCAGCGCGGTCTTCGCGGTTCATTCCGACGTGCTCTCCACCTGGCGGCTGATGCCCGCGGCAACCCGGCGGTCGGTCGTTGAAACGCTGCCGAGGGCCATCGCCGTGGTGCGCGCCGCCGTGGACGACGGCAATGGGGCCGATTTCGCAGCCGCCTTGACCGGCCTGCAGCAACGGCTGAAGGCCGCCGCCCTGACAACGGACATGGCGGCCGAGGACGCAAAGGCTCTTGGCGAAGCCTCCGAGGCCCTTGGAGACGCCCTGGAAAGCTCCGCCCTGGTGTGCCCGTCGCTCCATGAGTGAAAGGGCCGATTTTTACGGCCGACAAACCCGGGCGGCGGCACATCCGCCCGTATGTCAGATCCCCAATCACATCGACCCGTTTGCCTTGAAAGGACCCGCGACCCATGGCGAGTGACAACAGCTTTATCGGACCGACCTCCACGCCGATGAAGGGCGACCGGGCCTTCATCGGTCATCCGCGGGGCCTGGCGGTGCTGTTCCTCGCCGAAGTCTGGGAGCGCTTTTCGTATTACGGCATGCGGGCCCTGCTGGTCACCTATCTGATCTGGCACTTCCTGCAGAACGAAAAGGCCGCATACGGCATTTATGCCGCCTATGCCGGCATGATCTATCTGGCGCCGCTGCTGGGCGGTTATCTTGCCGACAAGTATCTCGGCGCACGCAAGGCCGTGGTGTTTGGCGCCATCCTGATCACGGTGGGCCATTTCGCCATGGCCTTCGAAGGCCAACCGGCGCGCGAGACCCTTAACGTCGGCGGGACGACCTATGCGCTGACGGTGGTGAAGGCCGACAAGGACAGCGGCGATCAGTTCGCCCGCACGATCACCATCGACGGCACGGCCTTTCCGGTCACGGATCTGTCCGTCACCCAAGGGGCCGAGGACGAGGCGACACGGACCATCCGCTTTCAGATGACCGATGGCGCACAGGCCAGCCTGACGGGCACCATTGCCCGCCTGCCCGACCCGTTCGGCCAGAACATGATGTTCCTGGCCCTGTCCTTCATCATCATCGGCACGGGCTTTTTGAAGGCCAATATCTCCACCATTGTCGGCGCCCTTTACGCCATGGGCGACACGCGGCGCGACAGCGGCTTCACGATCTTTTATTTCGGCATCAATGTGGGCTCCCTTTTTGGTCAGATCGCCGTGGCCTATCTCGGCATCACCTATGGTTGGGCCTATGGGTTCGGCCTTGCCGGGATTGGCATGCTGATCGGCCTTGTGGTGTTCCTCGCCGGTCAGCATTGGCTTGAAGGCCGGGCCGATCCGCCGAATGCGGATGTCCTGGCGCGGCCTGTCTTCGGGCCCCTGTCGCGCGAGGCAGTGATCTATCTGGGCGGGATCGTCGCGGTCGGCGCGACCTTCGTGATCGTGAAGTATTTGTCCCTCTACGGCCCGGCAGACCTTCTGGCGGCTATTGGGGTTGCCGATGCGGGCATCCTGGCCGAGTTCACCTTGTTCGAAGTGATCATTTTCGCCGTCTTCGCGGTCTGCATGTTCGGCGTGGTCAGCTATTCCATCCGTACCTTGAGCGCCGTGGAGCGCGATCCAATGATCGTGCTCACGGTCTTGACCTTGTCCTCGGTGGTGTTCTGGACCCTCTTCGACCAGGCACCGACCTCCCTCATCGTGTTCCAGGCCAAATTCGTCGACACCTGGATTTTCAACTCCCAGCAGCTTGGCTCCTTCAATCCCTTCTTTATTCTCCTCTTCGCACCCGTCTTTGCCGCCCTGTGGCAGCGCCTCGGGGAGCGCAACCCCTCAAGCCCGCTCAAATTCGCCTTCGCCCTGGCACAGATCGGGGCCGGCTACCTGGTGCTCAATCTGGGCATCTGGCTCGACGGGGACGATCTGACGATTTCGCTGATCTGGGTCGTGATCCTTTACATGCTCCATTCGACCGGAGAGCTGTGCATGTCGCCCGTCGGGCTGTCGGCGGTGACGAAATTGTCCGTGCAAAGGCTCGTCGGCTTCATGATGGGCGTCTGGTTCATGGCCATTGCCATCGCCCAGGTCGCCACTGCCCTTGTCTCCAAGGCCACGGTGGTGACCGAGGGCACGGACCGGGCCGCCGAACTTGCCCAGTTCAACACGGTCTATTTCTGGCTGGGGATCGCGGCGATTGCCTGCGGGGTCGTGATGGCCATCGCCTCGCCCCTGCTCCACCGCATGACCCACGGTCGGGAGTAAGCCCTTTGCGGGCTTGAGGTCCGCGGCGCCCCCTTGCGCCCGCCCGGCTCTCCGGGTTTCCCTGAAAGCCCGACACGGAAGGGCGCGGCCGGCGGCCGGGTCCACATCCAGGATGGTTCCAACACAAAGGTTGGCTCCCATGACCGGACAGGCTCCTTTGCATCCTCCACGGCCCGGCCTCACCTTGCGGGTCGGGGTGACAGGACACAGGCCCAACCGGGAAAACTTCAACGCCCAGCGCCTGCGCAGCGCCATTGGGGTGTGCCTGGCCCGAATACACGGAGCCCTGCGCGACACGCTTAAGGCCGATGTCGACTGTGGGGCCGAGCAGGCCAGGCTTTTCTCCGGCGAGGCGCCGCAGCCCATTCTGATTTCGGCCCTTGCCGAGGGAACCGACAGCATTGCCTCCGAGGCGGCGCTCGCCGAAGGCTTCAAGCTCCACGCGCCGCTGCCCTTTGCCCGCGAGACCTATGCGGAGGATTTCGGACCCGGCGCACCCCTGGAGACCTTCCGTACCCTGCTCACCCGCGCCGAGCGCGTCCTGGACTTGCCCGGGCGCCGCGAGGAAGACACCCTGGCCTATGAAACCGTGGGCCTTGTGACCGCGAGGCTGAGCGATCTAATCCTGACCGTGTGGGACAAGGAACCGGCGCGCGGGCGCGGGGGCACATTCGACATTCTCACACGGGCGCTGGCCGCCGGCATTCCCGCCTTGTGGTTTTTGCCCAATGGCGAGGGGCCGTTCCTGTTGGAGGCCGATCCGGCATCGAACGCGGATCCGCGCGACCTTGTGGAGACCGCGCAACATCGCGGCCCCCTCGACGAGCCGGCCATCCGCGCCCTGATCGACCGGGTGATTGCCGCGCCGACCGGAGAGGACCGGGACCGCCTCCTCGCCTTTTTCGGCGAACGGCCCCTTGCGGCACCACCGGACGATCCCGGGGCGCTCAGCACGCTTGAGGCCGGCCTTGCCGATGCGGGACTGCCCTTGCCCGCGCCCCAGCGCACCGTGCTGAAACCGCGCCTTGAGGCCGCCCATGGGCTGGCCCGGCGGCTCGGCGCGGTCATGGCGCTCAGCGATATGGGAGCGGCGGGCCTGCCGCTGCTTTCGGGTGTGTTTCTGCTGACCGCGCTGGTGGCCCCGCGCTCCTTTGCCGGGCCCGGGCTTGCCGCGGGCCTCGTGTGCGCGGCGCTCGCGGCAGCCGTCATCCTGGCCACGGACAGGCTCCAGATCGCCCGGCGGGCCCGCGACTATGCAGCCCTGTCCGGTGCCCTGCGCGAGGGCGTGATGGTGTCCCTGTGGGCCGCGCCCATGCCGCGCCCGGCGGCGCGGGCGCAAGCGGGCGAAGGCTGGCATCACTGGTATGTGCGCGCGTCCTTGCGCGAGGTGGGCATGCCCGAAGGACGCGCCGCGCAGCTTGGGCATCGCGATTTGTCGAATGTTCTTCTAGGTGCCGAAATTCCGTTCCAGCTCGCACGGCTCGCCGGGGACGCGGCCGTTGCCGCACGGCGCCAGGCCATCCTCGATCAGGTGGCGGCCTGGCTCATACCGGCACCGCTGGCAAGCCTTGGTCTCGCGCTTGGTGTGAGCGTGCTGGCTTCCATGGGCTGGCTGGGCGCGGGGGCAGTGGACGAGGTGCTGCAGGATCTGGCGATCCTGGGCATTCTCGCCCTGCTGCTCGGGGCCTTTGCGTCCGGCCTTGTCCGGTGGCACAGGCTGGAAGAGACAAGCCGGCGTGCCCGCTTTCAAACGGAGCGTCTGCGCGCCCTGCTTGCCCGGCGCCATCGGCCGGCCAGTTTCGCGAGCCTCTCGAACATGGTCGAGGATATTGCCCAGGCGCTCATGCCGCTTTCGAGCGGCACCACGTTGGACAGTGACGTATCGACCGTCTTTCGGCTGAGCGAACCGCGGCCGGGTTGACCCGTCTTCCGACGCGAGCTGACCCGTCCCGTAAAGCGCGATGAGAAGTTTTTTGAAAATGGCGGGAGTGACGGGGCTCGAACCCGCGACCTCCGGCGTGACAGGCCGGCACTCTAACCAACTGAGCTACACCCCCGCATGGGCGGCGGACCAGGTCCGCAACAGGAGTGTGTGAGTACCGGAGTGCCTGGGGGCTGTCAAGCGCGCCAACGCCTTGGCAGCGCGCAGGTCATACCGGGGATGTATGGCATCGCTTGGCCGGCTTTCCCATCTCCTGGCGGCACGTTCCCCGCCCATGAACGCCGCGTCAGCGGCCATGGCAACGCCGCGTCAGCGGCCATGGCAACGGGCCGCGGCCCCCCTCACACGTGCAGTCCCATTTCGGAGCTTTGCCCCATGACCGATTTAAACGGAAAGACCATCGTCATCACCGGCGCCAGCAAGGGCATTGGCGCGGCCGCCGCCGCCCATCTTGCCGGCCGGGGTGCCAGGACGATCCTCGCCGCGCGCAGCACCCAGGCCATCGATCGTCTGGCAGCGGACATTCAGGCCGAGGGCGGAGAAGCCATCGCCGTGCCCTGCGATGTGAGCCGCTATCCGGATGTGGAGGCAGTGATCGCGAGGGCCTCCGAGACCTACGGCGGCGTCGATGTGCTGGTGAACAATGCAGGTGTGATCGATCCCATCGCCCGGCTCGACGAGAGCGATCCGGAGGCCTGGTCCCAGGTCGTGGATATTAACCTGAAGGGCGTTTACTACGGCTACCGGGCCGCTCTTCCCGTGATGCTCGCCAGGGGCAGCGGCACCATCATCAATATCAGTTCCGGCGCCGCCACAAAGGCCTTGGAAGGATGGAGCCACTACTGCGCCACGAAAGCCGCCGTCCTGTCCCTGACCAAATGCGGACATAAGGAGTATGGCGACCGGGGTATCTGCGTCGTTGGCCTTAGTCCGGGGACGGTGGCGACCGACATGCAGACCCAGATCAGGGATTCCGGCGTCAATCCGGTGAGCCAGCTCGACTGGTCCGTCCACATCTCATCCGAGTGGGTTGCAAAAGCCATTGCGTTCCTGTGCGGGAGGGAAGCCTGGGATTATGCGGGTACGGATTTCACGCTCAAGACCGACGAGGGACGCGAGCGCATCGGCCTGCCCCGCCTGACCTGATCAAAACCAGGGCCGCATAGACCCGCCAATTGGCTGGCATCCTTGCAAACGCGGGCGCCGGCCCAGGGCACCTTTGCCTTTACGACACCCAGCAACGTCCCAGTGCCAGGGCACCTTTTCCGGTTCCAATGGGCCTTGCGCCTCGCTTCTTACGAGACTGCCGACCTGCGGTTTGCGGCGCTGTAAACCTGTGTGGCCTTGACAAAATTTGGGTGATCACCCAATTTCTGGGCAAATACCCAAATCAAGGACACCCCCATGCTTCGAGCCTGTCTTACGTCGCTTCTCGCCCTCCTCATCGTCAGCCCCTCGAGCCTGGCACGCGCTGAAAACTGGGGCGACACCACGCAAGGCTTAGCCGCCTCCGATGGGGCGCGGCTGGAGCTGCCGCGCATAAAATTCGTGCTCGCCACATCGGTGACCTTCACCGACACGCCCATCAGCATCGACACTGTTGACTTGACCCCGCCGAGCGGTACGGCTCTGGCGGACCTGGTGACGGACCTTGAGGCCTCGATTGGCGAAGTCACTCTTAAATCGACCGTATACCAAGTGTCGGCCAGCTATTTCCCGCTGAGGTTCCTGCAGTTAACGGCCAAGGCAGGCTATGTGTCCTCGAAATCCGAGGCGGACATCTCCGTTTCGGGCACCTTCCAGGAAAACCTCCTCGGCCTGGAAGGGTTTCAAGCCTCGCTTCCGCTTGATGAAGACAATGAGGGTTTCACCTATGGAGGCGGCGCGGCGCTTTTTTTACCAATCTTCAAGATTGCCGATCGGCCCTTGGTGATGCGGGCCGGCGCGGAGATCGGGATCAACAATCTGGGCAACATCGAAACCCAAACGCTGGTCACCAACCTGTCGGTCGCAAATGCCCAACGGATTCTCGATCGGGACATCACGCTTGCTCTTGGCGCGTCCTATATCCAACTCGATCGTGAAGTGGAGTACACGGCCGAAATCGGCGGCCAGGAGACCGGCGTGAACCTGCGCCAAAGCCTTGATTCCCCATGGGCCGCCTCATCGACCCTTCTGGTCCCGATCACGGAGTCCTTCGGGGTATCCGTTACGGCCGCGAACAATTTCGATGGGCTGCAGTCCTATGGCTTGAGCTTGTCCCTCCGACGCTAGATGAAGGCCGAACCCGCTGCGGGAGCCCCTGTCTGAAGACGAAGAACGCAGCGCGCTTCATCTTTGAGCGGAGTGGGCCTAGCATACCCGCATGCCGTCGCCACCGTTCACCAGGACAATGCCGTGCCCAGTGCCAGCCTTGCCGAGGACATCGCCGCCACGTTTGGCCCCAAAACCAAAGGCAAAATCTTGACCGCCAGTCTGGCGCTGTTCAACGCCGACGGGTTCGACCGGGTGCGGACGGCCCAGATCGCGGAAGCCGCCGACGTTCTGGAAGGGACCCTTTGGTATCATTTCAAGGCCAAGCAAAATCTCGTCCTTGCCCATCTGGACGCCTTGGAGCGCGTTCTCGAGATGCATTTCGAAAGGCCACTCGGGGAGTCCGGACCGCAGATCGCCGGATATGTTGTCAGAGGCTTTCAGATCCTCTGGGATTTTCGCTATCTCCTGCGCGATCCCCTCCGAACACTTCTTGAGGAGCCGACGTTCCCCGTACGGCTTCAGCGCACCTATGAACGTCTTGAAGAAAAAATTCAGGAGCGGTTGCAAGCGGCGGCTGATCAAGGGCTTTTGGACCTGTCGAAGGCCGACAGACGCGCCCTGGCAATATCTTGTATTTTAGTTGGCCGACACTGGCCGGACTATGCCCGTATTCGGCATGCGGACGACCCGGATCCGGACCGGGATCACCGCCGGGGCCTCTATCAACTGGTGACCCTGCTGCGCCCCTACTACACGAAAAAGGCTCACCGCCTTTTCGAGGGACTCGACCCGGCCACATTGGCCTAGCGGCTTGGACGCGGCCCCCGGACACTGCGCCGGGATACCGGGCCGGGATACTGGGCCAGGACACTGGGCCGGGACACTGGGCC
>CAYYTT010000013.1:0-28643 GCA_964474635.1 uncultured Alphaproteobacteria bacterium | reverse complement strand
GCCGGGATACCGGGCCGGGATACTGGGCCAGGACACTGGGCCGGGACACTGGGCCGGGACCGCATCAGCCTTCGCCAGATATTGCCCAGGCCCGCGCCACGCTACAAATCTCGACATCTGTTTTTGACGCGCCCCGCAAAACCCGGCCCATAGACCCTTGCGCCATGGGCTAAGCTGGCGCGTGCAACGGCGCAGGCCAATTGCCAAGAAGGCGGTGCGCCGCTACACCTATGGTCGTAAACCATGGGGCCCACGCCAAGGGAGATGGCGCCATCGCACGGGCCGGTTCACGGTGGAGGCAGCTTTTGGCGGGACCAGATCATAGCGGGAACGGGTCATGATTTTTCTGCGTGCTGCTTTATGGATCATCAGCAGCGTCCTTTTGTATTTCGGTCTTACCGAGCCCATCATCGCCCTTGCGGTCGAACCGAAAATCGTCATCGAAGGCATGATCCGCGAGCAGCCCGTCATTGCGATTTTGCTCCGCCAGCAGGGTTACGACATCCAGGCCTTGATGGGCCTCATTCCGGACACGGTGCCGACGGAACAATCCATCGTGAGCTCCGTCCAGGAACTGTTCCGGCTTAACTCCGTGATCCCCGCAAGTGTCATCCTGTTCTTTTCGATCATCACACCGATTTTGAAGCAGGTCATTTTCGGACTTTACTTCGTGCTGCGCGGTGAGGCCGTTCGGCTCGTCGCGGGCCTCGTCGGCGCAATCCACAAATGGGCCATGCTCGACGTTTTCGTGCTGTCCATTGTCATTGTTGCGCTGTCTTCCCAGTCGGGCTGGAGCGCGACCCTCCTGCCCGGCCTCTACTGGTTTCTCGGCTATTTCTTCACGGCGGCCATGATGATGGTCGCCTTTCGTCTGCCCGCCGATGGAGCGGAGTGATCCCTTCAGCCCATCCCGAAACTAGGAGAAAACCGCCATGGTCCGACGTCTTCTCACGGGGGCTCTCTTCGCCCTCACAGTCGCGGCCGGCACGGCCCCGAGCCTTGCCCAAGAACCCAATCGCGAGCTGCGCATCACGCAGGAGCAGGCCGAGGCCATCCTGGGGCTCGATGCCCTGGAGGGCGTCACCCTGGGGCCGATTTTCTCAGGTCCAAAGGGCGTGCGCCTGTCGTCGTTCACGATCGATTATCCCGGCGGTCGGACCGTCCGCGCCAGCCAGGTCATGGTGTCGATCGCCCTTGAAAGCAGGCTCGACTATCAGATCAGCCGGCTGACCATCGAGCAGTTCGAGATCGTTGATCTGGCCAACCGCTTCCGGGCCGCCGCGAACGACATAGCGGTCACCAATCCCGGTCCGAACTTCCTGTCCGGAATTCAAAGCCTCATGACGGCCATCCCGGACGGTGCGCGCATCAACACATCGGCCCTGTCCTTCTCGGAATTGTCGATCCCCCTGATCACCGTGTCCGTGTACGATGCCGAAGCCAACCAGACCCAAGGCGGACGCATCGAAGACGTGTCGATCACCGGCGCGACACCGAACCGGTTCGGCACCGTTCAAATCGGCCGTGTGCAGGATGACGAGGAAACCGGCGACATCCTGAATGCGCAAATCGTGAATGTTGACCGCGCCTGGATGGACCGAGCCCTTACCACGCTGCTGACGAACCGGGATTGGGAGGAGGCGGAACGACGCCCACTGATCGTCGATGACACGGGCGTCTACATTCCCTTCGACCGCATTGCCGTGGAACGGGCGAGTGCGAAGGTCGAGGATGCGGACAATCGCCTTGCGGTTCTAACCAACCTCTCCCTCGACATCCTGCGCGACACGGCAAGCCGTTATGGCGGCCTGGAGGGTCAGTTCAATCTTGACGTGCCGGTCAGCGAAGATGATGCGGGGGGCCTCGTCAGCCGCGTCCTGCGGGGCGCCGGCGGCGCCGGCAAGGGCGATGTGCTAAGCCTCGCCGTCGGCCTGTCCAGCCGCTACGACCCGGCGACGCGCATGGACAGTATCTCGCCCCTGTCGATCATCAGCCCGGGCCTTGGGGCGCTCAACGGCGAAATGATGCTGCAGGGACTGTCCCCCTTGCTCACCACGCTTTTTTCGGGTGCATCGATCGAGGACCAGTCCTTCGGCTTCGGCACCTCGCGCCTGACCTATACGGACAATGGCCTGTTCCGGTATCTGCTCAGCGAAGACAACCCGGACGCGGACGATGTGCGGGCCATGTTCGCGCTCGTGCCCCTTCTGGTGCCCAATCTGTCCAATGCCGATGACCTCGAAGCGGGGCTCGAGGCCTTTTTTGCCGATCCGGGCACCATCGAGCTGCGCGTCGTCACACCCCAGACGGTTCCGCTCGATGCGATCCGTGAAATGGCGGACGACGTAACGGTCACCTTGACGTTCAAGGGCCGCGATTGATGGACGGGTCCGGTGCGCGAGAGTTCCCGCACCGGCCGCACGCAAGCGCGCGCAATGCGCAGTGAACCAAACATGCAGAGCAGAAAAGGACCCCATCCCATGGTGAACAGGACAGCACGCGCGGCCGCCGCCGTTACGCTTGCCTCCGGCGCCGCCCTTACGTTTGCCGCCGGCGCCGCTCTTATGTTTGCCGCCGGCGCCGCTCTGGCGGACGGGCACACGGCCAAGCAGGCCATCGTGCCCGAAGGCATGGAACGCGCGGTGACCGAATTTGAATACAGCCCCGCCATACGGGCCGGGGACTATGTCTTCACCGCCGGTGTGGTGGCCGGTGTCCCGGACACGGACGCGCCCACCGACGAACAGATGACGGCCGCCTTCCGTAGGGCGTTCGAGGCCATCGCCACGGTTCTGGAGGCCGCCGGCGCGGACTGGGACGATGTGGTGGAAATGACCACCTTCCACACCGACCTGCGCGGCCAAGGGGACGTCTTCATGGCGGTGAAAAAAGAGTTCGTGAAGGCGCCCTTCCCCGCCTGGACGGCCATCGATATCGACCGCCTATGGCCCGACACGGGCCTGACGGAAATCAAGGTCGTCGCTTATGCGCCTGTGAAGGACTAAAGCAGTCTTAAGAATACCCTGTGTTGAACAGCACACCGGCCCCTCGTATCTCGGGTTTTTCTTGGATTAAGCCGTGCCGCGTCCATGCGGTGCGGCTTGATCCCCATTGAGCCCCACTCAAGAGACACCAGGAGGCAAGGAATGCGATCCGTATTGATGCGATGGTTGGAGATGAGAACGGCCCTGCGCGGCGGGGTCGCGGCGCTTTTGGTCGGCTGTATGGTCGTCCTGTTCGCGCCGGCCGCCCCGGCCCAGCCGCTCTACACCGTAAACGGAGAGCCGGTGACCCAAGAGCTGCACCAGATGATGGCCTTTATGGGCATGCAGCCGGGCGCCTACTACGTGGACAATGTCGGCGATTTCGGCCTGATCGGCCAGCGGCCCTTCGCCAACATCAAGGGCGGGCCAGCGCTGGGCACCGGGACGGCCCGGCCCATGAACGCGTCTCAAACACGGCCCACGTCCCAGGCCCCCATGCCCCAGGTCAATGACGGTGGCCAGGGCGGATCCGGAGGCCAGTCCATTGTCGGCTCACGGGTCTTTTGGGTGTATTCCCCGAGCGTCTTTTCCAGCGCCCGTGGCGGCTCGTCCGGATACATCCACTTCTGCCGTAACGGCGTCTTCCACCGCAGTTCGGAGGGTTCTGTCTCCGTGGGCGGAGAGTATAACAGTCGAACCCAGTCCAACGACGCCTGGGCCGGCGCGGCCGGCACGTCCCGCAATTCGGGCCGCTGGCAGGTGCAGCAGGGGACTGTGATCCTGACAAATCCGGACGGCAGCGAGCAACGCTTCAATCTCCAGGGCTTCACCCAAGGCCGCTGGACCATCGGGCGCACCAAATATGCCGTGGAGCGGGGCAAGGCATCCTGCTGACCTGCACCGTCGCCGGGCATGAACCAACCGTCGCTCGCCCTGCCGCCCCATGGCGAAGGGGAGCGACGGTCTTGCTCCCGATTTCGGCGTGTGTGGACCTGGCCGAGCGGGACCTCTATGTCTTGCAGGAGCAGGGACGACACGGAGGTCACGGATTTGATGGGGTCGTTGTTCGGCGCGGTCTATGACGCAATCATTGAGGTGGGCCGGAAGCAGCTTTCGCTGGTGGCCGCCGGCATCGCCTTTTACATGCTGCTCTCGATTTTCCCAGGCACCGCAGTCTTCGTGGCCGTCTACGGGCTTGTGGCGGATCCGGCCTCCATCCGCGAGCTCCTTGACGAATTGGCCCCCTTCGCGCCGCCGGAGGCCCTCGCCCTTGTGCGCCAGGTCGTGGATAAAACGCTCGATGACGGCATGCAGCTCGGCCTGACGGCGGTGGTGAGTTTCGCCATCGCCCTGTGGAGTGCCGGCTCGGCCGTGCGGGCGCTCATGGCGGCATTGCAGCTGAGCTTTCCCCAGACCCACGCCTACGGCATTATCGTGTTTGCCGCCCTGTCGCTGGTCTTCACGCTGATCGGCATTCTTCTTGCAGCCCTTGTGATCAGCATCCTTATTTTCATTCCCATCGCCTTTGAAACCCTGCGCGCCATCGACACGGACAATCGGCTGGAACTCGGCTGGCAAGCGCTCAAAGCGCTGGAGCCCCTGATCCTGGTGATCATTGGCCTTGCCATCCTGACGCCGGTGTACTGGTTCGGCTCGGTGCGCAGGCGGGGCACCATCCGCTTTGCCGCCTATGCGGCCTTGACCACGACGGCGCTCTGGATTGCGGCATCGCGGATTTTATCCGTCTACATTTCCAAATTTGCTGATTTCAACGCGGTCTACGGGCCGCTTGGCGCCGTGGCGGGCCTGATGCTGTGGTTCTGGATCAGCGCGTTTTTGCTTTTGCTGGGTTTTGAGCTGACAGCCACCCTTGCCCACCGGCTGAAGGGCATCGACAAGCCGGAGGCGGACGAGGACGCCCCCCCCGCCGAGGAGCCGGGCACGGAAGAGGTCGAGACGCCCGCGCCGGAAAGCACCTGACGTCACGCCCAGGCGGCAAGCGCCTCTGCGGCACGCTCCAACCGCCTCGGCGGCACGCTCCATGTCCGCGTCCCTATGGTAGATGCGCGGACACAGGCAGATGTACGGACAGAGCCGCAGGCCGGTTGGAAAGGCCGCCCCGGAAACGCGCCACGTCTTGTCGGCATCGGCCCGGGCCGCCCGCCAGAGCGCCTCCCCCGCAACGCCAGCCAAATCGGAGGCCGGCGCCGCCTTCCTGGATACGCGAATGCCGACCTCACTGCGCCTGGGCTTCAACCCCAATCAACTCTTCCACATAGGGCACCATCTTTTCCACGATCACGGCCACGCCCTCCTTGTTCGGATGGATGCCGTCGCCCTGGTTGAGGGCGGCCTCCCGGGCCACACCTTCGAGAAAAAACGGATAAAACACCGCGCCGTACTCCTCGGCGAGGCGGGGATAGAGGCCATCGAACTCGGTCACATAGTCCGGACCCAGATTGCGCGGAGCCATCATGCCGCACAGCAGGACGGGAATGTTCCGGGCCTGGAGCGTCTCCAGGATCGCGCGCAAATTCGCCTCCGTTTCGGACGGCTCAAGGCCGCGCAGGGCATCATTGGCCCCCAGTTCCACGATGGCATGGGTCACGGGCTCGGCAAGGCTCCAGCCAAGGCGTGCCCGCCCCCCGGCGGAGGTGTCTCCGGACACGCCGGCATTGACCACCGTCACATCATGGCCGCGGGCCCGCAGGGCGGCCTGGAGCTGCTCCACAAAGCCCTCGCCCTGGGGCAGGCCGAAGCCCTGCATCAAACTGTCCCCAAGGCCCAGAATACGGATCTGCGGTTCGGTTTCCGGCGCAATGCCCTTTTCTTTGTAGGTGAGCATGGCCCATGCTGGCGCCGTGAACTCCACCGCCGAAAACAACGCCACCGACGCTGCTCCCAGCCAGAAGCGCCGCGTCCGCTTCGCATTTGCCGCCATGGTCATAGTCTCCTGACTGTTTGGACTTGATCCTGCCGTGTCTCCGGGCCGTAACGGCCTTCGGAAAAGGAAGACATCCCATGCTCACACTGGAAGACATCACCCTGTCCCTGGCAAGCGAGGCAGGCCCCGTGGATATCCTGCGGGGCATTTCCCTGCATGTGCCGGATGGCGAGGCCGTGGGCCTTGTCGGTCCCTCGGGCTCGGGCAAGTCGACCCTGCTGATGGTCATGGCCGGCCTTGAGCGGCCCAGCACCGGCTCTGTCATTGTTGCAGACCAGAATTTGGGCGATCTCGGGGAGGACGGCCTTGCCCTTTTCCGCCGCGACAAAGTGGGCATCGTGTTCCAGTCCTTTCACCTGGTGCCCACCATGACGGCCCTTGAAAATGTGGCCATTCCACTGGAACTGGCCGGCCGTGCCGACGCCTTTGGCCGGGCGGCCCGCGAATTGGAGGCCGTGGGTCTGTCCCATCGCCTGACCCACTATCCAAGCCAGCTGTCGGGCGGGGAGCAGCAGCGCGTGGCCATCGCCCGCGCCGTGGCCGGGGAGCCGCGTTTGATCCTGGCCGATGAGCCCACGGGCAATCTCGACGGCACAACAGGGGGGCAGATCGTGGATCTGCTTTTCGGCCTGCACAAACGGGTCGGCGCGACCCTGGTGCTGATCACCCACGATCCGGATCTGGCGCGTCTGTGCGACCGGGTCGTGCACCTGCGCGACGGCCAGGTGGAAACCATCGAAGACGGCCGCCCCCGCACCACTGCCAGCAACGAGGTCGCCTGATGCTTGCGCTTCGCTATGCGGCGCGGGAGCTGCGCGCCGGCCTGAGAGGCTTTTGGATTTTCATCGCCTGCCTCGCCCTTGGCGTGGCGGCCATCGCGGCCGTGGGCTCGGTGGCCTCGGCCTTCAAACGGGGGCTCGCCGAGGAGGGGCGCAGCCTGCTGGGCGGCGACGTGCAGGTCGAGGTCACTTTGCGTGATCTGAACGCGGAGGAAAAAGCCTGGCTCGCCGAGCGCGCCGAGCGCGTTTCGGAACTGGCCGCCATGCGCGCCATGGCCAAGCGCGAGGACGGCGCGGCCCGCCGCCTCGTCTCCCTTAAGGCTGTCGACGGGGCCTATCCCCTGGCCGGCGACATTCTGCTTGAGCCCGCCGCAGACCTGCAGGCGCTGCTTGCACGGCAAAACGGCGTGTTCGGCGCCGTGGCGGAGGGCACCTTCCTGCGCCGCCTCGATCTTGAAATCGGCAGCCGCATCGTCGTCGGCACCGAAACCTTCGAGATCCGGGCCCAGATCATCGAGGAGCCCGATGCCGTGGCGGCGGGCTTTCGCCTGGGCCCGCGCCTGATGATCGGCCGGGAAGGCCTTGCCGCCACGGGCCTGGAGCAGGTCGGCAGCCTGATCGACTACCGCACCCGCCTCACATTGGCGGACGGCACGAGCGATGCGGGCGTGCGGGCCTTCGTCGGCGAAGCGCGCGAGGCATTCCCGGACTCCGACTGGCAAATCCGCACTCGGATGAATGCCTCACCCAGCACGCGAAATTTCGTGCAACAATTGTCGGTATTCCTGACCCTGGTGGGTCTCACGGCGCTGATCGTGGGCGGTGTGGGGGTCGGCAACGCGACGCGCAGCTTCCTGGAGCGCAAGGTCAAGGTCATTGCCACCTTCAAATGTCTCGGCGCGCCGGGCCGCCTGATCTTCAGCATCTATTTCTGGCAGATGGCGGCGATCAGCGCACTCGGTATCGTTCTGGGGCTGATCATCGGCGGGGCGGCACCCATCCTGGTCGGCGTCTTTTTCGGCGACCGCCTGCCTATTCCGGCCCGCTTCGACCTTTATCCCGGGGCCCTGGCCCTCGCGGCGCTTTACGGTGTTCTGGTGGCCACGGCGTTTTCCGTCTGGCCCCTGGCGCGTGCCCGAGAGGTGCCCGCCGCCGGCCTGTTCCGCGATCTGGTGGCGCCAAGCCGCACCCTGCCCCGCGCCGGCTACCTCGTGGCCATGGCCGCGGCGCTTGCCGCCATTGCGGTGCTCGCCGTGACGTTTACGGAAAATCGGATCTTCTCGGCGATTTTCCTGGCCGCCGCCGTGGGCGCCTTTGTGGTGCTGCGCGGTGTGGCCGCCCTCATTGAGGCGCTGGCCCGGGCCATGGGGCGCCCGCGAGTCGCAGTGCTGCGTCTGGCGCTGGCCAACATGTACCGGCCGGGCGCGCCCACGGGCAGCGTCGTGCTATCCTTGGGTCTTGGCCTCACCCTGCTCGTCTCGGTGTCCCTCATCGATGGCAATATTTCAGCCCAGGTGCGCGACCGTCTGCCGGAAAACGCGCCGGCCTTTTTCTTTGTGGACATCCAGAACACCCAGATCGAGGCCTTCGATGCCATTGTGCGCGACGTGCCGGGCACGGGCGACCTCGTGCGGGTGCCCTCCTTGCGCGGACGGATCGTGCGCATCGCCGGCGTGCCGGCCGAGGAGGCCGAGGTGGGCGACGGCGGACGCTGGGCCCTGCGAGGCGACCGGGGCGTGACCTATGCCCGCTCCGTGCCGGTCAATTCGGACCTGGTCGAAGGGGACTGGTGGGATGCGGACTATTCGGGCCCCCTGCTCCTCAGCATGGATGTGGACCTCGCCCGGGAATTCCGTGTGGGTATCGGCGACACCATGACCTTCAACCTGCTGGGCCGGGAGCTGACAGCCGAGATCGCCAATCTGCGCCGGCTCGATTGGGAAACGGTGGGCCTCAATTTCATTTTCGTCTTCTCGCCCGGCATCCTGGAAAACGCGCCCCATACCCATGTGGCCACGGTCCAGGCCGAGCCCTCTGCCGAGGACGAGTTGGAGCGGCGGGTCGGCGATGCCTTCCCCAATGTCTCCATGGTGCGCGTGCGCGAGGCCCTGAGCGCCATCAATGAGCTTATCGCCGATCTGGCCTTGGCAATCCGGGGCACGACGGGCGTGACCCTGGTTGCCGGCATTCTGGTGCTCGCCGGTGCCATGGCGGCGGGGCACCGGCAGCGGGTCTATGACGCCAGCCTGCTCAAGACCCTGGGCGCGACCCGGGGCCGGGTGATTGGGGTCTATGTCATCGAATATGCCCTGCTCGGCCTTGCGACCTCTGTGATCGCCGCCGGGGCTGGCACCCTTACGGCCTATCTCGTGATCACTCAGGTGATGGAAGGGCCGTGGACGTTTCTGCCCGGCACCGTGGCCCTGACGGTTCTGGCCGCCACGGGGATTACGATTGTGCTGGGATTGGCGGGCACCTGGCGCTCCTTGAGCGTGCCGGCGGCCCGGATCCTGCGCACGGAATAGCAAGGCCGAGGTGGTATGGTTCGCGCGTGACAGGCAACGGCCCACCGCTTTCGCTTGAAAAGACAGGGCCGGCTGGCACAATACCGATGTTTAGGTCGAGGAGGGCGGCGAGTCGCACAAGGCCCCCTCGCAATCGGCACCTGGACCACCACATATCTCTCGGGTCCGCCGCGAGGGTGGGCCACCCAATTCGACGATGAAAACGGGGAAGTCCTCCATGGTTGACCAAAACCGCACAGCTTTTAGCGCCCGCGGTGCAGCGCGTGCGCAAGCCGCCGATATCGACGAAGGCCTGCGCAAGTACATGATCTCGGTCTACAACTACATGTTGTTGGGCCTGGGTCTGACGGGCGCTGTGGCTTTCGCCATCTCCACGAGCCCGCAGCTGCTGATGACGATCCACGGCACGCCGCTCAAATGGGTGGTGATGCTTGCGCCGCTTGGCTTCGTCTTCTTCCTGTCGGCCCGCATTCACGCCATGAGTTTCGGCACGGCCCAGCTCTGCTTCTGGCTCTATGCCGCCGTTATGGGCGTGTCGCTGTCCTATATCTTCGCCGCTTACACGGGCGAAAGCGTGGTCCGCGTCTTCCTAATCACGGGCGTGACCTTCGGCGCCATGAGCCTTTACGGTTACACGACGAAAGCTGACCTCTCGAAGTGGGGCAGCTTCCTGATCATGGGCGTGATCGGCCTCGTGATCGCGAGCCTCGTCAACCTCTTCATGCAGTCGAGCGCCCTGCAGTTCGCCATTTCCGTGATCGGCGTTCTGGTGTTCACGGGTCTGACGGCCTACGACACGCAGCGCATCAAAGAGGTCTATTACGCGGGCGACGATTCCGACACGATGGGCAAGAAAGCCATCATGGGCGCCCTGAACCTCTATCTGGACTTCATCAACCTGTTCATGATGCTGCTCAGCCTGCTTGGCGACCGCGAGTAAAAACGCCGCCTGACGGCCACCACGACGAGAGCCCCCGGAGCGCCGCTCCGGGGGCTTTTTGTTTGTGTCGCCCTTGCGTGTTCGCGTCGCTCCTACTCTCCGGCAGCATGGGCTGCAACGCCCTTGGCGCCGCCTTGCCCGCTGGGTACACTTTGGTAAAGAGCGCGGGTTCATCATGGCTCGCGCCATGCTCAGCAGGGGGACACGCCATGCCCGCATCGCCGCGCCTTCCGGACACCATCGCCGCCACGATCGTGGATCCGAAGGCCTACGCCACCGATGAGATCCACGAGGCCTATGCCTGGCTGCGGGCGAACATGCCGCTGGGCGTGGCCCACGCGGAGGGCTACGACCCCTTCTGGGTGGTCTCCCGATATGAAGACCTGCAGACCATCAGCAAGGACAACACCCTGTTTCCCTATGGCGACCGGGCCGCGACGCTGACCAACATCGTCACGGACCGGCGGGTGCGGGAGATCACCGGCACACCCCATCTCATCCGCACCCTGGTGCAGATGGACGAGCCCGATCACATGAAGTATCGGCTGCTGACCCAGGCCTGGTTCATGCCCGCCAGCGTGAAAAAGCGGCAGGCGGACGTTCTTGCAATCGCCCGTAAAAGCGTGGCGCGCATGGCGGATAAGGGTGGGGCCTGTGATTTTGTGGCCGATGTGGCGCTCAACTATCCGCTTGAAGTGGTTATGAACATTCTCGGGGTGCCGGAAGACGACTTCCCCCTCATGCTGCGCCTGACCCAGGAGATTTTCGGGGCCCAGGACGAGGAGACGGCCCGTTTCATGGAGGCGCTCGACGCCTCGCAATATGCGGAGATCATGGCCACGGTGGTGGAGGACTTCGCCAAATATTTCGCGGCCCTGTCGGAGGACCGGCGCGCCAGGCCCCGGGACGATCTGGCCACCATCATCGCCAACGCCACCGTGGACGGCGTGCCCATCGGCATCGAGGAAAGCACAGGGTACTACACCATCGTCGCCACGGCGGGCCACGATACGACGTCCTCCTCCACATCGGGGGGCATGTGGGCGCTGGCCACCCAGCCAGGGCTTTTGGACAGGCTGAAGGCCGAGCCCCAGCGCATCGCGGACTTTGTGGAAGAATCCATCCGCTGGACCTCACCGGTGCGCACCTTCATGCGCTCGGCCGCCAAGGACACGCAGGTGGGCGGACAGTCCATCGGTGCCGGTGACTGGCTGATGCTGTGCTACGGCTCAGCCAACCGGGACGAAGCCGTCTTCGAGGATCCCTTCCGGTTCCGGATCGACCGTGGCGCCAACAAGCAGATCGCTTTCGGCTATGGGCCCCATATGTGCCTCGGCATGCATCTGGCACGCATGGAAATGAAAATCCTCTGGGAAGAGATGATCCCGCGCCTGAAAAGCGTCCGCCTCGCCGGTGAGCCGGCGGCGATGGCCAGCACCTTCGTGACCGGCCTCAAGCGCCTGCCCATCGAATACGACATGGTGTGACCGGCGGGCGGACCGGGCCGTCACCGTCATCCCGAGGAGCGCAGCGAGCCCGCGATCCAGGGCCGCGTCCTCGGTGCCCGTTGGCCAGCACTATCGCGCGACAGACCTCCTCGCCCCAATGGCCTTCCGAGGGCGCGGCATGGTTACGCTTTGAACGCGAGTTGCGCCCTTGGCCCTGGACTGCCTCGCCGCTGTGCTCCTGGCCATGGCGTGCCTTGAACAAAACCCCTTATGGAGACGCTCCCCATGCTGACCGGTGCCGATGAGTTTCCCTTTCACCAGACGCCTGATCCCATGGCCTTTGCCGGCACGGACCGGAATTTCTATGATCGGTACTTTTTCAACGGCTACACGCGCGACCGGAGCCTGTTCTTCGCCATGGCCTTCGGACTTTACCCGAACCTCGATGTGATGGACGGGGCGTTCTGTGTTCTGAAGGACGGCAAGCAGCACATTCTGCGGGCCTCCCGGCGCATGAACGGGGATCGTTCGGTCTTGTCCGTGGGCCCGCTCTCCATCGAGATCATCGAGCCGCTCAAATCCTGCCGCCTGCTCGTGTCGGACAATGAGAGCGGCCTCAAGGCGGACTTGACCTTCGATGTGCGCCACCCGCCCATTGAGGAGCCGCGTTTTACCCGGCGCATGGGCACGCGGGCCTTCATGGACTACACACGCCTGACCCAGAACGTGACCTGGCGCGGCTGGATCGAGGTGGCGGGCACGCGCCACGCTGTTCAGTCGGCGACGTGTTGGGGCACGCGGGACCGCAGTTGGGGCATTCGCCCCGTCGGCGCCCCGGATGCCCAGCCGCCGCCGAGCACGGGCCTGCCACAGTTTTACTGGCTGTGGACCCCGACCAATATCGACGGCCATGTGGACTTCGGCCGCACCAATGACGACGAAAGGGGCCGCCCCTGGACTCGCCGCGCCGTGGAGGAGCCTGTGGACGGCGGGCGGGCGCGCCACTACCACAGCCTGTCCTATGAGTATCACTGGCAAGCCGGTAGCCGGCGCCTTGCGGGCCTGACCTGCCGCATGGAGGGCGAGGCCGGCCCCGCAACCTTGAGCTTGACCATGGGCCCGCGCTTTTACATGTCAGGCCTGGGCTACACCCACCCCGTTTGGGGCCACGGGATGGACCACGGCGACCTGGAGGTTGCCCATGAGGTTCTGGATACGGAGCAACTTGAGGACACAGACATCCTCTTCATGCACATCCAGGCCCTGACGACCGCGCGGCTCGAAACGGACGGCCGGTCTTTCGAGGGCCTCGGCGTCGCCGAGCAATTGTTTCTCGGCCGCCATGATGAGGCGGGGCTTGGCGACCTGCTGAGCCCCTGGCAGGCGCCGGCGTAATCTTCGCCGCCGCGTTGGGTTGGGGTTGGGCTTGAGGCGGATCAAAGACCTCAAGCCTGCAAACACCATCATTCAGGCCCCATCGTTCAGGGCCCATTCTTCAGGGCTTGCGCGTGACGATGGGCATGGGGCCTGGCGCAATTCCGCGGGCCTGCTTTGCGGCGGCCACCATGGCGCGGATATCGGCGCGCAATGTCTCGCCATCATAGATGATGCCGTCCTTGACGGTCGCCTCCACGCCGCCGACCCGCACCACCTCGCCCGTTTCCTCATCAAGGCGAATGTGCCCCGTGGCATAGAGCGTTTTGAAATTCTGGAGCGGGTTTTCGGGCACGATGACCAGATCCGCCTTCTTGCCCACTTCGACACTGCCGATCTGATCGTCGACCCCCAGAATGCGCGCATTGATAAGGGTGGCCGCCCGCACGACTTCCAGCGGGTGGAAGCCGGCTTCTTCAAGGAGTTCAAGCTCCCGGATCAGACCGAAGCCATAGGTGGAATAGATGTAGCCGGCGTCCTCGCCGACGCCGACGAGCCCGCCGCGATTTTTGTATTCGTTGATGAACGTCATCCAGAGGCGGAAGTTTTCCGCCCAATCAAGCTCCCGGCGCTGGGTCCAGTCGAACCAGTAGGAGCCGTGGGCCTGGAGGCTCGGCCGGAAGAAATCCCAGAGCGCGGGCATGGTGTACTCGTCGTGCCATTCGGCGCGCCGGGCCCGCATCCAGTCCCGATTGGCGATGTAGATCGTGAAGGTCGGCACGATGTGGAAGTCCCGCTCAAGCAGGGTGTCCATGACCGTGCGCCAGCGCGGCGTGCCCTGGGGCGCTGCCTGGGCCCAGAGCTGTCCGGCTTCGCCGAAGCGGTCCTGCTCGTTCTGATAAATGTAATCCGGCGAGTAATCCTGCACGATCCGGTCGGTGAACAGCGCCTCGGGCAGGCCGTACCAATGCTCCATGGAGTTCAGACCGAGCCCCGAGGTCGCGAGCACATTCGCCTCCACCACGGCGGTTTGTTCGTGGTGCATGGTGGTGCGCAGGCCCAGGGCCTTGGCCTCATCGAAAGCCGCCGCGAGGATGCGCTTGGGCGCGCCGAAAAACTTCACGCCATGGGCGCCCGCCTGGGCGATGGTTCGGATGTAACGGCGCGCCTGATCCGGCGTGGTGATTTCCTGGCCCGTGCGCCGGGTCGCGAAGCGAATATGCGGATAGATGCGCGGCAGGGTGATCTCGTTGGCGCTCGCGCGGCGGGTGACATCCATTACCCAGTCGGTAGAGCGCCCATTGCCGACCTCGCGCACGGCCGTGATCCCATGGGCGAGCCAGAGCTTGCCGATATAGTCCGACGGCACCGCGCCGCCCCAGCCCCGCTCCCCACCGGCAACCGAATGGATATGTCCGTGGGCATTGATCAGGCCCGGCAGGATGTATTTGCCGGAGGCATCGACCACCCGGACACTTTCGGTTGGTTCCGGCGCCTCATCGCCCGGCCGTTTGATCCGAATCGATGTGATTCGATCCTTCTCGACCGTGATGACTGTCGGGCCCTGGGGCGGGCCACCCAAACCATCGATCAGGATACCCCCGTCAATGATCAGCCGGTCATAGGGGCCTTCGCCCCGGTCTCGCGCCGGGAAATCCTCGTCCGACAGCGGCGCCTGGGCGGCACTCGCGCCGATGGACAGAATAAGACCCAGACACACGGCGAGGACGGCTACGGCCGAACGCGGGACAGGCTGCAAGGACATTGGGGGCTCCTTCGATCTTTTGTTCACTATGATGCCATAGTTTCTCCCCGTGGGGTGCCATCGAATGGCCTCAGCGGCGCGGTCATCCTTTCAGGCGTGCCAGTGGATATTGTCATCGGTTCGGCTGGCCGGGAGTGGGCTGGCGCCGGCTCCAAAATGGGGTCGGCGACGCGGAGTTGGAGACACGCTGGGCCGCACACGAATAGTCTCTCGACGGACGTGCACTTTCGTGTATAGTCTGGAATCGAAAGTTTGATGGATCGCTCGTTACCGGCCCTCGTTGGGCTGCGTTGATAAGCCGTCCGCAAGCAGCGGGGTTGCCTTTGGCTGGTCGAGACGCCGTCACGACATACCCGATATGCCGCCCATGCGGGAGGCAACGCGCTTCAGGACCGGCGGTCCTGGAAGCCACAGGCTCCTTCCCCCGAATCGGTGCTCCCTTTATCGCCGCCCCTTTGATATCTGCTCTGTCGCCCGTGCCGGTTTTGCCCGCACGGTTTTTTTGTGCCCGGCGCCGAGAATATTCTTTTTCTTCCCCACACGGATCTCAATGGGATGGCAAGGGTTGTCCGTCCAGGGTGCGCGCACGGAGCAATGACAACGACGGTGCGCTCGTGATCCCTCACGCATGGCTCGGTTTTCAGCCCCCAGCAGGGCAAACCCCAGGCGATCAGCCCCCGGACCAGCAGAATCCCCTGCCCTATCCGGCTTTGCTTACGCGCCCGATCCTTAAACCCCTTCGCACACAAAGCAGTGTCCTCGTACGCCCAGGCGCAAGGCGCCGGACGAGAGAGGCACCGCAAACCACCGGTTTCTTCCGCCCCCTTATCAATGGAGGATCTTATGGGGAAACGTGCCCGCCAGACCGCCCGCGTACGACGGGACGAGCGCTGCGCCCGCGATGAGGCATTCGGCACCGTTCATGCCCTTTTTCCGGAAGGAAGCGGCTGGGATCCTTTGCCCGTGCAGGGGCGAGACCAAAGCTACATGCGCAAGATCAAGCCGCGCAGCCCCAACCAACAGGCCCTGTGGGAGGCCATGGAAAGCCGCTCCCTCGTGGCGGCCATCGGCCCCGCGGGAACCGGCAAGACCTATCTTGCCATCGCCAAGGCCGTCGAAGCCCTGGAGGCCGGCGAGGTGGCCCGAATCACTCTGTCCCGTCCGGCCATCGAGGCCGGAGAGACCATCGGTTTCCTGCCTGGCGACATGGAAGACAAACTCGCCCCCTTCCTGCGCCCGCTCTATGACGCCTTGAGCGACAGGCTTGGGGCGAAGCGCTTGAAAAGTCTGTTGTCGGACGGGTCCATCGAGATTGCACCCGTGGGCTATATGCGCGGGCGCACGCTCAACAACACCTTTATTGTCATCGACGAGGCGCAGAACTGCACCTATGGACAGCTCAAAATGCTGCTCACACGGCTTGGCTGGCATTCGACCATGGTGCTGACCGGCGATCCGGACCAGACCGACTTGCTCGACGGGTTGTCCGGGTTCGGCACGATTGCAGACAAATTGTCCACGCTTGAGCATGTGTCCGTGGTGCGCATGGAAGACCGGGACATCGTGCGCCACCCCCTCGTCGCGGCCATGCTGACAGTCCTCTAAGCACCCAATCCAGTCACGGGGCTTTGCTCCGTGACTGGATTGGCCTTGCGTGTGTCACCCTACGGACAACGCACGGCCCACGCCTCGGGGGGCCTGCTCGAGCGCGTGGATATAACGCTGCGGACCCGGCATGGGCCGGCGCCGCGTCCTGATCGGTGCCCGCGAGCCTCTGCGCGCCCTCACGCCTTGGAGGCTGCATGCCGAACAGCGCCCCGTTGACCGCCGGCCAGCCGGGACCCCGCCCAGAGGGCCTCTCCCCCATCACCACGAGCGTCACAGATGACGGGCTGCGGGTGCATGCCGTGCAGACCGGTTGGGTCGCGGTGAAGCGGGCCCACCGTACCCTGAAGGGACCGGCCGCCCTGCGGCTTCCACGCATCCTTCTGGACAGAACGTGGACGGACTGGTTACCAATACAGGCCTGGTTGGTCGAGCATCCGGAGGGCTTGATCTGCATTGATGCGGGCGAAACAGCGCGCACGCAGGACCCGGACTATTTCAATTGCGACGGCACCACCCAGTTTTTTATACCCGTAATCTGCGCTTCGCGGTCGATCGGGAAGAAGAACTGGCGGCCCAGATGGCCCGGATCGGGCTGGCGCCAGGCGATGTGCGCTGGCTCATTCAAACCCATCTGCACTCGGATCACATGGGGGGACTGCCATCCTTCCCTAAGGCGGACATCATCGTGCCCAAGGGAGATTATCCGGTAAGCCAGGGCGTCCTTGCCTGCCGCTATCCGGACTGGTTCGCGCCGCGCTTTCCCCGCTACAAATCCGCATCCTTGGCGGGTTTTGACCGCCTTGCATGTGTGACACAGGCCGCGGACGTGGTGATCCTGCCCACACCAGGCCATTCGGTGGATCACCAATCCGTATTGCTGCGAGGATCGGGGCGCGACATTTTATTCGCAGGCGATGCAAGTTTCGATGACACCCAACTGGTGAGCGACGAGGTCGCCGGGATTTGCGCGAATGTTGGCGATGGTCGGCAAACCTTGTCGCGCTTGCGGTGCCTCGTTGGAGAACGTCCGACGGTCTATTTGCCCAGCCATGATCCCCAGAGCGCCAGACGCCTTGCAAACCTTGTCCCCATGGAGATCAGCGCAGCGGATTAATGCGCCCAAGAGTCCGCGCTCGCCCCATCTCCCGTGACGCAATCGGGTAACACCGTGAGCGAAAATGTTTCCATGCCTTCGCCGGGGCGTTGAATCTTCCGTGGTCCCCGATCTAGCGTGGGCGACTGGGGCGAGGACTTCGCCGTGGCGGTATGCCCATCACGCAGTGGGCTGCATTTTTTAGGTGGGGCAACGATGGGATACGATCTTGAGTATGTGGAACCGCTATCGCGCGTGTATCTCGACCAGGTCGGCGTTCAATCCTTGGATGAGGGTATGGAGCTGATCGAAAGGCTGGCCGCGCTTTTGCGGCGCCACGATCCGCGCGAGTGCATTGTCGATCTGTCCCAGGCCCCCCAGACCAATGGCGGCGACGACGTGCTCATCTACGCCGAGGCACTCGCCCGCAAAGCGTTCCTGATGCAGAACTTGCGCATGACCGTGATCCACCCGGTCCATTTCGGCGTGACCGTGGTCCCGGCCCGCTTTCTGGAACGTGAGGGCGTGCATCTGGAGGAGTTTCGTTTGACCGACCAGGTCCTCAATTTCACACGCAAACCAAAATCACTGAAGCGTGAGGGGTGAAAGCACCGTCGTCCACGGCCGTTAAAGTGCGGTGCCAATTCATCGCCCGGCACTCTCAAAACAGAGCAGCGGCAAGCTGGGCACAGACTGATCTGGATGTCTCGCCCGCTGCTGTAAGTCCGCAGCATGATGGTGACGGGGTCGAAAACGGGGGATCGGCGATTTTCGCTGCCAGGTCTCCGGCCCCTTATCGGGTACTGCTCCGCTTACGGAAAGGCTTGAGGAGATGGGTCAGCGCGAGCGATTGGCCCTAAAGCGCGTGATGTAGACAGGTGCGCACACGCGCCGCGGAACCGAAGGCAGACGGCACAACGCGGCAGGCCAGTGGGCGGCGGGCCAGTGGTCCGTCTCGGCACGGTAAACGCCCGCCCCGGTCATACCGGCGCGGGCGCACAAACAGTCTTGAATGTCCTCGGTTCCGATCCCGCCCGTCAGCCGCCCGTGACGCTCAACGTCACAATGCCGATCCCGATGATCGTGCTGACGAGGTAGGACACATAGCCGACCGCGTGGGACGGATAGGAGCCCGGCTCAAAGGCCATGGACCGGAGCGCTTCGCCAACGGGCATACCGTCCCGGGCGAGAAGCTGGATGCCGGTGTAGAGCACGAGCAAGGACAGGGCGCCGTAGAACGCGTTGTCCGGCGCCAGGATGCCCTCATTGTATCCATAGGCCACGCCGCACAGGCTTGCGACAGCGGCGAGATTGAGAAACAGCGACCAAACCGAAAACCGCATGGAACGCCTCCTGACATGAACAGGACCGTGCCTGGCGCCCAAAACGCGCCGGAACGGTCGAAAAAACACAAGCCACCTGGCCTTTTAAGAGGTCTGGTAAGAGGTCCGGGCAGCCCAAAAGCGCCAAAAGCAGATGACTCCAACGCCGGACCCATCGCATTTGCCACCAACATGGTCCAAGACTAAAGCCTAAGACTACAGCAAAGTGATGGCAGCGTGCACCGCCCGGTCGGCAAATCCGCGCGCCATCCCTTATGGTGTTCCCTCGCATTCACGAGTGTGGGCCCTTCAAGCCCACACGGGTCCGGAGATGCCGCATGACGCTCACCCCCAAGGATACGATCTGGAACGTCTATTTGTCCGGCGAAATCCACACGGATTGGCGCGAGCGCATCGTCGGCGCCGCCAGCCAGCTCGACCTCCCGGTCGAATTCTCCAGTCCCGTGACCGATCACGACGCCAGCGACCGCTGCGGCACGGAGATCCTGGGCCCGGAGGACACCCCCTTCTGGCGTGACCACAAGGGCGCTGGCGTCAACGGCCTCCGGACGCGAACCTTGATCGAGTGGGCCGATCTCGTCGTGGTTCGGTTCGGGGACACCTACCGGCAGTGGAACGCGGCCTTCGATGCGGGGTATGCCTCCGCCCTGCAAAAGCCGCTGATCATCCTGCACGACCCCGAGCTGACCCACGCCCTCAAGGAGGTGGACGGCGCGGCCATGGCGGTTGCGGAGGAGCCCGAACAGGTCGTCCGCCTTTTGAACTATGTGATCAACGGCCGTCTGTGAGCCCCGCTCCAGTCCGAACGAACCCGGAGAATGCGACGCCATGATGTTTCCAGACTTCGACCCTGTGATTTTCTCCATCGGCTTTTTCAGCCTGCGCTGGTACAGCCTCGCTTACATCGCGGGCCTGCTTCTGGGCTGGTGGTACATCCGCAGCCTGTTGTCCCGCCCCGCGCTGTGGGCCGGCGGTAAGGCGCCCATGCGCGCCGACCAAGTGGACGACCTTCTGGTCTGGGTCACGCTGGGTGTGATCCTGGGCGGCCGGCTCGGACACGTCCTGTTTTACAATGCCGATTACTATTTCAGTCAGCCGCTGGAAATCCTGAAGGTCTGGAACGGCGGCATGTCCTTCCACGGAGGATTGCTGGGCACGACGCTTGCCATGGTGCTTTTCGCCAAACGCCACGGGCTGGTGTTGTTTAGCATTGCCGATCTGGTGGCCGCGGCAGTGCCCTTCGGTCTCTTCTTCGGGCGCATTGCCAATTTCATCAATGGAGAAATCGTGGGCTCCCCGACGACAATGCCCTGGGGCATCATCTTTCCTGAATGGGGGCCGGAACCACGCCACCCGGCCATGCTGTACGAAGCGGCCCTGGAGGGGATCGCGCTTTTCTTTGTCCTGCGGTACGCCACCCACATCCGCGGCGCCCTCAAATTCCCAGGCCTGACCGCCGGACTGTTTTTGATGGGCTACGGCGTGTTCAGGATCTTCTGTGAAGTCTTCAAGATCGTGGATTACCGGCTTGTCGCACCGCCCTTGCCGATCACGAAGGGCATGGTGCTGTCCCTGCCAATGCTCGCCGCCGGCATGGGCCTCGCGTGGCTTGCGCTAAGGGCCGTGCGCCAGAACGAGCGCCAGGCCGTCCCGAAGGAGGCCTGACGCGGCAACGAGGCTCCATATCCCGCGGAGTACCAACGCACTGGCCCGTTTAGCGGGCCGGTGCGCGGGCCTCTTGCTCAATCCCGCGCAACCCCCGGGCAATCAGCACACTGAGGCGCTCCAGGCCAGCATTCACGGCCTCCATATACGCCCCGTAGCTCGGCGCGCTCGCCGCTTCGCGAATGTCGAAGCGCTCCACCAGAGCCACCGTGTCCGCCCTGTCCGCAAGAATCATGTACTGGCCGCGCAGTTCGGCGGCCCCATCCCGATCACGCAGCAGGCGATCGAATGTCACCCGCACCTGCAGCTCCGGATCCAGACGCCGGGGATAGGGGCTCAGCACCACCGTGCTGCGTGTCTGGGTCTCCAGGTGATAGCTGAGGGCGGTCGCAAGGGCCTCGGCCGGCGGCTGGGCCCAGCGGTGGTCGTCATGCTGCACCAGGCGTCCCCCATCGGTGCGGCTGACGATGGTGTCCCGGCGCGCATAGGCCGGCAGGGAAATCTCGGCCAGCCCGATCCGTCCCGCCTCGCGGCTCGGTTCGGCGGTCGGCGGACGGGCGTCGAGCAGATAGAGGGTGGGCGGAGGGCCCCCGCCGCAGCCCGCAAGGGCCAAGGACGCAAGGAGCAGGGCCGGTTTCACTCTGGTCATGGCATCAGACCCTTCGCTTAGCGCCCGGTGATGAGGGCATTTGGATTGCGTTCGAGACGGGCGGCGAGCCCGGCCAGCGAGCGGGCCGCATCACGCAGGTCGCGCACCGCGCCGGACAGATCCGAGTAAAGCTCCGACCCCGGCGACAGGCCGCCCAGGGTGGCCTCGCCCACATCCGCCATACGGTTGAGGTTTGCGATCAAGCTCGGCACATTTTTGCTCGCCGTCTCCAGATTGCCGGCCACTCCGCTGAAACTTGACAGCAGGCTGCTCAATTCCGCCGGCAGACGCTTGGTTTCGGGATCCCCCAGCAGCGTGCCGGCGTTTTTCAAAAGATCCGTCGCCGAACGCACCAACTCGTCGAGGGGCAGTTCCGCCACATCCGCAATGATCTGCTCGATGCTTTGCGCCAGGGCCCCGAACTCGGACGGCGCGGTCGGGATGCTGGGATAGGGCGTGGCCGCAAAGTCCACATCGGCATCTTCAGTACCGATCTTGTCGACAAATTGGATGATCTTCTTGCCCGTCAGAAGATTGCCGCTGGCAAGACGTGCCCGCATGCCCGAGCCGACCCAGGCCGACATGGCCCGGCGTACCCGTTCAGGCTCCACGTCTTGCAGGCCCACACGGCCCGGCTGAATTTCCAAAACCGCGTAAATCGACCGATCGGCAATGTTGCCCGGGCCGTCGCCAAGATCGAGCACCACATCACGCACCAGGCCGATGCGGATGCCCTGCCACTCCACCGGCGCGCCGCGCTCCAATCCCTCGATGCTGTCCTCAAAGGTCACCATAAAGAGGAACCCATCCCCTTCCATGATGTCGAAACGGCTTTCCTCGGCCTGCTCTCGGCTGGCGAACACATGGAACACGCTGTCCTCCGCAAGCTCGGCCGTGCTCACACTCACCCCGATATCGCCGAAGGAAACACCGCCAAGGAGAAGCGATTCAATGGATTCCATGCGCATGCTCAGGCCATCCGCACCCGCCTCGACCGTCAGCCCCGAGACGTTCCAGAAATGGGTCGATGGCTTGATCAGCCGATCATAAGGCGCCTTGATAAAGGCTTCGTATTCCACATGGCTGAAATCGGACGCGAGGCGCCGGCTTTCCACCTGTCCGACCACGATGCGCCTGAAATAGACCGGCGAGCCGATCCCGAAGCCGCTGGCCTCTTCCGTGCGCAAGGTGACATGGCGCCCTTGCGCGCCCGGGGGCGTCAAGGGGCGGGTATCGAGGCCCACATAGTCGTATTTGCGCCGCTGGGCCGGGCCTTCCCAGCCCACTTCTATGTAGGATCCGGACAAAAGGGTCCCAAGGCCGGACAGGTCCGTGCCGGTGATGCTGGCGTCCACAATCCAGAAATCGGTGCCGTCGCCCAGATAGGGTGCGACGGTCTTGTCCATCCGGGCCTTGACGATCACCTGGTCGAGACCATCGGCGAGCGCCACGTCCTCCACCGTGCCGACCACCACGTCCTTGTATTTAATCTGGGTTTTGCCCGCTTCGATCCCGTGGCCCTTGTTGAACCGGATTTCCACAAGGGGTCCAAGATCGGACACGCTTTGCCAGACCACGAGGCCGCCCACAAGCGCGGCCAGGATTGGCACGAACCAGATCGGCGAAAACTTCAGGGCCTTTGCCGGTGCCACATGGGCCTCCGGCACGTCGGGCCCGGACGGAGGGCCGGACCCAAATGAGTCAGTGGACATTGTGTGTTTCCCCTTCTCCAGCCGGACCGTCTGACGCCGGACCTTTCCGGGCCGGCCCCGTGCTCGCCGCCGCGCCGTCCCAGATAAGACGCGGGTCGAGGCTCATGGCCGACAGCATGGTTAGGATGACGGAGGCTGCAAAAGCATCAACGCCAGCCCCCGGAACGATGGACAGGATCCCCCCCAATTGGATGAGGGCGGCCAGGGCGGCCACGACGAAAACATCGACCATGGACCAGCGCCCGACAAACTCGACAGCCTCGTGGGCCCTGTGGCGCCGGTGCTCGTCGATGGCCCAGCCCCGCTGGATCGAGAGGGCAAGCCACGCGATGATCGCGAATTTCGTGAGCGGAATAAGGATGGAAAAAATGAAAATGACCGCCGCGATCCCGAAACTGCCGTGGTGCGCCAGCGAGATCACGCCGCCCATGAGCGTCGAGGCGCTGTCGCCCGAAATCGACCGCGTGATCATAATGGGCAGCAGGTTGCCCGGGATAAAGGCGATGATCCCGGCAATCCACAGAGCCCAGACATATTGCAGGCTGGAGCCGTCGCGCAGCCGGGTCCGCGCGCCACACACAATGCATGCCTCGCCGGGCTCGTCCGTCAGGGTCCGGCAGACCCGGCACTGGGCAATGCCCAGATCCCGTGCCCGGATGCCCTCCTGCACCTGCGGGCGCCCCTCGACCTCCATTTCGGCGCGAGGCCCCATCACGACACCTTCCTGATATCCGACCAGACCGTGTCGCGGCAGACCGAAACACCGCCGATGCTCAGCAACATGACGAGCACCGTCATGGAAAAGAACGCCGGACCCAGCGTGACCGTGGCCAGGGAGCCCACCTTCACCAGCGAGACGATCACGCCGATCATGAAAATCTCCGCCATGGTCCAGGGCTCCAGGATCTGCGCAAACCGGAACGACACCGCGTGAAGCCAGCCCGTTGGGCCACGGACCATCAGGACGATGCCGAGGAACAACAGCAGCAGAATACGCGCCAGGGGAAACAGCAGTATAAACCCGGTGCAGGCCAAGGCCAGCGTGACCATCCCGTTTTGCGCCAGAACCAGGACCGCATCGATCACGGAAATCTCGTTCGACAGGCCGGAGGCCTCCATTCTCATGAACGGGAATGAGACCGTGACGCCGTAGAGCACGAGGCAGGCGAGCATGAGCGCCACGGTCCGCGGGGCGCTGCGGTGTTTGTTCGTCACCATGACGTCATGGCAGGCGGGACAGACGACCCTATCGCCTTCCTTCACGCGCGGCCGCGCCCAGAGACGATCACAGGACGGGCAGGCCACGTAGCGGGCATTCAACTTTTCGATATGCCGGCGACGCGCGCGCCGCTGCGTTCGATCCATGCGCACTCCCTTGCCCGAAGGCCCTGCTTCGCTCGCCCGTTAATTGGGTCCAGCTCAACCGGATCTGCATAGTACAAAATGCGACGGGGTGGCAGGACAAAACCCGCCCGACTTGGCCCTTAAACGTCGCCAAAGGCTTTACCGAGTGGTCAAGATGCGGGGCTTTCGCCCGCTCGTGCAGCGGCACATTCAGCTGATTCAGTTTCATGCCGTCATGGCGCGCAAAGCGAAGCCATCCAGGGCAACGAAATCCGGAGCCAGTGACCCTGGATCGCCGCGCCGCCCAAGAGCGGCTCGCGATGACAAGCGGCACCATCTGAATGACTCAATGCACCAGGACCGTGAAATTCGAAGCGCCTCAGCCGTTCGCGCCCGCAAAGGCTGAGTCGATACGGGCTTCACACGCGGAAACCTCCCGGTCCATGATGTCGAGCCATTCGGTTCCGTAGGTGCGCGCGAACCACGCGCGCATGCCGGCGCTCGCCTCGCGAAACACGGCTTTTTCCTCAGGGCTGGGTGCATAGATCTCGCCGCCGGCGTCGCGGAAAGCTTTGTAGGCCTCGATCTGACGGCGCATGGGCAGGGCGCGGGTCACCGTCTTCAAATGCTGAAAGCCGTCATAGACGACGCGCCGCACTTCCGGGGTAAGGGCCTGCCAGGCCGGTTCCGAGAACCACCACAGGGCGCCCATATAGGAATGCCCGTCCAGGATCATGTAACGGATATGATCGTGAAAATGCATGTTCACGATGTCCTGCACGCCGTTCTTGGTGCCCTCCACGACACCGGTTGCAAGCGCCGTATAGAGTTCCGACCACGCGATGGGCGTCGCGTTGGCGCCGAGCATGCGGACCAGTTCCTGCTGCAGGGGCGCGGGCGTGGTGCGGATCTTCAGGCCGTTCAGATCTTCAGGAGACCGAATAGGGCGGCGCGTGGTGGCGAAGTTGCGCCATCCGCCTGTGTTCGAAATCGTCATGAGACGCATGTTGAGGCCCGCTTTAAGAACGGCGGTCCGCAAGCGCTCCACGATGGGCCCGTCGAACAGGCATTCGGCGACCCGGTCATCGCGGATGGCATAGGGCAGATCAAGCACCTGACCGGGGCCGAAAATGTTCCCCAGGCCCCCAATGACGGTCATGTGCACATCGAGAATTCCGCTTTTCAGGCCCTCGATGCATTCGCGCTCATTACCGCAAAATTGTCCGGACGGGAAAATTTCCACCCGGACGGCCCCATTGGTCCGGCTTTCCACATAATCCTTGAACACCAGTGAGCCGTCATAATCCTCATCATCCTGGGAGCCGAGAAAGCCGATGCGGATTGTAGTCTCGCTCGCCCGGGTCGCCGTCTGGCTGACCCCGAAGGCGCAGACCAGCCCGAAGAGCACGAAAATGGTGGTCAACACGGCATTGCGAGACATGGAAACACTCCTCAGGCGGCCTGTTTGGGACTTGGGGAACTTGGCGCGGCGCGGGATCAGGCAAAACCCAGCAGGCGCGGCAGGGTCATGGTCAGGACAGGAAAATAGGTCACCAGCAGGATCACCGCGATCTCGACGGCAAGGAATGGCAACATTTCCCGCGCGATGACCTCCACCTTCTCCCGGGAGACGGCGGAGGCGACAAACAGCACAAGGCCCATGGGCGGCGTGGCCAGACCGACGGTCACGTTCACGCACATCACGATGGCAAAATGCAGCGGCTCCACCCCGAGCTTGATGAATATCGGCGCCAGTAAGGGCCCCAGGATCAGGATCGCCGGCCCGGCATCGAGCACCATGCCGATGACCAGAAGAAAGATGTTCAGCAGCAGCAGCAGCAGGAAAATATCGTCCGTGATGCTGCTTAAAACCTGGGTCAGTGTCGCCGCGAGGCCCGAGACGGTCACGATCCAGGAAAAGGTCACGGCGGCGCCAACCAGCATCAGGACGACACCGGACTGGACGGCCGCGGATTTGAAGATCGCCGGCAGGTCCGAGAATTTCAGGGTGCGGTGCACGAAAAGGCCAATGAACAGGGCATAGGCCGCAGCAACGGCCGCGCTTTCAGTCGGCGTGAAAATGCCTACCAGAATGCCGCCAAGCAGAATGACGGGCGTCAAAAGGGCCAGGGCCGTCTGGCGTGCCGCCGCGATGCGCTCACGCCAGCTCGCCCGCCGCTGCGCCTTTGGATACCCGCGCAATTTGGAGAGCAACGTGGTGACGGCAAACAAGCCCGCCGTGATCATGATCCCGGGCACGAGGCCCGCTGCGAACAGACCGCCCACGGAAACATTCATCACGAAGGCATAGAGGATCATGATGCCCGAGGGCGGAATGATGGGTCCGATGACGGACGAGGCGGCTGTGATGGCGGCGGCGAACCGCTGGGAGTAGCCGCCTTGCGCCATGGCCGGCACGAAGACCTTGCCAAGCGCCGAGGTGTCGGCCACCGCCGATCCGGAAATGCCGGCAAAGAGCAGCGAGGAGAGAATGTTCATCTGGGCGAGGCCGCCGCGCAAATGGCCGATCATGGCCTGGGCGAATTGCACCAGCTTACGCGTGATCCCGGCGGCGTTCATCACCTCGCCCGCCAGGATGAAGAACGGCACGGCCATCAGGGGAAAGGAATCGATGCCGTTGTAAAAGCGCGACAGGATCGCGGTGAAGAACCGGGTTTCCCCATCGATCAGCAAACTGATCGCCGGCCCGACCAGAAGCGCGAACATGATGGGCATGCCTGCGAACAGCAAAAACAGAAAGATCCAGAAAAAGCTCAGGGACATCAGGCGTTCTCCTGGCTTTTGCCGGCAACGGGCCGGTCCGGATCGTCAAGATCGAAGCGCGAGACCGGCTCCGGCGGAACGCCCGTGATGAGTTCCAGAACCGAGCCCATCAGAAGTTCAATGCCCACCAGAACGAGAGCGATAAAAGCGGGCGGCAGGATCGCGTAGAACACCGCCGTCGGAACGGGCACGGTGGCGGCCCGGGCGCTCAGGCCCCGCTCGAACAGGTCGATGCTTTCGCGAAACAAAACGCCGATCAGCCCCATGGCCAGGACGGTGAGCACAAGATCGAGCCCGGCCCGCATCCGGGGCGGCAGGGCGTGGTTGAACAGGCTCACCCGGATCTGCGCGCCGGCCCGCCAGGCCCAGGGCGCCACCAACAGGGTCAGCCAGACCATCATGGTCTTGGCGACCTGTTCGGTCCAGGACAGGGAGTCATTCAGGACATAGCGGAAGAGGATCTGAACAAGGACGATCCCCACCATGAACATCAAGAGGACGGCCGCCACCCACCGGCCGGTCGCGCACATAAAGGCATTGAACAGGGACAACCGCTCGCAGGCCACCCGCAAGGCGTTGACCCAAGGGTGCTCATCGGCTGCGCCGTCGCGCGTAGGGGTAGTCATGGCGTCATCTTTCCGCGCCCCGTCCCCGGCATGCCGGAGACATGTGTTGGGAGTGTCCCCGGCAAGCCGGGGCATCTTGTTGTTCGTGTCGGGAGAAAACCAGCCGCCGCCTCAGCCACGCGAGAGCACCCGGGAGACCGCATCGCGCCAGCCGTCGTAACGCCGGTCGGCCTCCTGCGGCGCCATGGCGGGCGTGAACACCCGGTCGATGCGCCAGCGGGCAGCCAGATCCCGCGGATCGCTGAACATACCCGCGCGCAGGCCCGCAAGATAGGCCGCCCCCAACGCGGTCGTTTCGATCACGGACGGGCGCTCCACCGGTCGACCCGTCAAATCGCTCAAACGCTGGAGGAACCAGTCGTTGGCGACCATCCCCCCGTCGACGCGAAGCCCCCGGGCCTCGCCGGGCATGTCCGTGTCCATCGCCTGCATCAGGTCCCGGGTCTGGAAGGCCACCGCATCAAGGCCCGCCCGTACGATTTCGGCCGCGCCCGTGTCCCGGTTCAGGCCGAAGATCGCGCCCCGCGCCTCCGGATCCCAATAGGGCGCGCCGAGACCGACAAAGGCCGGCACCAGATAAACCCCGTCATCATCGCGGGCCGAGGCGGCCATATCCTCCGACGCGGCAGCGGACGGAATGGCGCCGAGCCGGTCGCGCAGCCACTGCACGGCCGCGCCGGCAATGAAAATGCTGCCCTCAAGGGCATAGGCCTGATTTCCCTGAATGCGATAGGCCACCGTGGTCAGCAGACGCGCCGTGGACTGCACGCGGGTCTCGCCCGTGTTCACCAGCGCAAAGCAGCCCGTGCCATAGGTCGATTTGAGCATGCCGGGCTCAAAACAGGCCTGGCCGATGGTTGCTGCCTGCTGGTCACCCGCCACGCCGCGCAAGGGCACAGGCGCACCCAGGACCCCCGGATCGAGGACGCCAAACTCCGCGTCGCAGTCCCGAACCTCCGGCAGGACCGCCTCGGGCACGCCGAAAAGGGCCAAACGCTCCGGGTCCCACGCGCCCGTGTCGATGTAGAAAAGCATGGTGCGCGAGGCGTACGTCTTGTCG
>CAYYTT010000012.1:35163-44948 GCA_964474635.1 uncultured Alphaproteobacteria bacterium | reverse complement strand
TATTTGCGTTCAATTTCCTGGTCGTTGGCCTGCGCTACGCCGCCGACCCCCACACGTTAGACAGGCTCACGGCCGTGTTGGATGCCGCGCACCGCCCGGCACCGCCGCATTTCCTTAGAGGTCCCAAGCATGACCGAACCGACCAACGCCTCCCACGGCGCACAGCCCGATTTGTCCATCCTGGTTCCCGTCTTCAACGAGGCGGGCAATGTGGCGCCTCTCGTCCAGGAAATCCACGATGTGATCGGGGATACGATCGCGTTTGAGCTGATCCTGATCGACGACGGTTCAACGGATGCCAGCGCCGAGGAATTGGCGCAGGTGCGCCGGCGTTATCAGGCGGTGCGCGTGGTCGGGCATTCGCGCCGTTCGGGCAAAAGCGCGGCCCTGTGGACCGGGAAACGCGTGGCCCGGGGGCGCTGGATCCAGACCCTCGACGGCGACCGGCAGAACGACCCTGCCGATGTGCTGAGCCTGTGGCGTGACCTGCACAAGAACGGTGCGCCGGACCCGCGCCTCGGGATCGTGGCGGGCCAGCGCACCCGGCGCAATGATGGGGCGTTCAAATGGCTCCAGTCCCGCGTGGCGAACGGCATGCGCCGCACCCTGCTGAACGACGGAACCCGCGACACGGGCTGCGGTTTTAAGATGATGCGCCGGGAAGCCTTTGACGACGTGCCGTTTTTCGACGGCATGCACCGGTTTTTGCCGGCCCTGGTACGGCGCGGCGGCTGGGACGTGATGCAGTATCCGGTCAATGACCGTCCGCGGGTGCAGGGCACCTCGAAATACGGTTTCCTGGGCCGTCTTGGCGCCGGGATCTACGATCTTTTGGGTGTTATTTGGTTGATGCGCCGGGGAACGGTTCCGCCCCAGCGCACCGGTGATCTGGACTGAGTGTCTGCGCGGAGATCAATCCTCGCCGATGGTGATGTCGCCATTGCCGCTGGAGCGCAGTTTGCCTTCCATGGCCCCAAGGCGCACATCGCCCGAGCCGTTGACCGCGATGCGCGGGTTGACGGCCGTGCCACCGAAAACGAAATCGCCGGAGCCATTGATGGCGACTTTCAGGGGATCGGCGCGCCCGTCGTCCACCCGAACACCTCCGGAACCATTGATGGCGATTTTCACGGCCGATGACACGGTGCCGACCTTCACATCGCCCGATCCGCTGATGGAGACGCCCAGGGCCTCGCCAACCGACGCGACGCCGATGGAGCCGCTGCCCGCGATGCTCATGGTGACTTCACCGCCCGCCTTGCCGGTCGTGACATCACCGCTGCCGGCGATGGCAATGGTCAAATCCTCGGCGATGCTTGCCACGGCGATGGACCCCGACCCGGCCACGCCGATCTTGGCGGTTTGCACCGCGCCCACACGGGCGTCGATGGCAACCCGTTCCAGAACCAGGGGACCATTTGTGTCGGCAACCCGCAGAGCGCCATACATTTCGTCGATTTCAATACCGGCCCCGTCCGGCACGGTGACCACCACGGCCGGATAATCGTCGAGATCCACATTGCCCCAATCGCCGCCGAACCAACGGTTCATGCCGCGCAGTTCCCGGCTGGACTTTCCACCATCGATCACGACCGTGTCGCCCTTGCGCTCGACCATCAGGCGTTCAGCCTTCGGACCCGTCGGGGTCACGGTGATGGTGCCGGGCGAACCGACCTTGATTTCCATGGTTCCGACGAAGTCTTCCACGTCGAGGGCGCTGGCCTCGAAGGTCATGGTGCCCTGGTTGGCCCCGTCCTGGGCGCTGGCCCGTTCGGCGAGGAAGGACAATCCGATGACGAGGGCCCAGACGATCGCAAAGCCGATAACGGCGCGTTGGACATGGATGGCGCGGGCATGCCGCTCCTGGCTGCGGGCGGTGGGGGCGATCATGGACGGTCCTCCTCTCATGGCGGGGCGGACGAACCCGTCCGCGACCCCCGTAGAGTAAACGCCCTGAGATGGCGCTTGCTTGCAAAAACGGTTTGCGGATTTGCCCCCTTTATCAAAACAGGCCGTGAGCCATGCAGATAGACGTGAGGTCGCCCCGTTAAAGACCCATGGCGAGGCGGATCAGCAGGGCGACGACCCAGACGGCGAGGACGCCGAGACCCCACAGGCCGATGAACCACAGGATCTGGCGCGGGCCGGTGCGTTCCGGCCAGTCATCGCGGCGGGGCTCAGGGAGCATTCTGGCCATCAGTGATACCCTTCGCCAGGCCGCACCTTGCCGCGGAACACCCAGTAGGAATATGCGGTGTAAAGAAGAATGATGGGCAACAGAATGGCTGCCCCGATCAGCATGAAGAGCAGGCTTTCATCCGGTGCGGCGGCCTCGTGGATGGTGATGGCGCGCGGAACAACATAGGGCGCGATGCTGATCCCGAGCCCCGCAAAGCACAGCCCGAACACACCCACCGCCGCTGGATAGGGGACGCTGTCCCAGCGCACTCCCAAGGCATAAATGAGCAAAGACGCGCACAGGGTCGTCAGTAGCGGCACGATCCCCACAATGAAAAGTTGGGGTACGGAGAACCAGCGACGAGCGATCTCTTCCGACATGAAGGGGGTCCAAATGCTCACAAGGGCAATACTGGCCAGGGTCACGACCGTGAACACCATGCCGAGCTGGTAGGCCCGGTCGCGCAAATCCCCGTCGGTTTTCAAGATCAGCCAAGCCGAACCCAGAAGGGCGTAGCCGCCGGCAAGGGCGGCGCCGCAAACCAGGGTGAAGGGGGTGAGCCAATCCCACCAGCCACCTGCGTAAGCACGGCCCTCAACCTCGATGCCCTGGATGAAGGTGCCCAGCACGATGCCCTGCATAACGGTCGCGACCAGCGATCCGAGGAAAAACGAGACGTCCCAGATGCGCTTGTGAGCCTCGTCGCGCCAGCGATATTCAAACGCCACGCCCCGGAAGACGAGGGCAAGGATCATGATCGTAAAGGGTGCGTAAAGCGCGGGCATGACGATGGCATAGGCCAGGGGAAAGGCTGCAAACAGTCCGCCCCCGCCCAGGATCAGCCAGGTTTCGTTCCCATCCCACACGGGCGCGACGGTGTTCATGGCGACATCCCGCTCTCCCGACCGGCGCAGGAGGGGGTAGAGAATGCCGATGCCGAGATCAAAACCGTCCAGCACCACATAGATGAACATGGCGAGGGCCAAAAGCCCGGCCCAGACGAGGGGCAGATCGAGGGCTGCAAGGTCAGGCATGGCTTGCGGATCCTTCCGTTTGGTCCGCGCCGAGGCCGGCGATCGGCGTCGTGCCGGCGCTGCGGATCGGCTTGCCTTCCTGGTCCGGCGCAAATTTTGGCCCGTTCGCCATCATGCGCAGGATGTACCAGGTGCCCACTCCGAACACCGCGACATAGACCACCACGAAGGCCGCAAGGGACGCGGCCACGGCCGGCGCGGCAATGGGCGCCAGGGAGTCGCTGGTGCGCAGCAGTCCGTACACGGTGAAGGGCTGGCGTCCCACCTCGGTCACGATCCAGCCCGCGATGATCGCCGCAAAGCCGCTTGGCCCCATGACAATCGCGATGCGCTGGTACCAGCGGGCCTCGAACAGCTGCCCGCGCAGCCACAAGACGAGACCGACAAAGCCAACCAGCACCATGGCCATGCCAATCCCGACCATGATCCGGAAGGAGAAGAAAACGAGCGGGACTGGCGGCTGGTCTTCATCGGGCACCGTGTCGAGACCCTCCATGGGCGCATCGAAATGGTGCTTGAGGATAAAGGACCCCAGTTGCGGAATGCCGATGGCGTAATCGAGCCGCTGTTCCGCCTCGTTCGGGATGCCGAACAGATAGAGCGGGGCCCCGTCCGGATAGCTTTTGTAATGGCCCTCCATGGCCATCACTTTCACCGGCTGGTGTTCCAGGGTGTTGAGGCCGTGGAAATCGCCCGCCACGACCTGCAGCGGCGCGACGAACGCCCCCATCAGGATTGCCATGCGCACCATGATGCGCGCTTCGGTGTCCATCTTGTCCCGGAGCAGATGATACGCGCCGACCGCACCGACCGCGAAAGCCGTCGTCAAATAAGCGGCCAGAACCATATGCACGAGCCGATAGGGGAAGGACGGATTGAAGATGATTTCCAACCAGTCGAGGGGCACGAACTGACCGGCCTCGTTCATGCCGTAGCCGGCCGGCGTGTGCATCCAGGAATTCACGGCAAGGATCCAAGTCGCCGAGATCACCGTACCGAAGGCCACCATGCCCGTGGCGATAACGTGGAGGGTCTTGGACACGCGGCCCATGCCGAACAGCATCACGCCCAGGAAACCAGCCTCCAGGAAAAAGGCCGTCAGCACTTCGTAAGCCATCAGGGGGCCGAGCACCGGGCCGGTCTTGTCCGAAAACACCGACCAGTTCGTCCCGAACTGGTAGGACATGACGATGCCGGAGACGACGCCCATGCCGAAGGCCACGGCGAAAATCTTCACCCAGAATTTGAAAAGGGTGAGGAACGCCTCCCGCCCCGTCGCCAGCCACAGCACCTCAAGCACGAACAGGAAACTGGCCAGCCCGATGGAGAAGGCCGGAAAGATGATGTGGAACGCCACGGTGAAGGCAAATTGCACCCGCGCCAAAAGGGCGACGTCGGGGAGATCAAACATGAGGGCCCCTCGCAAAGCGTGTCCAAAGCACGATTCTTTCCGTTATGGCGTGGCAATATAGGGCAATAGACTTAAGGTCCAATACCATAATCGAGGTGGCTGGCGGCGGCGGGAAACCCGGATAGATTTCGCGCGCGTTTCTCTTCGGTACCGGATCAGGCCGTTGGCATCGTTCTGCGACCGGCCATGCGGCTCAAGGTGGCGTCGCGGCGGATGAAATGATGCCAGCCGATGGCAAAGCCGATATGACCCACGATGAGAAGGCTCAGAAGCCATCCCATTTCCCCATGCCACTGGGCCGGGGCTTGCATCCAAGCAACCTTGGCCTCCCGGGCCGAAAACAGCTCCAGGCCGAGATAGCTGAACGAGCGGTCATTGCCGGCCGCGGCCAGCAGGCGTGTCGCCGGCACGACGATCATCAGGGTGTAAAGCGCGCCATGTCCGAGGGTTGCCGCCTTTCCCAGAACGCCCGAGGTCCAGTGATGGGGGCGCCTCGACAGGTTGATCAGCCCCCAAACACCGCGCAGCAGGATGAGAAGAAAGAGCGTCACCCCAAGATCGTAGTGGTAGCTCCAGAAAAAATTCCGGATCTCATCGCCCCGCGGGAGGGCCCAGCGGGCGGCCGCGGACAGGAATTGGGCGGCGAACAAAATGGCCATGCCCCAGTGAAGGACCCGCGTCACGGTTCCATAGCGATCCGGCCGATCAAAAAGCATGGCGCATGCCCTCCTGTCCCGGCGGTCTGGCCGCTTGCAGCGAACGAGGGCTCCAGAGTACAGCCTGCCCGCGACAGTTCAACGCTGCCCCGGTCCGTCAGGGCACCAGGCGGTAGCCGCCGCTTTCGGTCACGAGCAGTGTGGCCTTGGACGGATCGGGCTCGATCTTTTGGCGCAGTCGGTAGATATGCGTTTCGAGGGTGTGTGTGGTGACCCCGGCGTTGTAGCCCCAAACCTCGTGCAGCAGAACGTCGCGCCCCACCATGGTGTCGCCCGCCCGGAAGAGAAATTTCAGGATCGAGGTCTCTTTTTCCGTGAGGCGGATCTTTTTGTCATCGGCCGTCACCAGCATTTTGGCGCTGGGTTTGAACGTGTACGGGCCGATCTGGAAAATCGCGTCCTCGCTTTGTTCGTGGCTGCGCAGGTGGGCGCGCACGCGGGCAAGCAGCACGGCGAATTTGAACGGCTTGGTCACGTAATCATTGGCCCCGGCCTCAAGGCCCAGGATCGTGTCCGCATCGCCGTCCGCGCCCGTCAGCATCACCACGGGACATCGCACACCGGCCTTGCGCATCATGCGGCAGACCTCGCGTCCGTCCATATCCGGCAGACCGACATCGAGCAGGATGAGGTCGAACACTCCGTTGCGCGCCGTCTCAAGCCCGGCGCCGCCCGTATTGACGTCCTCGATCTCGAATTCCTCATGGAGTTCGAATTGCTCTTTGAGGTTCTGGCGCAGATCCTCGTCATCATCGACGAGCAGGATCTTTTTGGCGGTGCTCATGGACAGTCTCCCGTCTTGGGCCGAGCCGGTCTTGCTGCGCGGCACCCGTGATGTTTTCCATCTGCGGGATGGAGATACGCATGCACCATGCCCCCTGCTAGTCTAATTCCTCATATGCCCGATCAAACCGCGGTCACGAGCCGGTGAGTTTTTCCGGAGGAGAAAAAATCCAATGGCCGACGCTTCTGATGCCCTGGCCCTTTATGACACGCCGGCCTGGCGGTCTCGCCTGGCCGCCGTCGGCGTGGAACGGGCCGCCATGGATCTGCGGCGCGGCCTCCCTGTCCTCCTGGACGGGTCGGTCCAGGTGCTTCTCGCCGCCGTGGAAGGGTTGACCGGGGACGTCCTTGATTTTTTGCGTGCAACTGTGAACGGCGCGGATGATCAAGGACCGCTCCTGGTGCTCACCCATCCCAGGGCAAAGACACTCTCCATCCGTCTTTATACAGATGATGTCGTTGCCCTGCCGATTGAGGCGGGCGCGGGGCCTGCGGATCTTCTGGCCATTGCCGATCCGTCCGAGGATCTTGCGACACCGTTCAAAGGGCCCTTCGCGGCGCTGCGGGGTCTGCCCTTTACGGGCCTTGGCCAGGCGGTGCGGCTTGCCAAGATCGCCGGCCTGCTGCCCGCCGTGGTCGCGGCGCCCCTGGGCCCGCGGGCGGCACAGACCCTTGCCGCCCGCGGTGAGATTTCCCATTCCTCCCTTGAGGCTGTGGACGACTACGACCTGACCATCGCCGAGAGCCTGGACATCGTGGCCCAGGCGCAGGTGCCGCTGGCGGACGCGGACCAAACGCGCCTTGTGGCCTTTCGCGGGCGCGCGGGCGGGCCGGAGCATTATGCCATTGTGATCGGCCATCCGCCCAAGGAGAGCCCCGTCCTTGTCCGTCTGCACTCGGAATGCTTCACGGGCGATCTCATTGGTTCGCTCAAATGCGATTGCGGGGAACAGTTGCGCGGCGCCATTCGGCGTATCGCGGAGGATGGATCCGGCATTCTGCTCTACCTCGCCCAGGAAGGGCGCGGCATTGGCCTCATGAACAAATTGCGCGCCTATGGCCTTCAGGACCAGGGCTTCGACACGGTGGAGGCCAACGAGCGGCTGGGCTTTGAGGTCGATGAGCGGGCCTTTCAGCCGGCGGCGGAAATGCTGCGGCGCCTGGGCTACCGCCGGATCCGCCTGCTGAGCAACAATCCGGCCAAGGCCGCGGCCCTTGAGGCCAACGGCATCGAAGTGACCGCGCGCGAACGCCATGCCTTTCCAGCCAATCCCCACAACATCGACTATCTGCGGGTCAAGGTGGCCAAGACAGGTCATGATCTTGATCCGGATGAGCTTGGTGGTGGAAGCGGGTCGGATGGAAGCGGGGAGGGGGCGTGATGGCGGTCACGGCGCCAGTCGAATGTGATCTTGTGGTTGAGGATGGCCGGCGTCTGATCTGCGGCACACTGACTGTGCCTTGCGTGATCGGGCGCGGCGGGTTGATCGCGGCGGCGGACAAACGGGAAGGCGACGGCGCCACGCCCATTGGGACGTGGCCGGTGCGCGAGGTCTTCTACCGCGCCGACCGCGTGGTGGCCTTGCCGGATCTTGGCCTGCCGGCCCGCGCGCTCGGCCCCGATGACGGTTGGAGCGACGCGCCGGATGACCCGTCCTACAACCGCCCTGTGCGTCATCCCCATGGGACGAGCGCGGAGCGCCTGTGGCGCGAGGACGGGCTGTACGACGTCATCGTGGTGCTGGGTTACAACGATGACCCGCCGGTGCCCGGCGCGGGCAGCGCCATTTTTTTCCACCTGATGGCGCCGGAGGCCACGCCCACGGAAGGCTGCGTTGCGATCACCCGGGATGCCATGCTTGCAATTCTCCCGCACCTGTCGCGGGCAAGCCGGATGGTGATCAAGCCCCCGACCTAGTGGTTCGAATCTGACGTTTCGAACCACTAGGTTTTTTGTTGATGGATCAACTTATCCAGACATTTGAAGGGCTTATCCATTGCCTCACCTCGACCTGTCGGGCTTCAAATGTCTGGGTCGATCCACTAGTGCCGTTTCCGTTGCAACGGAAACGGGCCTTGTTTTGTTTCGACCGCGCGCCGCGAGGGCGGCGCAGGGGCGCCGGCTTCAGAGTGATCCGGGTTTCTCGCCCGTTGAACCGGACCCGGCTGCGCCTGCCCCAGCTTTACCGGTCTCAGCCGTCTGGCGCGCCGGACGCTCCCCGAACAGGGCCGTGCCGACGCGGATATGGGTGGCGCCGAAGGCGATGGCCGTTTCGAAATCACCTGTCATGCCCATGCTGAGCTGCTCCAGGCCATTGCGCCCCGCGATCTTGGCCAAAAGGGCAAAATGCAGTGCCGGCTCCTCATCCACGGGCGGCAGGCACATCAGCCCTGCGATGGGCAGGCCCAACTCCTCCCGACACAAGACGATAAAGGCGTCGGCGTCACGGGGCGCGATGCCGGCCTTCTGGCTTTCTTCCCCGGTATTCACCTGCACAAAGAGTTGTGGAGGATCGGTGCGGCCCTCAAGCGCGGTGGCGAGCTTCCGGGCGAGTTTTTCCCGGTCCACCGTGTGGATGACATCAAAAAGCGTCAGCGCGTCATCGAGTTTGTTGGTCTGGAGCGGTCCGACAAGGTGGAGGCGAACGCCCGGATGCCCGTCCCGCAGGGCCGGCCATTTGCCTTGCGCCTCCTGCACTCGGTTTTCCCCGAAATTCTTATGCCCCGCACCGAGGATTGGGGATATCCGCTCCGGTCCATGCACCTTGGACACGCCAATGAGGGTAATGTCCTCGGGCCGGCGCCCGGCCTTTTCGGCGGCCTCGGCAATGCGCTCCTGCAGAGCGGCATAGGCCTTGAGGGGATCGAAGGGTTGGGACGCGTCCATGGAAGACCTCCGTAAATCCTGGAAATGCCGGTGCCGGCCCCAGGGATATGGGGCCGGGCGCACGGATCGGCTGCCCGGCCGGTGGATCTTCACCGACGAAAAGCGGCTTTCCGATCCGGCCCATTTGCCCCTGGCGGACGGGCATGTGGGCCTTGTCATACGCCATTATGCCCATGGGGACCGGGCCGCCATCGCCGCCGCCTTTCGGGACGCGGCCCGCGCGCGCGGCTGGACCGTGCTCCTCGCACTCGCCTGGTCTGGAGATGGGCCAGGAGGTGGGGCTGGCGCATGGCGCCTTGCCCAACGCCTCGGCGTGGACGGGCTCCACCTGCCCGGACATGCCCTTAAGCGCGCTCCGGTATGGCGCCGCTCGGTCCGGCCGGGCTGGATCGTCACAGCGGCCGTCCACGACCGCGCCGCCGCCCGGCGGGCCGAGGCGCTTTCTTTGAACGGCATTTTTGTCTCGCCGGTCTTTGCCACGCGCAGTCACCCGGGCGCGCCCGCGTTGGGGCCCTTTGCCGCCGCCGCCCTGGCGCGCGCCTTTTCGGGACCCTGCTTTGCCTTGGGGGGCCTCACGGATGGGCGATTTCGCCGTCTGAAACCCCTTGGTTTGGCGGGCTGGGCCGCCATCGACGCGTGGCGGGAGGGCCCTTTCAACGCGCCATAAGGAACAGACACGTAAGAATGTCTTGGCAAGCCTGTGCGCTTTCTGGGACAAACGGGGTCAGGTCGGGTGAGGGTAACGCGTCGATGTGCGGCGCCGAGCCGGGGCAAG
>CAYYTT010000012.1:0-35063 GCA_964474635.1 uncultured Alphaproteobacteria bacterium | reverse complement strand
AAGGCAGGTTCACAAGGGAGTGGCATGGCATGAAGCGCAGCATGCAAGGCGTGGTGATGGTTGGGATGATGGCAGTGCTTTGCGCCGGCCTTTCGGCTTGCGGCGGGTCGCGCAATGCCACGACGACCGTCCCCGTCGCCACCGTTCCCTCGGGCCAGCCGGCCCCCGGGCGCAATTATCTGTTCGGCGATGACGAGGAAGGCCCCAAGATCATCAGCACGGCGGCGCGCAACAAGCGCGACGCGGTCGGCCTTGGAGTGAACGGCTTTTTGTGGCGCGCGTCCCTAGACACCCTGTCCTTCATGCCGCTCGTTTCGGCTGACCCGGCTGGCGGCGTGATCATCACGGATTGGTACACGGCGCCCACGGCACAGAACGAACGTTTCAAGGTGCAGGTCTATATCCTGGACGTGAATCTGAGGGCCGACGCGGTGCGCGTGAATGTCTTCCGCCAGGAACAACAGGCCAATATCGGCTGGGTCGATGCCCCCGTGGCGCCCGAGACAAAAACCCAGATGGAAAATTCAATCCTTAGTCGCGCGCGGGAACTACGAAACCGCAACCTAGATGAGAGCTGATCCGCTTCCGGCGTCTCGGGTTCCTCCAGTGTCTTGAGGGCATGTCCATGCCCAAAAAGGGCCGGTCCGGATCCCAGGGCCGGCCCTTTTTCCGTTTCCGGCGGTGTTTCGCCGAGCGCTTGAGCGCTCCAGCCATCAAAACGAGCCCCGTTCGGACCCCTTCTGACAAAGACACATCCCCATGAGCACACAAGCCATGAGCACGCAGGACACGCCTGAAACCCGCTACAACGCCCGCGACATTGAGCCCAAATGGCAGGCCCGTTGGGCCGAGCGCGCCCTCTTCGATGCCAAGGCCGATACGGACAAGCCGAAATACTACGTGCTCGAAATGTTTCCGTACCCCTCCGGAAAGATCCACATGGGGCACGTGCGCAACTACACCATCGGCGACACGATCGCACGGTATAAGCGGGCGCGCGGCTTCAATGTGCTCCATCCCATGGGTTGGGACGCCTTTGGTCTGCCGGCGGAGAATGCCGCCATGGAGCGCAAGGTGCATCCGGCGACCTGGACGCGCCAGAACATCGCGGCAATGAAAAGCCAGTTGTCCACATTGGGCTTTTCCTTCGACTGGAGCCGGGAAGTCGCCACCTGTGAGCCGGATTATTTCAAGCACCAACAGCGCCTGTTCCTTGAATTCCTGGAGGCGGGCCTCGTCTACCGCGACAAGGCCTTCGTGAACTGGGACCCGGTTGAGCACACGGTCCTCGCCAATGAACAAGTGGTCGACGGCAAGGGCTGGCGCTCCGGTGTGCCCGTGGAAAAGCGGGAAATGGCCCAATGGTTCTTCCGCATCACGGATTTTTCGCAGGACCTGTTGGAGGCGCTGGAGGGTTTGGAGCGCTGGCCCGATAAGGTCCGCCTGATGCAGCAGAACTGGATCGGGCGATCCGAAGGCCTGCGCTTCACTTTCGAACTGGTGCCCGACACGGATGATCTGCCGCCGGAGCAACTGTCGGGCGGGATCCCGGTCTATACCACCCGGCCCGACACGATTTTCGGGGCAAGCTTCTGCGCCGTCTCGGCCGACCATCCCATCGCCATTGCGCTCGCCGACAAGCGGCCCGACATCGCCGCGTTCCGCGAAGAATGCGCGAGCCTGGGAACATCCGAGGAAGCCATTGAACGGGCCGAGAAGAAGGGTGTCGATACGGGTCTGAAGGTGCGCCATCCCTTCGATCCGGACTGGATGCTGCCCGTCTATGTGGCCAATTTCGTGCTGATGGATTACGGCACGGGCGCGATTTTCGCATGCCCTGCCCATGACCAGCGCGACCTTGATTTTGCGCGCAAATATGATCTGCCCGTCTTGCCCGTCGTGGTGCCCGACGGGGTGAACCCGGCCGAATTCACCGTGGATGCGGAGGCCTATACCGGACCCGGACAAATTGCCAATTCCCGTTTCCTTGACGGACTTACGGTTGAGAGCGCCAAGGCGGCCGTGATCGATCGCATGGAAGAAGCCTCCAAGGGCGAACGGGCGATCAATTATCGCCTGCGGGACTGGGGTATTGCCCGCCAACGGTATTGGGGTTGTCCGATCCCGATCATTCACTGTGATGACTGCGGGGTCGTGCCCGTGCCTGTTGCTGATCTGCCGGTAACGTTGCCGGAAGACGTGACCTTCGATGTGCCGGGCAACCCGCTCGAGCGCCACGAGGCCTGGAAGGCCGTGGACTGTCCGATTTGCGGTAAGCCGGCCCGGCGGGAGACCGACACGCTCGACACCTTTGTTGATTCTTCCTGGTACTTCGTGGCGTTTTGCGGTTTGGACGCGGAAGAGCCGGTGGATCGTGCGGGGGCGGACTACTGGCTGCCGGTCGATCAGTATATCGGCGGGGTCGAGCATGCCGTGCTGCATTTGCTCTATGCCCGGTTTTTCACCCGCATCCTGAAGAAGATCGGTCGCACTGAGGCAACCGAACCATTTGCCGGCTTGTTCACGCAAGGCATGATCACCCACGAGACCTACAAGGATGATGCCGGCCAGTGGAGGGCGCCGTCCGAGTTGATCTGGGAAGACGGCAAGCCGAAATTGGCCGAAACGGGCGCGCCAGTCAGCGTCGGACCGATCGAGAAGATGTCAAAGTCGAAACGCAATGTGGCGGAGGTGGACATCGTCGTCGATCAGTATGGGGCGGATACCGCGCGCTGGTTCGTGCTCTCCGATACGCCGCCCGAGCGCGACGCCGAATGGACCCAGGCCGGCATCGACGGGGCCTGGCGCTTCACCCAAAGGCTGTGGCGTCTGGTGGTGGAAAGTCTGCCGCATTTGCCGGCGGTGGGCGCGGCCCAGCCGGAGATCGCAGCGGGCTCTCCGGCGCAGACCCTGCGGCGCTCGGTCCACAAGGCGATCCGTGACATGACGGTCGATGTGGAAGGCTTCCGCTTCAATCGCGGCATTGCACGCATCTATGAATTGACCAACGACGTTTCGTCTTTCGTGGCCAGGGAAACCATGGACGATCCCGCCAATGCGTGGGTGCGCCGGGAGGCCCTTGAGGTCATGGTGCAGTTGGTCTCGCCGATCATGCCGCACTTTGCCGAGGAAGCCTGGGAGCAGCTTGGCCAGACCCAGTGGCTGGCCCAATCCGACTGGCCGGTGTTCGACGAGGATCTGGTGCGTGAAGATCATGTGGTGCTGCCGGTCCAGGTGAACGGCAAGCGGCGCGGCGAAATTCAGGTGGGCCCGGAGGATGAAACGGCCTCTGTCGAGGCCGCGGCCCTCGCGCTCGATGCCGTGCAACGGGCCCTTGATGGCAAAACGCCCAAAAAGGTAATCGTCGTGCCCAAGCGCATCGTAAATATTGTGGCATAAACCATGGGCCGGATGATTATCATTCCGTTTGTTCTCATGGCGTTCTGTATGCTGAGTGCCTGCGGATTTCGTCCGCTTTATGGCGAGACGGCCTCAGGCCTCAGCAGTGCGGGCGAGCTTGCGCGTATTCGCCTCAACACCCGGAACGATCCCGTGGATGCGGAGGTGCGAAGCCATCTGCGCGATGTCCTTCGCACCGGCGCCACGGGCGAGCCGGCCAAATATGAATTGGCCGTGCGGATCGAGGAACGCACCGAGGCCGTCGCCATCGAGGCCGATACGTCGATCACGCGGTTCAACCTGCGCCTCTTAAGCCAAATTCAGCTCACGGATTTGGAGACGGGGGCGGTGGTGCACACGGACGCGGCCCGGTCCATCACGGCCTACAATGTGGTCGACAGTCAGTTCGCGACCCTGTCGGCGGAACGCGATGCACGGCGGCGCGCGGCCCATGACCTTGCCGAGGAAATCAAACTGCGGCTTGCGGTCTATTTTGACAGGCGGCTGCGTCCCGGCCGACTTGATCCCCGTGCCGGCAACGGACAGGCCCAGTTGCAACCCTGATATTCCTCCTCATCCGGAGGACGTCGAGTCCATGAAGATCAAACCGAGCGACGCGGATCGATTTTTGGCCCGGCCTGCCCCGGACTGCGCGGCGATCCTGCTCTACGGGCCCGATGATGGGCTTGTTCGCGACCGCAGCCGCGCGGTAATGGCGCGCATCCTTGGTGATCCGCCGGACAGCCTGCGGCTTAGTGATTTGAGCGATGCCGACATGAAGGCCGATCCGGCGCGCCTCGCCGATGAGGCCTGCGCCATGGCGCTGATCCCGGGAGACCGTCTCGTGCGCCTGCGGGTGAACGGTGAGGGCAGTGCCAAGACCATCGAGGCCTTTTTGAACGGCTGTGCCGATGGAACCTTGAAGCCCGACGCTCTTGTCGTGATTGAGGGGGGTGATCTTGGGCCGCGTTCAACCGTCCGCAAATTGATGGAAGGAGCGGCAAACGGTGCGGCGATTGCCTGTTATGCGGATGAAGGGGCGGCGCTTGAGGCCCTTATTGAGCGCAAGCTGAAAGAGGCCGGCCTCGCGCTTGAGCCCGAAGCGCGCGATGCGCTCAGTCTACGCCTTGGCGCCGATCGCGGCGTGACCCTCCAGGAGCTTGAAAAACTTATCCTGTTCAAAGGGGAGGATCGCTCGCCTGTAACCCTGGCGGATGTGGACGCCTGCCTTCCGGCGGATCAGGAAGGTGCCGTGGGCGTGTTGGCGGACCGGGTGGGGCAGGGCGATCTTGAGCATATTGTCAGTGAGCTGAACCAGTCGCTCAACGCGGGACTGGCGCCCGTCGCCATTCTGCGCGGCGTCAGCAACCACTTTATGCGCCTGCACCATTGGCTTGGCACCGTGGCGGGCGGGGCCGATCCCGGTGACGTGATCAAACGCGCCCGGCCGCCCATCCATTTCAAGAGAACGGCGGGCATTCGCCGTCAGCTTTCCGCCTGGAGCTTGGGCGATGTGGAAACCGCTCTACAGGCTCTTCTGGAGGCGGAGCGTCAATGCAAAACCACTGGCATGCCTGATGTTATCCTGACCGAGAGGATTTTACTCAGTCTGGCGCGCCGGGCCGCGCGGCAAAACCGCCGCGCGGCCCCGGCCGGGTCGCGCCGGCGATGAAGCGGTTGCCCGCGATTTTACGAGGCGCCGGCAAATATCATCGAGTTGCGCGAGCGAGGTGTAGCTGATGCGCACATCGCCGCCTTCACCGCCTCGAAAGTCGATTGAGACAGGCAGGCCGAGGGCATTCGACACCTTCCGCTCCAGATCGAGCGTATCGGGATCTTTCTGCGTGACCGCGAACTTGACGGTTTTCTTGTCGGCGTGAGTGCGGGATGATCCGGACGCAATCTGGCCAGCCTCATCGGCGGTTTTGCTGACCAGCGCCTCGGTTTGCCGGACATTGAGACCCTTGGAGACAATCTCCTGAGCATAGCGCCCGGCATCATCGCTGCCTACAAGGGCACGGGCGTGGCCAGCCGATAATTTACCGTCCGTGACGAGGCCTTGGACTTCATCGGGTAAACTCAGCAGGCGCATCATATTGGACACGTGGCTGCGGCTCTTGCGGATTAGTTTTGAAAGCTGTTGCTGCGTTTATTTGATTTTCTGGAATAGCGTTTGATAGCCGGCCGCTTCTTCAAGGGCATTGAGGTCTGCACGCTGAACGTTCTCAACAAGGCCAATTTCAAGAACTTCCGAATCCGTCAGTTCCTTGACGATCACTGGAACGGTGTGGCGCTGCGCCTTTTGCGCGGCACGCCACCGCCGCTCACCGGCGACGATTTCAAATGCGTTCGGATCGTTCTTGCGAGGCCGGGCGATAATGGGCTGGAGAACGCCTCGCTCCCGGATGGACTGGGCAAGATCTTCCAAATCGGCGTCATTGAACGTGCGGCGCGGCTGATCGGGATTGGGATGCAGAAATTCAATGGGCAGATCGCGCATGCCCCGTGCCTTATCGGTCGCCCCATCCTTGCCCGATGCCGGTGCCTGGCTCACGCCCGCGCCTGTTGCCTCGCCCAAAAGGGCCTGAAGACCCTTGCCAAGGCCACGCTGTTTGGACTGGTCAGCCATTGCGACGTTCTCCACCCGAACCACCCTTTCGTCTGCGCCGAACCCGTCGGCGGAAGTTGTCATTTGGAAAGGATAGTTGCCGATTTGCTAAGGACCCCTTAACCCTGCGTTCAGGGTCGACATGCCGATCTGGACGGCTCACGCCTCCGGATCGGCGGCTTCGCGCTGGATCAGTTCGCGCGCCAATTTGATGTAGGCCTGACTGCCCGCGCATCTGTAGTCGTAGAGCAGCGCCGGCTTGCCATGGGACGGGGCCTCCGAGATCCGCACATTCCGAGGGATGACGGTCTCATAGACGGTCGTGCCCATGTGAACACGCACATCCGCAGCGACCTGTTCGGACAGGTTGTTCCGCTTGTCGAACATGGTCAGCACGATGCCCTGGATCTCAAGGTCTGGATTAAGGCTGCCCCGGACAAGCTCAATGGTACGCATCAGCTGGCTCAAACCCTCAAGGGCGAAGAATTCGCATTGAAGCGGCACCAGCACCGCGTGGCCGGCCGTCAACGCATTGATTGTCAGCAGGCTGAGACTCGGTGGGCAATCGATCAGAATATAATCATAGTTCGTGCCGCTCGCCGTGGCGGGGTTGGCGGGCCCCGGGGCAGAGGGGTCTTGGGTCATTTCGTCAACGGGGCGGTCCAGGAACCGGCTCAAGGCATCGCGCAGGCGAAAGGAGCGCCGCTCCACGCTGATAAGCTCAAGTTCCGCGCCGGAGAGGTCAACCGTGGACGGAATAATATCGAGGCCCGGAATGCGTGTGTGGATCACCGCTTCATGCAGGTCCTGTTCCTCGGTGATGACCTCATAGGTGGTCACGCGCCGGTCGTCCCGGGAGATGCCGAGCCCTGTGCTGGCGTTGCCCTGCGGATCCATGTCGATGATCAGCGTACTGCAGCCTACGGCCGCCAGGGCCGTTCCCAGATTGATGGCTGTCGTGGTCTTGCCGACGCCGCCCTTTTGGTTGGCGATCACGAGAACCCTTGCGCCGCGGTCCTCGTCCAGGACCGGGGCCTGCCTCATCTTTGGCATCGTGTCGAAGCCGGTGTCACCGTTGCGAGCAAGATCGTCCGTCACTCTCTTATCTCCTCAAAGCCCCCGCAATCGCACCCCTTCGACGGGATTGCAGGGCCAGGGCACTGACTGGAACGGCCCCTGGGGACAGGCCCCAAGGTGGCGCGATTCGGCCGGCGTGAACGTGGGGCTCCGGGCGGGGCGATGGATCCGATCAATCAGAGGCGGACGATTTCGAAGAGATACCCGAGAGACACAGAACACGGCCCGACGGGTCTGTCTGGCTGGTTATGGTGTGCGCCGAGAATCTCCAATATTCGCCGGCCTCGGTCAATTCCATGTCGACCCGCTGACCCTTCAATAAGAGCACCCGACTTTCAGGGCCGAGGAAGGGCGCGCAAAAGGTCAGAATCTGGCTGACCGATGCGCAGGCCCGCGCGGTGACCACCGAACAGGGCCACGCGGTCAGGTCCTCAATGCGGGAGGGGTGGACGACGACCCGGGCGCCGGTGCGTACGGCGATGTCGGTGAGGAACGCGGCCTTGCGGGTGTCGCTCTCGACCAGGTGAACGGGCGGCCCGTCCCGGTCCGCGGACAGGAGGCCGAGGACGAGGCCGGGAAATCCGGCGCCGGAGCCGATGTCCAAAATGGGGTCCCGGGCGGTGCCGATCTCGGGCCAAAGTTGAGCGCTGTCCCAAATGTGGCGGCGCCAAACCTCCGGCATGGTCGCCGGGCCAATGAGATTGATCCGGCGCTGCCACTGGGCAAGCCGATCCACATAGTCGGCCAGCCGTTCGAGTGTTTCACGTGAAACACCGAGGGCGTCGAGTGCTGTGACTTCATCTGATGTGGGTTTCGGGACGACAAGGGGGCCGGGATCGCGGGGCTTTCGCGGAGCGCGCGGTCTCGAGCGCCGGGCATCAGGCAACCGCCTGTCCCCCGGATGCCCGAGCGTGCCGCTTCACATGGCCCAGCACGAGGGTGAGCGCGGCCGGTGTCACGCCGTCAATGCGGCTGGCTTGGCCCAGGGTGCGCGGCGCGGCCTTGGTCAGCTTTTCGCGCATTTCGGTCGACAGGCCGGCGATCGCGCCATAGTCGAGAGTGTCCGGGATCACGAGTGCCTCGTCCCGCTTGAAGGCATCGATATCGGCCTGCTGGCGATCCAAATAGCCGGCGTAGAGCGCGTCGATTTCCAGCTGCTCGGCAATCACGGGATCGAACGCGCTCAGCTCGGGCCAAATACGGGCGAGGTCCGCGTAGCCGATATTGGGATAGGCCAGGAGCGTGAGGGCGTTTCGGCGAATGCCGTCCTGGTTCACGCCAAGTCCAGCCCGGTTCGCCTCCGGCGGAGTCAGGGTTAGGCTCTCCGCAAGGGTCTTGGCCCGGTGAAGCTGATCCATTTTTGCGGCGAAGGTTCTGGCGCGGTCGCCCGTGACGCAGCCCCAGGTGAGCCCGATGGGCGTGAGCCGTTGGTCGGCATTATCGGCGCGCAGGCTCAGGCGGTACTCGGCGCGGGAGGTGAACATGCGATAGGGCTCGCTGACACCTCGGGTCACCAGATCATCGATCATGACGCCGATATAGGCTTCGGAGCGGTCTAGGTGCAGTGGCCCCGAGCCGGCGGCTTGGCGCGCCGCATTCAGGCCCGCCATCAGGCCTTGGGCGGCGGCCTCCTCATAACCGGTGGTGCCATTGATTTGGCCGGCCAGGAACAAACCCGGCAGCGCCTTTACTTCCAAACTCGGGCGCAGATCTCTCGGGTCCACATAGTCATATTCAATGGCATAACCGGGCCTCAGGATGTCCACCGCTTCCAGACCGGGGATCGTGCGCACGAACGCATGCTGGACCGCCTCCGGCAGACAGGTGGAAATGCCGTTGGGATAGACCGTGTCGTCGTTGAGACCCTCGGGCTCCAGGAAAATCTGGTGGCTCTGCTTTTCCGCAAAGCGAACGACCTTGTCTTCAAGCGAGGGGCAATAGCGGGGGCCGCGGCCGTCGATCCGACCCGCATAGACTGCCGAGGCCCCGAGATTATCCTCGACGATCTTGTGGGTCCGCGCCGTCGTGCCGGTGATGTGGCAGGGGATCTGGGGTGTGGTGATCGCTTCGGTCAAAAAGCTGAAAGGGACCGGCGGCGAGTCGCCGGGTTGTTCCTCCAGCCGGTCCCAGGCGATGGTCTTCCCGTTGAGGCGCGGCGGCGTTCCGGTTTTCAGCCGGCCCATGGAAAGGCCAAGGCCATAGAGCCGATCCGACAGGCCGATGGCCGGCGCATCGCCGACACGGCCAGCCGGGATGCGCTCCTCGCCGATATGGATGACGCCCTTCAAGAATGTCCCCGTGGTGAGCACCACGGCGCCCGCCCGAATTTCCGAACCATCTGCCCCAACCACGCCGCAGGCCCGGCCCGCAGGATCGATCAGCAGGTCTTCAATGGCGCCTTCACGTAAGACGAGGTTCGGCGTGGCGCGCAGCATATCCTGCATGGCGCGGCGATAGAGGGCCCGGTCGGACTGGGCCCGTGGTCCGCGCACGGCGGGCCCCTTTTTCCGATTGAGCATTCGGAATTGAATGCCGGCCGCGTCCGCGACCCGGGCCATGATCCCGTCAAGGGCGTCGATCTCACGGACGAGGTGCCCCTTGCCCAGGCCCCCAATGGCCGGGTTGCAGGACATCTCACCGATGGTCGACAGCTTGTGGGTCACAAGACAGGTTCGCGCGCCAAGGCGTGCGGCCGCCGCCGCCGCTTCGCAGCCGGCGTGCCCGCCACCGATTACCACCACATCAAAGGACGTCATTCCGACACTCCAACGCGTATTCACTCAAAAGATCAGCGCTTCTATATCACAGGACCCGGGGCCTCCGGGACCGCCGCCAGCCTTCGGCGCAACGGTGCGTGTTTCACGTGAAACATCATTTGCCGATGCAGAAATCCCGGAACACCACATCCAGAATATCCTCCACATCGACCGCGCCGGTGATGCGGCCGAGCGCCCTCATGGCCAGTCGCAGGTCCTCAGCAACGAGTTCCGGCGCCATGTCCGCCATGGCGCGGGCGGCGTCGCGGGCGCGCCCCAGGTGATCGAGGCAGTCCTCCAGATTGTGCCGGTGGCGGTCCCGGGTCAGGCTCGGCCCGTCGCCCTGGGGCATCCACTGGCTCACATCCTCGCTCAGCTGCCGCAGCATGGGTTCAAAGCCATCGCCGGTCTTGGCTGACAGGGCGAAGACCCGCGTGGGCTTTGCGGGCGCGAGGCCGCGCCGCACGGCCTCGGCCCGGCCCGCCGGCGCCTGGTCGATCTTGTTCAAGATCAGATAATCGGTGCTGCGCCAGGGCACATTCGGGCCAGCAATCTCAAGCGGATCGAGCCGGTCCAGCGCAGGCGCGGCCGCGTCCACCACAAGAAAGCGCAGGTCGGCCCGGCGGGCCTGCTCCAGGGCCCGGCGCATGCCTTCCCGCTCAATCGCGTGGGCGGTCTCGCGCAGTCCCGCCGTATCGGCGAAGCGTACTGGAACGCCGCTCAAGGACAGGGGCACTTCGAGCACGTCGCGCGTCGTCCCGGCCTCATCGGCGACGATGGCCACATCCCGCTGTGCCAGCGCATTGAGCAGAGTCGACTTGCCGGCATTGGGCGCACCGAGAATGGCGATGCTCACCCCCTCGCGCAGGCGCTCGCCCTGGCGTGGGTCGGTCAGAAGAGCCGACATTTCTTCGATGAGACTTTGAAGCCGCACGGCCATTTCCGAAAACACCGCCTCTGGCGCGTCGCCCTCGTCGGGAAAATCGATCTCCGCCTCCCCATGGGCCAGCAGGCGCAGGAGCCGGCCATGCCAGTCATCGACACGCCGGTGCAGTGCGCCATCGGCCTGGGCCAAGGCCTGGCGTCGCTGGGCCTCGGTCTCCGCATCAATGAGATCGAGAAGACCTTCCGCGCGCGTGAGATCCAGTTTGCCATTCAGCACGGCGCGCCGCGTGAACTCGCCCGGTTCGGCCGGCCGGCATCCGGGCAGTGTGCCAAGCGCATCGAGGACGCGGGACAGGACGGCCCGGCCGCCGTGCCCCTGAAGCTCCGCGCAGTCTTCTCCGGTGAAACTGCCCGGTCCGGGAAACCACAGCACCAGCGCCTGATCGAGATGCCGCCCGTCCCGGGGATCGCGCAACACGCGCAAGGCGGCTTGCCGGGACGCCGGACGGGGCGATCCGGCGATCTGGTCGAGCGCCGCGCCGGCGCCCGGTCCTGAAATCCGGATCACCGCAACGCCGGCCCGGCCGGCTCCGCTCGAAAGGGCAAAGATCGTGTCCTCGGCCATGGTGTTTTGAACCCCGAGCGCCCAAACTGCGCGGTGAAGAGATGGTTAGCCCTTACGCGTTCGGGACCGACCGTCGACGGCCGACCACGACGGGCGCTGCCCATAATGTGGTTGCACGGGAGGAGACACGCAATGACGCCGAAGACTCGCACTGCCGCCTCGGAAAATTTGCTGGGCCGGGAAACGAGCCCCTATCTGCTTCAGCACAAGGACAATCCGGTGCACTGGCGTCCCTGGGGCGCGGGGGCGCTCGATGAAGCGCGCGCGCTCAATCGGCCGATCCTGCTGTCCATTGGCTATGCGGCCTGTCACTGGTGCCATGTGATGGCCCATGAAAGTTTTGAGGACGCCAGCACTGCCGCCGTCATGAACGATCTGTTCGTGAACGTCAAAGTGGATCGGGAAGAGCGGCCGGACGTGGACACGATCTATATGACCGCGCTGCAGCTGATGGGCGTGCCCGGCGGCTGGCCGCTAACCATGTTTTTGACGCCGGACGGCGCGCCCTTTTGGGGCGGGACCTATTTTCCGAAAAGGGCGGAGTACGGACAACCCGCCTTTGTCGATGTACTCCGGCGGATCAGCGACATCTATCGGAGCGCGCCCGATCAAGTTACGCGAAGCCAGACGGCCCTGATGGAGGCCCTGGAGCAGCAGGCCAACCCGGCACCCGCGACGGGCCGCTCCGACGTGGTGACGTCCCGCGACCTTACGGCCGCCGCCGATGTCGTCATGGCCATGGTCGACCGGGTTCAGGGCGGGTTCGGCGGCGCGCCTAAATTTCCGCAAACCAATCTCTTGGAGCTGTTGTGGCGGGCCCATCGGCGCGCGCCCGACGAGGCCAAAAAGGCCGCCGTGACCTTGACCCTGACATCCCTGGCCCAAGGCGGTCTTTATGATCACCTGGCCGGCGGTTTTGCCCGCTATGCCGTGGATGACGCGTGGCTCGTGCCGCATTTTGAAAAAATGCTCTACGACAACGCGCTCCTGATCGAGACCATGACGGCGGTTTGGCGGGAGACCCGCTCCCCCCTGCTGAAAGAGCGGATCACACAAACGGCCGACTGGCTGCTTGGCGATATGGTGACCCTGGATGGGGCGTTTGCCGCGTCCTATGATGCGGACTCAGAGGGCGAGGAGGGCAAATTCTATGTCTGGCGTGCCGAGGAGATCGCAGATGTTCTGGGGGCGGAGGAAGCTGCCTTTTTCGGGCGCTATTACGATGTCTCGGACGAGGGCAATTGGGACGGCGTGACGGTCCTCAATCGTTTGTCGCGCCGCTCGCTCGGCGATGGGGAGACGGAGGAGCGCCTGGCCCGGGCGCGCAAGGCCTTACGGGTCGCGCGTGCGAAACGGGTTCCGCCGGCCTGGGACGACAAAGTGCTCGCGGATTGGAACGGCCTTGCCATCGCGGCGCTCACAGAGGCGGCCATGACGTTGGGGGTCGCGCGTTGGCTCGGCGCGGCGGAGCGAGCCTATGCGTTTGTTTCGGACCATATGGCCGAGGGCGATCGCCTGTTTCACAGTTTTCGCTTGGGGGCCGCGCGCCACCGCGCGATGGCCGACGATTATGTTGCCATGGCCCGGGCTGCCCTGGTGCTGTTCGAGGCGACCGGCGCGCCGGAGTATCTTGCCGATGCACAGCGGTGGACGGACACGCTCAATACCCATTTTTGGGACCGGGACGATGCGGGCTATTTCCAGACGGACGATGCGGCGGACGATTTGATCGTCCGCTCACGGACGCCCTTTGACAGCGCGGTGCCCAATGCAAACGGCCTCATGCTCGGCGTGCTGGCACGGTTGTTTCACCTGACGGGAACCTGGTCTTATCGCAGCAGGGCCGATGCCCTGATTAGTGCCTTCGTGACGGAGGCGAAAGCCAAGCCGGCGGCTGTCGCCGCGTTCTGGAACGGCTTCGATACCCATCTGAATGCGGTGCAAATCGTCCTCGTCTGCGAGCCGGGCGATCGGGCCGGCGAAGCCCTGGCCTCGACGGCTTGGATGACGGCGCCGCCCACGCGGGTGTTGAGCCGGGTGCGGCCCGGTGAGGCGCTGCATCGGGATCATCCGGCCGCTGGCAAGACGAGCCAGACCGCGCCGACCGCGTTTGTCTGCAAGGGGACCCGCTGCTCGCTGCCGCTGACCGATCCGGCGGCGTTGGCCAAGGCGCTGTCGACCGCGACCTGACGCGGGAACCCGCTTGTCTTGCCCCCTGGGCTCAATTTCGCCCGCACGGGGACGCGGCCACGGGATGGTTGTTTGGGCGCCGAAGCGCTGTCACACTCCGTCCTGTGCCAGCGCGGGACAGCGGATCCTGCCGGTCTTCCGATTGATTTCATTCACATAATTTGAACCGAGGAGCGAGCCATGAGCGCAAGCGAAGTCACCATCCAAGGTCCTGACGGCTCATTCATGGGATATCTGGCGACGCCCGATGGCGGCGCCGATAAGGCCCCGGCCGTGGTCGTGATCCAGGAAATCTTCGGCGTGAACAAGGTCATGCGAGACATCTGCGATACCCTGGCGGGCCGCGGATTTGTCGCGCTGTGCCCGGATCTTTTCTGGCGGATCGAACCGGGTATTCAGCTCACCGACAAAAGCGAGGCGGAATGGACCCGCGCCTTCGAACTCTTCAATGCGTTCGATCCGGATAAGGGCATCACGGACATTTCCGCGACGATTGCCCATCTGCGCGGTGTGGGGGGCACGAATGGTAAAGTCGGCGCCATCGGCTATTGCCTGGGCGGTCTGATGGCTTATTTGACGGCGGCGCGAACGGATGTGGATGCGAGCGTCGGGTATTACGGCGTCGGCATTCAGGACCGCGTCGATGAGCAAAGCAAAATCGCCAAGCCGCTGATGCTCCATGTGGCCGAACTCGACAAATTCGTGCCGAAGGAAGCTCAGGAGAAAATGAAGGCGGGGCTGGCCGACAACGCCAGGATCACCATGCACCATTATGCGGGGGTGGATCACGCCTTTGCCCGGGAGGGCGGCGAACATTTCGACAAGGAGAGCGCCGGCCTTGCCAATCAGCGGACCGAAGCCTTCCTGAAAACGAACCTGGCCTGATCCCATGACCGACGCGATCACCATCAATGCCATCGGTTTTGAAAAGACGGGTGGCCCTGAGGTCCTGACCTGGCAAACCCGCGATTTGCCCGCACCGGCGGCCGGGCAAGTCCGTGTGCGTCATACGGCTGTCGGGATCAATTACATCGACACCTATCATCGCTCCGGCCTTTATCCCGTGCCCCTGCCCAGCGGCATCGGTCTTGAGGCCGCCGGCGTGGTGGAGGCGGTCGGCGATGGGGTCGAGACCTGGAAACCGGGTGATCGGGTGGCCTATGGCACGGGGCCCATTGGGGCCTACAGCGAGGCGGCCAATTGTCCGGCGGATCGTGTCGTTGCGATCCCGCCGGGTGTCAGCGATGACATGGCCGCCGCCATCATGCTTAAGGGCATGACGGTGCAGTATTTGTTGCGGCGGACTTACCCGGTTCAGGCCGGTGAAACGATCCTGGTGCATGCGGCGGCCGGCGGTGTGGGGCTTCTTGCCTGTCAGTGGGCTAATCATCTGGGTGCGACAGTAATTGGCACGGTGGGTACGGATGAAAAGGCGGCGCTTGCCCGCGCCAATGGCTGTCATCACACCATTGTCTATGGCCGGGAGGACGTGGTGGCGCGGGTCAAGGACTTGACCAATGGGGCCGGTGTTCCTGTAGTTTATGACGGGGTTGGCAAAGACACCTGGGACCAGTCGCTCGATTGTCTGCGCCCGCGCGGTCTGATGGTTAGTTTCGGGAATGCGTCGGGCGCAGTGCCCCCGATCGCGCTTGGCGATCTGTCCGCGAAGGGGTCCTTGTACGTGACCCGGCCAACCTTGTTCCACTACACCATGACGCCTGAGGACCTGCGCGAGACCGCAGCGGACCTGTTTGAGGTGGTGGGATCGGGCGCGGTTGCCGTGCACATTAAGCAAACTTATCCTCTGAAAGAGGCGCGGCGCGCCCATGAGGAGCTTGAAGCCCGGCGCACAACCGGTGCGGGCCTTTTGATCCCATGACGGCGCGCATTAAGCTCACCCGCCGTGTAGTCCTTTGATACAGTTTGGGTTTGACAGAGCATTTTCAGCTCGAGACGGAACGGAGTTCGGAATGTTTGATGACTTTACCCGCGGGTTGGTCTTGAACCGCGATCTTGTCGTGAATGTGCCTGCCTTTCTGGCGGAGCATGCGGTGTTCATCTTCGTTGCGACGGTCACGATTTTTACGGTCGTGATGATCCGTCCCATGCTCGCCGGCTGGTGGCGCGAAGCCCGGTTCCTCGCGGCCATTCTGGGTGAGGTGCTTGGGGCAAGCATGGCGCCGCTTGGCCGCGTTGCCGTCTTTCTCTTGGTTTGCGGCGCGCTCGCGGGAACCTTCCGTGCGGCCTATGTCTACGACACGTCGCATGCGGGCCGGCTTCTTGATGGGTGGGCGAGCCTGGGCGCCGCGCCCATGGGCGGCCTCGGCTACACGACGGCCCCTGAACTGGCCCGGTCCGCAGCGCCGGTCGTCCCGGCGTCGGTGGAGCAGTTCGATATGGCGGGGCCGGATGCGTGGCGTTTGCCGCTGATGCTGCCGGGTGTTGCGCAGATTTCGGACGTCTTTTCCTGGCCGGACCTTGCGCTCCAGGCCAACGCCTTCCTCGATACGCTGACCCTGCTGGAGCCGGCGGGGACCCACGTGTCGTCCAAGGCGGTCGTGCCGGGCGCCGCCCCGGGAGAGTCGCTCTTGGGAGATGCGGCCCTGGCAGGCGCCGTCTTGGGGGAGGCGGTTCGGGGCGATGCGGGCACGACGGACACTGTCGGCCCAAGCGCGGACGTCAGCGCCCAGATCGTGCAGGACCGGGACGATTATGCATCCGCGCCGGCCGTGGTTGAGGTTGAACTTTAACGATCGCACCCTGTGGGAGTGCTCAGAGCCGGGGGCGGTAAGGAGAAAGTCGCACTCGCCGCTCTCGTCTCAAGGGGTCGTGCGCGGATTGAAAGGATTGGGCCGTGGCTGAAGTGCTGATCGATGCGACCCAGTCGGACGATTACCCCCCGAACATCCAGGCGATTTTGCGCAAGCCCAGCCCTGCGAGTGCGTTCCTCGGGCTCGACCTCCTGTCCTTTGACGCGGAGGCGGGCCTTGCGCGCATGGCGTTCCATGCGACGGATGCCTTGTGCAACAAATGGGGTGGGATCCAGGGCGGCATGGTCGCGGCCATGCTGGACGACGCGATTTCGATTGCCATGGGGCTCGCCGTGGAGTGGGGCGAAATCACGCCCACATTTGAATTGAAGACCAATTTCATCGCGGTTGCCCGCCCTGGGCGGCTTGAGGCGGTCGGGCAGGTCGTAAAGCGCGGCGGCAGCGTCGGCTTCGTGGAAGCCCGGTTGTGGGATGCCGACGGCGGTCTTGTGGCCACGGCCTCCGCCACGCTCGGTATTCGAAAGCATAAAAAGCGTTAGGGTTTGAGGCGATTGATCCGCATCACGCTCAAGGCCGCGACGGCGGGCCGGCGCCGGTGCGCCGCCCTTGCGCAGCGCCCAAAAAGGTCCATTGACCGCGCGTGAGCGTACCAGACCACAGCAGCGTGCTCAGGTTTGAGGTAGACCACACCATTTGCCTGACGCTTCAACCGGGCTTCACGGGCCCGTGTTTTGCCCGGTTGAGCCGCCTTCGGCACACTGCCCGCGGTGTTGATGTGGGAGAGGAGCCGGACCATCATGACAGATCATAAATCCGTACCGGGACAGGCCTGGCCTGGCCCCGCGGCGCGGCTGTGGGGCCACGCAGTCACTGCCATGGCCTTTGCTGTTGTGGCCGTCTGGCCGTCCCTCGCCGGCGCGCGCAGCCCCGTGCCGGAATTTGCAGCCTATACGGAGGGGTCAACGCAGACCATCGATCACGGCACGTTTGCTCAGTTCCTGGACCGTTATCTTGTGCAAGGCCCGGACGGGATCACCCGGGTTCGCTACGGCGCCGTCACGGCAGAGGACCGCGCTCAGCTTCAGTCTTATCTCGGCGATCTTGCGCAAACGGATGTGGCGAGCCTCGACCGGCCGGAACAATTCGCCTACTGGGCCAATTTCTACAACGCCCTCACCCTTGAGGTGATCCTGGAGGCCTATCCGGTGAAATCGATCCGGGCGATCCGCCCCGGATTTTTCTCCATCGGTCCGTGGGGAAAGAAACGGGTGACGGTAAAGGGCGTTGAACTGTCTTTGGACGATATAGAGCATGGGATCCTGCGCAGTCACTGGTCGGATAATCGCGTCCATTATGCCGTGAACTGTGCATCTCTCGGCTGTCCGAATCTGCGCGCCAAGCCCTTTGTGGGGGCGAGCCTTGAAGCGGATCTGGACGATGCGGCGCGCACCTATGTGAACCATCCGCGCGGTGTGGCGGTCACGGAGGGACGCGTTGTGCTTTCCAAAATCTACAAATGGTATGGCGAAGACTTTGGCGATTCGGATGCGGAAATTTTGGACGCCGTCCGCGTCCATGCGCGGCCCGACTTGCGCGAGGCGCTTGAAGGGCGCGGCCGGATTAACGGTTTTGAATATGATTGGGCACTGAACGACGCACAGTAAGGGTGTATTCCCCTGAGGTCATCCCCGCGGGGATGACCTTATTTGTACCGGATCTGGTTACAGAATAAATCGGCTAAGGTCGGCGTTGCGCGCAAGGTCGCCGATGTGCTCCTCCACATATGCGGCGGTGATTTCCACCTCCTCGCCGGAGCGGTCTGGCGCGCCGAAGCTGACATCATCAAGGACCCGTTCGAGCACGGTATGAAGGCGGCGCGCGCCGATATTCTCAATGCTCGCATTGGCTTCGGCCGCAATATCGGCGAGGGCATCGATGCCGTCATCGCTGAAGGACAGTGTCACCCCCTCGGTCTGCATCAATGCCACATATTGTTTGATCAAGCTTGCCTCGGGCTCTGTCAGGATGCGGCGGAAATCATCCCGTGACAGGGCCTCAAGTTCGACACGAATGGGGAGGCGTCCCTGCAGTTCCGGTAGCAGATCCGATGGCTTGGCCAGATGGAAGGCTCCTGAGGCAATGAACAGGATATGGTCGGTGCGGACGGAGCCATGCTTGGTGGACACGGTCGTGCCCTCGATTAGGGGCAACAGGTCCCGCTGCACGCCTTCCCGGCTCACATCGCCGCCCTGGCGCTCGGAGCGGGCCGTGATCTTGTCGATCTCGTCCAGGAACACGATGCCATCGTTCTCAACCTTGGCGATGGCGTCCTGGATGATTTGGTCCTCATCGAGAAGTTTATCGGATTCCTCAGCGATCAGCGGTTCGTAGGCGTCCAAAACCTTCATGCGCCGGGTTTTCATCCGCTTGCCCATGGCCTTGCCGAACAGGTCGTTCAGATTGACCATGCCCATTTGGGCGCCGGGCATGCCTGGAATTTCAAAGGACGGCATGCCGCCGCCGCTGTCGGCCACCTCAATTTCGATTTCGCTGTCATTAAGGTCGCCCGCGCGCAATTTCTGGCGGAAATTCTCCCGCGTCGCGTCCTTCGCCGTGGGTCCGACCAGGGCATCGAGAACGCGTTCTTCCGCGCCGCGATAGGCTTTGGCCTGAACTTCGCCGCGTTTGGCATCGCGGACCAGGGTAATGGCCGCCTCCAGCAAATCACGGATGATCTGTTCCACATCCCGGCCCACATAGCCGACTTCAGTGAATTTCGTTGCCTCCACCTTGATGAAGGGGGCCTTTGCCAACTTGGCAAGACGGCGTGAGATTTCGGTCTTACCCACGCCGGTTGGCCCAATCATGAGAATATTCTTGGGCAGGACTTCCTCGCGCAAGGTTTCGTCGAGTTGCATGCGTCGCCAGCGGTTGCGCAGGGCAATGGCGACGGCGCGTTTGGCCGCCGATTGCCCGATGATATGGCGGTCGAGTTCGTGGACGATCTCGCGGGGTGAAAAAACGGTCATGGCTCAGCCTTTGAGACGCTCAAGGGTCAGGGAGCTGTTGGTGTAAACGCAGATTTCGGCGGCAATGGCCATGGCCTTGCGCGCGATGGCTTCCGCGTCGAGATCGCTGTCTTCAAGGGCCCTGGCGGCCGCGAGGGCATAATTCCCGCCCGAACCGATGGCCGCGACCCCAGTGTCGGGCTCCAGCACATCGCCAGTGCCGGTCAGAACGAGTGTCGTGGTCGGGTCGGCCACGATCATCATGGCCTCCAGACGTCGCAGAAACCGATCCGTGCGCCAATCCTTCGCCAGTTCAACGGCGGCGCGGGTCAGTTGCTTTGGATAAAGCTCAAGCTTGGCCTCAAGCCGCTCGAACAGGGTCATGGCATCGGCCGTGGCGCCGGCAAACCCGGCAATGACCGCACCGCCCGGGCCCAGGGGCCGCACCTTGCGCGCGGTACCCTTCATGATCGTTTGACCGACGCTCACCTGACCGTCGCCGGCGATGACAACCTCCTTGCCTTTGCGCACGGACAGAATGGTCGTGCCGTGCCAGGGCGAAGAGGAGGAGGCTTCATGTTGGGAACCCAAAGCGGTCAAGGAGATCTCCACAAAACGGGCTGCTGGGCGGACATCGGCCCGAGGGGCGTGAGGCCCGCAGGCGTTCCGCAGATGTATCGATCATCCCGCCCCGGTCAAGGCGGCCCCTACCCAAAAGACGCGCCCGGGCCTATAGCTAACGCCGTGTTTCACCGCTGGAGAGGGTCATGCGCCAGGCAACGGTCACCCGCAAGACCAAGGAAACCGACATCACCGTCAGCCTCAATCTGGACGGCACGGGCCGGTCGGATATCAAAACCGGGATCGGGTTTCTCGATCATATGCTGGATGCCCTGTCGCGCCATTCCCTGGTGGATTTGACCGTTCGGGCGGAGGGTGACCTGCATATCGATTTCCACCACACCACCGAGGACACGGGCATCGTGATCGGCCAGGCGCTGAAACAGGCGCTCGGCTCCATGGCCGGCGTGCGCCGATTTGGCGATGCCTTCGTGCCCATGGACGAAGCGCTGACCCGCGCCGCCATCGATTTGTCGGGCCGGCCCTTCCTTGTCTGGCGCGTCGATTTTCCGCGCGACACGGTGGGCTCCATGGACACCGAGCTGTTCCGGGAGTGGTTCCAGGCTTTTGCCGGCAATGCGGCCATGACGCTCCATGTGGAAACTCTGTATGGGGAAAATTGCCACCATATTGCCGAGAGCTGTTTTAAGGCCACGGCGCGGGCCTTGCGCGCCGCGGTCGAGGCCGATCCGCGACGGCCCGCGGAAATCCCCTCGACCAAAGGTAGTCTCGGGGATGCGGCATGAGCGCGGTCGTCGCCATCGTCAATTATGGCTCGGGCAATCTGCATTCGGCCCACAAGGCGGTGGAGCGGGCGGGCCGGGAGGTGGGCCTCACCCTCGCGGTGACGGTCACGGATGATCCGCAGGCGGTTGCAGGCGCGGACCGGGTGATCCTGCCCGGTGTCGGTGCCTTTGCCGATTGCCGCGCGGGGCTTGAGGCTTTGCCGGGCATGGTGGAGGCCCTGGAGACGGTGGCCCGCACGCGCCCCCTGTTCGGCATCTGCGTCGGAATGCAGCTCATGGCCAGCCTGGGCCGCGAGCATGGCGACCATCCGGGCTTCGGCTGGATCGCCGGTGAGGTCGCGGCGCTCACCCCGGCGCCGCAGGCCGACGGGGCCGCGCGCAAGATCCCCCATATGGGCTGGAACGCCCTGGAAATCGCGGAGCGCGGCCATCCGGTCTTGGACGGGCTGCCCGGCGAGGCCCCACACGCTTACTTCGTGCATTCCTTCGCCTTCAGGACGGAAAACCCCGCCCACACGCTGGCCCGCTGCGATTATGGCGGTCCGTTCACCGCCATTGTGGGCCGGGACAATCTGGTGGGGACCCAGTTCCATCCGGAAAAGAGCCAGGCCGTGGGCCTGCGCCTTCTTGCCAATTTCCTGTCCTGGACGCCCTGAGGAGCACGGATATGATCCTTTTTCCCGCTATTGACCTGAAAGATGGCGCCTGCGTCCGTCTTGAGCAGGGCGATATGTCCCGGGATACGGTGTTCAACGCCGATCCGGCCGCCCAGGCTCGCGATTTTGCGTCCCTCGGCTTTGAATGGCTGCATCTGGTGGACCTGAACGGTGCCTTTGCGGGGCGGCCGGTCAATGGCGACGCCGTGCGCGGCATCCGGGCGGCGGTCGATTTGCCGATCCAGCTCGGCGGTGGCATCCGCGACCGCGCCACCATCGACGCCTGGCTTGAGGTGGGCATTACGCGCGTCATCCTCGGCACGGTGGCGGTGCGTGACCCGGATCTGGTGCGGGCGGCCGCCAAGGACCACCCCGGGCGCATCGCCGTTGGCATCGATGCGCGGGGTGGACGGGTGGCCGTGGAGGGCTGGGCCGAGGCCACCGATCTCGATGTGGAGGACCTCGCCCGCCGGTTCCAGGACGTCGGCGTCGCGGCCATCATTCATACCGATATCGATCGCGACGGACTTTTGGGCGGCGCCAATGTGGCGGCCAGCGCGAAGCTGGCGCGGGCGGTCTCGATCCCCGTCATTGTCTCGGGCGGTGTCGCGGGGATCGGCGACCTTGAGGCCGTCGCGGCCGAAGAGGCGAGTGGTCTTGCCGGCGCCGTGATCGGCCGCGCGCTCTATGATGGCCGGCTTGACCCGGCGGCCGCCCTGGCCCTGGCGAGGGCCGCGTAACGGCCGGCCACATGTGAGGTTTACGGATGCTCAAGACCCGGATTATTCCCTGCCTCGACGTCAAGGACGGCCGTGTGGTCAAGGGTGTGCAGTTCGTCGACCTGCGCGATGCGGGCGACCCAGTGGCCCAGGCCCAGGTCTATGATGCGGCGGGGGCGGATGAACTCTGCTTTCTTGACATCACCGCAAGCCATGAAAAGCGCGGCATCCTGCTCGATGTGGTCGCCCGCACGGCGGAGGCCTGCTTCATGCCGCTGACCGTCGGCGGCGGGGTGCGCACGCTGGAGGACATTCGCGGGCTGCTGCTGGCGGGGGCCGACAAAGTGTCGATCAACACGGCGGCGGTGCGCGACCCGGAATTCGTGGGTGAGGCGGCCCGCAAATTCGGCAGCCAATGCATCGTCGTGGCCATTGAAGCCCGGGCAAGCGGGCTGGACCGCTGGGAGATCTTTACCCATGGCGGTCGCGAGACGACCGGCATCGATGCGGTGGACTTCGCGTCCCGCGTCTGCGCCCTCGGGGCCGGTGAGATCCTTTTGACCTCCATGGACCGGGACGGCACCAAAGCCGGCTTTGATGTGGATTTGACCCGCGCCGTCTCCGACGCCGTGCCCGTTCCCGTCATCGCGTCGGGCGGGGTCGGAACCCTCGATCATCTCGTCGAGGGGGTGCAGGAGGGCAAGGCGGACGCCGTTCTGGCCGCCTCGATCTTCCATTTCGGGACCTACACCATCGGTGAGGCCAAGGCGCATATGGCCGCACAAGGCGTTCCCGTGCGCCTCTGAGGGTCGATCCCCAGGGCGCAAAAGGGTCACCAAACCGGGAAGTGGCCACACCCCGAACGATTAAAAGCTGGTGACCTGTCGCTTTCAATATTGCGGTATGACAGTTTTACGACATACTCCGGTGTTACAAAAGAACAGGAATTAAGGCTGTGCGGCTGTCCTTCGGGCGTGACCGCAAAGGGGGTTTTTCCGTTATGGCGCCTGGGGCCACCGCGTCGGCGACGTCCGAAATCGAACTGGTTCTGCAGGTGACGCCGGAGGCACTCGCGCGGCTCAGGGCGCTGGAGTGGTTCGCCCCTTTGCTTGCTGCCCATGTGGAGGGCATCCGCACCCGCTACTACGACACCGGCGACCTCGCGTTTCGTCGTCGCGGGTTCGGCTTTCGGGTGCGCGAAGCGGGCGGGCGCATCGTCCAGACCATCAAAACGGCCAATGGCGGATCGTCCGTGGTGAAACGGCGGATGGAATTCGACACACTCCTGACGGTGCCGTCGCCCGCCCCGTCCCTGATCCCCGATCCGGAAACCCGCGCCGCCGTTCTTGCGCAACTTGACGTGAAACCACTGTGTTTGGTGTTCGAAACGGCAATCGAGCGCCGCCGTGCCCATGTCCACCTTGCCTGCGGCAGTCATGTGGAACTGTCCTTGGACGAGGGGGTCGTGCGCGCTGGGGTACGCTCCCGTCCGGTGTGCGAAATCGAACTTGAATTGCTGGCCGGTGAGCCCGAGGCCCTCATGACCCTCGCGCTTGCCCTGGCGCGCGCCGCGCCGGTGCGCCTCGGGCTCGCCAGCAAAGCGGCGCGCGGCTATGCCCTTTTGGCGCCGGCTCGGCCCGGGCCCGTCAAGGCCGCCCGGCCCGCCTGCGAGACCGATGACCTCGTTGAGGACGTCTTTACGCGGATCGTGGATGCGGGTCTGTCACAAATTACCGGCAACGAGGCGGCCCTCGTCGAGGAACGCGATCCCCGCGCTGTCCATCAAATGCGCGTGGGCCTGCGGCGTCTGCGGGCCGGGGCGGGCCTGTTCCGCCGGCCGCTGGGCGCGCGCCATTTGGAACGCGGGCTTGCCGATGCCAAGGCCCTTGGGCTGATCCTCGGACCCGTGCGCGATTACGATGTTCTGCTGCAGGATATTCTGGGCCCGGTGCAGACCGCCCATGGCCAGGACGCCGATCTTGAGGCCCTGCGCACCCGCGCCGATGAGGCGCGCGGCGCGGCGTGGGACGTGATGCTCGAGACCTGGGGCCGGTCGAGCGATCTGGCCGATCTGGTGTTGTCCTGGGAACTTGTGGTGCAGCGCCGACCCTGGCGTGAGGACGAACCCGCTCTTTGGGCGAACGCGGCCCCACCGGTGATCGGTGCCATGCTGAAACGGCGGTGGCGCAAGGCCTTGCGCTTGGGTCGCAAGCTCGATGCCTTGAGCATTCCAGAGCGCCACGAATTGCGCATTGCGTTGAAAAAACTGCGCTATGGCTGCGCGTTCTTTCAGGATCTGTTCGAAAAAGAACGCGTCAAACCGTGGCTGCGCCAGCTCTCCATGCTCCAGGACAGTTTCGGGGCCCTCAACGACGTGGCAACGGCTGACGTGTTGCTGCCCGCCCTTTTGGAGCCCGAGGGCGAGGATCCGGCCCTTGAGGCCGCGGCGAAGCGGGTCCGGGACTGGCACCAGGCGGCCGCCCGAGACGACTGGCAGGTGACCTGTGATTTGTGGGCCCAGCTTGAGGGCATGGCACCCTTTTGGACCGGCGCCAAGCCGGTCTAAAAGGGTGGCCATGTTCATCAAGAAGGACTCCTGTGCCATGAACCCCGCCGACCCCCCTCACATCTTGGAACCCTCCAGCACACCCGATCTGGGCGCGGTCCTTGCCCGGCTTGGCGCCGTGATCGAAACCCGCCGGGGACAAGATCCGTCCACATCCTATGTGGCCGCCAAGCTCTCAAAGGGTGTTGAGCATTGCGCCAAAAAGGTGGGAGAAGAGGCCGTTGAAACGGCCATGGCCGCGGTGCAGCTCGCGGGCGGCGGCGCCAGGGAAAGGATCGTGTCGGAATCGGCCGATCTTTTGTTTCATCTGCTCATTCTGTGGGCCTCAAGCGGTGTGACCGGGCAGGATGTGGCAGCGGAACTTGCGCGCCGGGAGGGTATTTCGGGGCATGCGGAGAAGGCGGCCCGGCCGTCCTGAAGGGGGCGGTCCTTGACGCCTTTGGGCTCATCTGCGACCGTCCTGGCATCCATTGGCAGGCGAGTATGGCTGTTTCCGGGACGCGCCGTCTCCGGCGATCGCTGTATTCTTGTTAAGATCGTACACGGACGAAAGGAAACACATGACCGCCGCACAACAAGGTGACACTGTCGTAGTGCGTTTCCGCGTACACACCATCGACGGTCGGCTCGTGGCCGGAACCCATGACAAGGGTCAAGAAACCCTGGTCCTTGGCGAGGCCCGGATCTTTCCTGCGGTTGAGGCGGGGATCGTCGGGATGGAGCCTGAAGAGCAGCGCACCATTGTGGTCCCGGCTGCGCAAGCCTTCGGTCCGCACCGCGAGGAAATGGTCGTAAAGGTGCCTCGGGAAAATTTCCCAGCAGATGCCAAAATCGAAGCGGGCATGCAGGTTCAGGCAGAGGGTCAGGATGGCACGAAGCTGACACTTCATGTGCTCGAAGTCGGCGAGGACGCCGTCACGATGGATGCGAACCATCCCCTCGCGGGCGAGGATCTCTATTTTTCCGTGACACTCGTTGAAGTGACGCAATCGGCCGCAAGCTGAGCGTTATACGTCTGGCGACCTTTCGCAAACAGCAATGGCGGGACTGGACAGGGGTCCAGTCCCGCCATGTTTTTGGTACGCTCCGTGAGGCGGTGCCGATCGGAGCCCTGCGCTTTAGTTGAAACGGAAGCGGATCCCAGCCTCGACAATGTGGCTGGCATTTTCGATGTCGAGCCCGGCATTGAACAGGGCCACATCCGTTTCGGCATCCTCGGTCGCCCGGTAGCGATAGCCGCCGAAAAGATCCGCGTTGGGAAGAATCGGCGCGCTGAGCCCTGCCATCACCTGATAGGCAAAACGCGTGTCGGTGTCATCCACGATCAGCGTATTCGATGGGCTGTAATCCACTTCCACGATGCCAAAGCCAAGGCCCGCACCGATATAGGGCTTGGCGATCCAGCTGTCGTCACCGAAATCGAAATAGGCATTGGCCATGACGAACAGGGTGTCGACAGATCCCTGACCATCGGCCACAAGATTACCCACGCTGGTCCCCAAATTGCCCGAACCCGTGATGAGCACGCCGGCATCTTCGGCGTCAAGACCAATCCCGCCGGCCGTCACGCCGCTGTGGGTATCCACATCATTGGACTGATAGGCGACTTCGATTTCGCCGCGGAAGGCGTCCAGGAAGCGCATGCCCACGGCGCCGGCGACGGTGAAGCCCGTGTCGAATTCGGTTGTCCAGCCAACACCAGTGCCATTCGGCAAAACGGTTCCGGCGGGAATGGTTGTGCCCTCGCCGGTGACGAAATCCCCGACAAAGGCCCCCGAATTTTCCGAGTCTTGAAGAAAGCTCACACCGCCACTCAGTGAGACATAGAGTTCATTGTCGTCGAAGGCCTGAGCGGTCTGGAGCGGCGCGAGGGCGGCAAGGAAGCCGGCCACGGTAAGGATGCCACGTTTCATCATCGTTATACTCCCAATTGGCAGGTTACCGGAATTCTCAACACGCAGTGAACCCGCCGGTTCCATCGCGCAACGATGTTGCTCCGACCGGAAACGAGAGGTCCAATGCCGCACCCGCCTTTCATCTACTTAGAGACATCACAGAAAATGTGAAGCACGCTTTGCTACGCAAGGAATGCTTATGCGTTATTCACATTCGGGGCAGAATGCGGTCGTGCCGGCACGGGTTACATGCAAAAAGCACGATGCAGGATTGCCTTGGATGGATGGGGCGATAACATTATGGCTTGAGCGCAGTGGAAAGGAGTCGCCGATATGGCTGAACGGATCGAACAGGCTCAACCGTCGGCGGACCGATCCAAGGAGCTGCGCCGTGAACTTGGCGCCTGGCTAAAGCAAGGGCGCGAGGCGTCCGGACTGACCCAGGCCGAACTCGCCGAGCGTCTGGGCCTGCGGTATTACTCCTTTGTTTCCCAGGTGGAGAACGGCATCGGGCGCATTCCCCAGGATCTTTATGCGCCCTGGGCTGAGGCTCTCGGGCTCGATGCCAAAAGCTTTGCCCTCACAGTGCTGGAGCACATCGAACCGGGGCTTCACGCAATGGTGACGGCCTCAAAAAGGGGCAAATCGGTTGATCCGGTGCGCCCCGTGCGGCGCAAGACGCGGAGCGGCGGTCGCGGCTGACACGCGACGAAAAAAGGGGCGGGCCCATGTCCATAATTCGGGAAGTCCATACGGGATGGATGTTTCGCGGATGGTCGGATCGGGAGCGAGCGGAAATTCTGCGAACCCGGTGGCTTGTGCAGTCCGTCTACGGGCCGCTCGATGTGGAATTCGGCGAAACCGACGAAGGCGACCCCTGGGCGGCCCTTGCTGAACCGGAAGAGGGCTGTGTCGTTGCCCATTTCGCCCGAACACGGACCGAAGTGATTGTCGATTTTCCAGGCGAAGGTCTGCTCAGCCAGGGCAACACCCTGCGCGAAACCCTGGCGCGCCTTGTGGCCGCGGCCCAGGGGCCTGGGCCCTGGTCGGCCCCCCGGCAGGTGCTGGCGCGGGCCTTTGAGCCGTCAAACCGCACCGGGCTTGGGCTTTCTCTCGCCCTCGGCCTGTTGGCCTGGGATCTCACGACTGAATTTTTACAGCGTCTGGGCACACACCCGCCGGCCCCGGCCGCGACTGATCTTGCAAATTCCGGCACGCAAATCGGCGCTGGCTCCGCGTTTGGAGCCCTTGAGACAGACACGCTGCTCGATGCGGTGACCCATATGGCGGCCCAGGTCGCCGCCGCGCAGCTCGACGGGAACGCGGGTCGGGCCTCCGTCGGGGACGCGGAGCTTGGCGCCGCTCTGGCCTCGGCCGAGGCGGGCGATGACGCCTTGGACGGCGGCGACGGGGCGGATCGCCCGGAGGCCAACGCCGTTGAGCCCGGTGCACCCGCCATGGACGGCCCCTTCGCGCCGGCCATGCCGCCAGCGCGTATGGACGACGCGGCGCTGGAACGCCCTCGCGATGCTCAAGACCCCGCCGCCGAAACCGGGCCCCCAGTCTTCGAGGCCGAAGACACTTTCTTTTTCAGCCCCCCGGGCCGCATCGCGGCGGCGCGCCCGGTGGAGCGCGATCCCACGCATGATCTCAGCGAGGCTTCGGGCCCTGGGCGCGCGTCAGCGGATCACGAGGCGAGCCATCCCGACACCGCCCTTGGTCTGGCCCAGGGACGCGATGACCCGGAAGCGCATGAGCCCCAAGTGCCTGGGTCCCAAGTGCATGAGCAACAGGCGCCAGATCATGGCAGCGCACTGAATGACTCTGCGTCCCGGGACCTTGATGATCTGATTTTTCGCGGTGAGGCCGATCTCGATGACGGCACCACCGTGCACATCTTCGCGTCGCCGGACAGTGGAGAGGTCATTGCCGTCTCTGAAACCGCGGCCAAAGCGGCCCTGGGTGCGTCAGGATCCAAGTCCGATCTTGGGCTCGGGACGCTCGCCGATGGTATTCGCTCCGCGCTCGATGCGGATCCACAGGCGCGCTTTGTGGAGGTCCCGGGCGTCGGCGATAGGTTCGACTTCTCCGTTGACCGGGCCGTTCACGACCCAATCGACAGCGACCCGGCGAGCTTTTCCACGACCGTGGGCGACAGTGGGTCACGCTCTCCACAGGAGGCCGAAGGCTGGCAGGCGGCTGAAGGATGGCCGGCCGGCGCGGAAGCGCTTGCCCAGGTGCCCGAGTTGGGCGCGCTCTTTGGAGATCCGGATAGCGGGATCTGAAGCAACGGGCGATAAATCTCGATCCGGCGCGCCGTTGCTCGCTGGTTTGCGCTCACGCGCCGCCCTCGCGGAGCGGCAGCAGCGCGTGGGCACGGCCGACCTTAAGCGAGAGCGATGCCCTTTTCGGCCGCAAGATCCTTCAGGGACCGCTCCGGACGCGGACCGTAATGGCTGATAATCTCCCCGGCCGCGAGACTGCCCAAACGTCCGCATTCGGCAAGCGTTTTCCCGTGTGTGTAGCCAAACAGGAAACCAGCCGCATAAAGATCGCCGGCGCCGGTGGTGTCGACGACCTTATCCACCGGATCCGCCGCAACAACGTGGACCTCATCGCCTTGCGTTACGACCGAGCCGTGTTCGGAACGGGTCAGGGCCGCTACGCCGCAATCCTTGCGCACCGCCTGCAGGGCCTCGTCGAAGGTCTCCACCTGATAAAGCGACATGATTTCGGCTTCGTTGGCGAACAGAATATCCACTTCCTCGGCGACGAGTTGGCGGAAGTCGTCCCGGTGACGTTCGACGCAAAAGCTGTCCGACAAGGTCAGGCCGACAAGGCGATCACTCGCGTGGGCAAGGCTTGCGGCCTTGAAAAAGGCTTCCTTGGCCGGCGGCTGATCGAAGAGGTAGCCCTCCAGATACGTGACCTGGGACGCCGCGACGACGCTGGCGTCCACATCGGTCGGGCTGATCAGGCTTGAGGCACCCAGGAACGTGTTCATGCTGCGCTGGGCGTCGGGTGTGACCAGGATCAGGCAGCGGGCGCTCGGCGGGCCCTCCTGCAGGGGGGCGGTGTCATAGGCCACGCCCGCGGCGCGGATGTCGTGGGCGAAGATCTTGCCCAACTCGTCCTCCTGGACCTTTCCGATATAGGCGGTCTTGCCGCCCAGGGAGGCGATGCCGACGATGGTGTTGGCGGCCGAACCGCCGGAGACTTCCCGACCGGGGCCCATGGCGGCATAGAGGTCGGTCGCCCGGTCTGCGTCGATCAGGGTCATGCCGCCCTTTGCGATGCCCTGGTCCTTCAGGAAGGCGTCGTCGGATTGGGCGATGACGTCGACGATGGCGTTGCCGATGCCGGTCACATGGAATTTGGGTTCGGTCATAATATCCTCTTTTGACAAGACGGCCGCGCCGCCGGTTGGGCGCACCCTAGTGGACTTGCCCGGCCCCTGTGAACCGCGAAGGGCGACGGTGTGCTAGTTCGCGTGGCAAGCGGAAAGGAAAACATCCCGTGATTGTGCATGTTCTGCGAGCCCTGGGGCAATTGCTGCATCCGCGCTACTTGTGGCTGTTGCTCAAGACCTTTGCCCTGACGGCGCTCCTCCTCGGCGGGCTTTATGCGGCCGGTCTTTGGGGCGCGGTCACGTGGATCGAAGGAATGGCCGACGGGGCCGTGGGGCTGTTTGGCGACGTCGTCGCCGGTCTCGTACTGCTGATTGCGTTCGTGGTGATCTATCTGCCGGTCAGCGCCATTGTGCTCAGCCTGTTCGTGGAAGAGGCCGTAAAAATCGTCGAGACGCGCCACTATCCGGCGACCAGGGGACGGCGGGAGCAAAGCCTTGCGGAGGCGCTTGCCGTCGGTCTGCGCTTTGCCCTTGTTCTGACGGTGCTCAATCTGCTGGCTCTGCCGTTTTACATCCTGCTGCCGGGTATCAATATCGTTTTGTTCCTGGTCCTGAACGGTTATCTCTCGGGCCGCGAGTATTTCGAGATGGTTGCGGCCCGCCATTTCACCGCCTCCGACGCGGTGGGTTTACGCCGGCGCTTCGCGCTGCGCCTGTTTTTCGCCGGTGTCTTCATCGCAGCGTTTTTGATGATCCCGGTGCTGAATCTCATTGGCCCCTTGTTCGGCGCCGCACTCATGGTTCATGTGTTTCAGGATGTGGCGCGGCGCGGCCAGGCGTTGCCCGTGGGCGCGCCGGCACCGGCCTCATGATGGGGCAGGCCTTATGCATTGGGGAGGGATGGAATGACGGATTTGGCCAAGCGGTTTGCGGTGCTGGGTTCGTTGGGTCTTTTGCTGACGGCCTGCGCAAGCCTTAAGGACCGTTTCGGTCTTGATGGCAAAACGTCGCCCGAGCCCATCCAGGTCACCGTGCCCCTGCTCGACGAGCTTGCCGGCCAGACGCCCCAGCAGGTGGCGGTTTATTTGGGTGAGGCGGACGTGGACCGGGCGGAAGGGCCGTCGCGCTTTTTGACCTATACGGCCCCGGCCTGCCGGCTCTATCTGATCTTTCTGACCCAGGATGATGCGCCCTTGAGCCTGCGGCATCTGGAAATGGAAGCCATCGAGACCCTTCCGGGCTCCGACAAGGAACGCTTGCAGGCCTGTGTCGGGGCCGTTGCGACCCGGTTTCAGACGGGTGGGGCCGTACGGGCCACGTCCCAGTCGGGTCCCGATGGGGGGCGCCTGATCACCGCCCGCGCCGGCTGAGGGCGGCGCCTGCTTCAGGCCTCTTGCGTCGCGGGCTCGGTTTCATCCGTGGCCGTCTTGTCCTTGAAGCCGCATAGATCCGCGATCAGACAGGACGGGCAGTCGGGCTTTCGGGCCTTGCAGACATAGCGCCCATGCAAAATGAGCCAATGATGCGCATGCATCATGTAGCGCGCCGGTACCACCTTCAAAAGCTTTTCCTCCACCTGCAGTGGATCCTTGCCGGGTGCCATCCCGGTGCGATTGGACACGCGGAAGATATGGGTGTCGACGGCCATGGTGGGCTGACCAAAGGCCATGTTGAGCACCACATTGGCGGTCTTTCGACCCACACCGGGCAGGGCCTCCAGCGCATCGCGGTCCTGGGGCACGATGCTCCCATGCTCCGCGATCAGGGCCTCGCTCAGGGCAATGACGTTCTTGGCCTTGTTGCGGTAAAGCCCGATGGTCTTGATGTAATCACGGACCTTTTCCTCGCCGAGGGCCAACATTTTTTCTGGCGTGTCGGCGACCGCGAAGAGGGGTGCCGTGGCCTTGTTCACGCCCTTGTCGGTCGCCTGGGCCGACAGCACCACGGCCACGAGCAGGGTGAAGGGGTTCACATGCTCAAGCTCTCCCTTGGGCTCGGGGTCTCGGGCCTCGAACCGGGCGAACATGGCGTCGATGGCTTCAAGGGGAATGCGGCGGCGGGGGGCTGCGGGCATGGGCCCAGGGCTCCTTGGCAGTGTCATTGTGCAGGCATCGGCAAGGCTTACAGCCTCTTCAGCCGCGAGGGTTTGCAGATAGCCTAGTTTGAGACCGGTGACGACCTGTCGTCGGCGATCCGGCCGGCATTGGCGCGCTGCGGGAGCGGGAGGCGACCCCAATGGCATTTTTGGCCCATGTGCTCAGTTACCTGGCCGCACTGCTGACGACAGCGCTTGGCGTCTACGGCATCGTGCACGATTTTCGGGACAAGAAGACCGGTGCGGTGACGCGCGCGGGCCGGACCGCGATCGCCGGGCTTCTGGGGATTGGCCTTATTTCCCTCATCGCGGCCTTTCTTGGCGATATGAACGCCTCCCGATCCTCTGATCGGGTGACGCAGGAGCGTGACCGCCTCCAGCGCCAGGTCGAGGCCCTGAATGCCAAGCTGACCGACTCCGCCACGCGCCTCGCCGATGTGCAGGAAGAACTCTTGGAGCTGCGCGGTCCGGTCGCCGAGCAGGCCGAGCGGGCGCTGCGGCTGGCGGGCAAGATCGCCCCGCTTGTCCTGGAGCTGACCGTGAGTCTGCCCCAAGAGGTCGTCACGGAGCTTCGGGACAGCCCCATGGGCGGCATGTTCAGGCGGCACTGGGGATCCGGCCGCACCCCTTACACATCGCCGGAGCTCTTCGACTATCGCATGGAGAACGGACCCCATAGCATTCTGTACGGACCATCGGTTCGCGTCTTCGTGCCCAAGACGCGCCTGCGCGACACGACGTTCGACTGTCTCATGACGCACGCGCTCTATGATGGCTCCCAAGTCCTGGGTAGCCCTTTGGATACGGACTGGGACGGTTGCCACATGGGGTGGACCGCCATGGAATCGTCCGGCTCGACCCTGGTTTGGGCGGGTGCGGAAGATGTCTGGCGGGAGTATGACCGCGCGCCCCAGAGCTACGACTGGATCGATTTTACCATCAGACACCGGCGGCGCATGGACGGGCCGCCGACCCTCAATGACAGGACCACCCGGAAGCTCGAAACCCAGGTGCAGGTCCACATGACGCTCCCATTGACAGGCGCGTCCGACCTCAAAGACCTGGCGGGCAAGCGCATGCTGATCGTGGTGGGCAGCGATGTAACGGCCAGAGCCAAGAGCGTTGGCGTGATCAGAATGGACAATGGGTGGCGCGGCCGGTGGGTGAACTATGCGGGGCCGATTGAGAAGGCGCTGACCATCGAACGGGTCGCGATCAAGGACCTCTCCCACGATCTTTATGGTCCCCGCACCGAACGGCAGCGCTATGATCATTTAACGATAAGCCAGGTCGAGGGGCGCAAAAACCGGGTCATGGTGCTCGATTTTGGTGAGGCGTTCGACGGCCACGCGATGACCTGGAACTGACGGACCCGGGAAAGGACTGAGGAATGACCGGGCGCCTTGCGGGAAAAACGGCTCTTGTGACCGGCGCGGGCCGGGGCATCGGCGGTGAAATCGCGCGGGCGTTCGCGCGTGAGGGGGCGGCCGTCTGGGCCTGCGACCTGGAGCCGCCCGCCGTGCAGCATGGCGACACGGGGGCCGGCTCCATGCGGGCGCTCGCCCTTGATGTGACAGACGAGGCGGCCTGGGTCCGGGTCATGGCGGACATGGCGGCGGCCGGCGCTCCCCTCACAACGCTCGTCAACAATGCCGGCATTTCAGGGGTGGAACGGGGCGCCGCCCATGATCCCGAAAATGCGGAGCTTGAGGAGTGGCGCCGTGTCATGGGTGTCAATCTGGATGGGGTGTTTCTGGGTTGCCGCGCGGCGATCCGCGCCATGCGCACAGCCGGTTCGGCGGGCACCATCGTCAATGTTGCGTCCCGGTCGGGGCAAGTCGGCGTGCCCGGCGCGGCGGCCTACGCGGCCTCTAAGGCGGCGGTGATCAACCACACCCGGTCGGTCGCGCTCTATTGCGCGTCCCAAGGTTTACCCATTCGGTGCAACGCCATCGCGCCCGGCGCGGTCCTGACCCCCATGTGGGAGGCCATGTTGGGGGATGGTCCGGACCGGGAAGAGCGTGTGCGCATGTTCACCGGCAGCGCGGCCCTTAAGCGCTTTGCCGATCCGTCGGAGGTGGCAGCCCTTGCCGTTTTGCTTGCCAGTGACGAGGTCTCTTACATGACTGGAGAGACAATCGCGCTCGACGGCGGCCTGGCCGCCGGCTCCGGAGAAATGCCGTGAGGCGGGAGCGCGGACGGACGGGGTAAGGGCCAGGCGAATTGACCAAGACAGACCCTCGCGGCGATGACGACGCGGCGCAAACCATTCATTTCAACGCGGTTCTCTACCCCAACCGATCCTTGAGCCCGCTGGGCTTCTGGGTGGTCATGGGGCTTGTGGCGGCGCTGAGTTTTGGGGCGGGCCTTGCCTTCTCCTTCATCGGGGCGTGGCCTATTGCCGGGTTTTATGGCCTCGATGTCCTGCTGATTTACGCGGCGTTCCGGTGGAGCTATCGACAGGGACGGCTGCGTGAGACAATCCGGCTGACCGACGATGTGCTCGAAGTGGTCCGCGTCTGGCCCGGTGGACGGCGCCAGGAGATGACCTTCCAGCCGTACTGGGTCCGCGTCGATCTGCTCGATCCGGAGGATCACCACAGCCGGCTGCGCGTCTCATCCCACGGCAAGGGGATGGAGATTGGCTCTTTCCTGTCGCCCGAGGAGCGGGAAGATTTGGCGCAGGCGCTCCAGACGGCGTTGCGCCGCCACGCGGCTGGTCAGCGCCCGTCCAGTTCCGCCTCCAACATGTCGGAGACGGAGTAAAGCGCTGCCGGGCGGCCCGCGAGCCACGCCGCGGCACGCAGTGCGCCTTCCGCGAACAGACCGCGATCTTCGGCCATGTGGGACAGGGTCAGCCGTTCCCCAGGACCGGCGAGGATCACATCGTGCTGGCCGATGACGCTGCCGCCGCGCAAGGCAGCGATTCCGATGGCGCCCTCCTCGCGCGCGCCGGTCATGCCGTCGCGCCCACGCACGGCCACATCGCGCAAGGCCTGGCGCCGCGCCTTCGCCGCGGCCTCACCCAACATCAGCGCGGTTCCCGAGGGGGCATCGACCTTACGCCGGTGGTGCAGGTCGAGAATTTCCACATCGA
>CAYYTT010000011.1:30375-48026 GCA_964474635.1 uncultured Alphaproteobacteria bacterium | reverse complement strand
GCGTCGATATGCGCCATAATCCCAATATTGCGGTAGTCTTCGAGCGGCGTTTGTCTGCCCATCTTCGCACCTCATGCCCCGGGGCCTAAATCGAGTTTCATGCGGACCAGGTTCACCAATAGTTGTCCTCGTGATGATCCTAAAATCCGCCCTCTTGGCGCCGTGTGAGCAATTCTCCCCGTTGCCCTTACCAGCGGTAGTGTGAGAACGCCCGGTTGGCATCCGCCATTTTGTGGGTGTCCTCGCGTTTCTTCACGGCAGCGCCCCGATTTTGGGACGCGTCGAGAAGTTCTCCGCACAAGCGGTCCCGCATGGTCCGCTCATTCCGATTACGCGCGGCCGTGATCAGCCAACGGATGGCCAAAGCCTTCCGCCGCTCCGGCCGCACTTCCACCGGCACCTGATAGGTCGCACCGCCGACCCGGCGCGAACGCACCTCAACGGCCGGCGAAACATTGTCGAGCGCTTCGTGGAAGACCTGGATCGGATCCTGGGATGTCCGGCGCTGCACTTCTTCGAAAGCGCCGTAGACGATCCGCTCCGTGACCGATTTCTTCCCGTGATACATGAGGCAGTTCATGAACTTCGTAACCGTTTGATCCCCATGCTTGGGATCGGGAAGCACTTCCCGTTTCTCTGCCCTATGCCTACGCGACATTCATCTCTCCACTCGATCGGCTCGGCCGGCATGCCAGCCTCGTGCGGGGAAAACCCGCAAGCAATCTTACTTCGGACGCTTGGCCCCGTATTTGGAGCGGCGCTGCTTCCGGTTTTTAACGCCCTGGGTGTCCAGGCTGCCGCGCAGGATGTGGTAGCGCACGCCCGGCAAATCTTTCACGCGGCCACCCCGAATAAGCACCACGGAGTGCTCCTGCAGGTTATGGCCTTCACCCGGAATATATCCGATCACTTCATATCCGTTCGTCAGACGGATCTTGGCCACTTTCCGAAGGGCCGAGTTCGGCTTCTTCGGGGTCGTGGTGTAGACGCGCGTGCAAACACCGCGCTTTTGCGGACAGGCCTCAAGGTGAACCACTTTGTTCCGCTTGACCGGAGCCCGCCTCGGCTTGCGGATGAGCTGATTGATCGTTGGCATCCTCGCCCTCTTCCTAGACAGCTCGCTGACGATCCGGGCGCCAACGGTCCGCATTCATTTCCTCTTCCGGCCAACCTTCCGTACCCGGCGCACCACCAGAAGACATGGTGCAGCGCGGGTCAAAAGATCCACCGGCCATGAAAGGCGCCGACCTAGGAGGATGGGCACCCATGGCTAAACCGTAAAAGACCAGTAGCCCCAAAATTATGGAGCCCTGGTCACGCGTGTTTCGATGACAGGTCGGTATCAGGTGGCGTCTAGATCGGCCCGACAAAGCCGAAGCACACAAAGCGCTGTGCGCGTCAAAGACCTCGTCTCAAATCACCAATCTACTGCCCTACCCGAGCAAGACACGCAGAATATCCACGTGCACCTGCAACGTCAAGCTATGCGAAAGCAAGCGCTGTCACGTGCGTGGCGTGTTTAATAGGGCCTCGCGGTTCAGAGCGCAAGGCCCGATTCAAGGAAATCGGGCCTGATCAGGGCAAAGAATGGCGCCCGCAAGCTTTCGGCCCTGGTCAGGCTGGGCGCGCACCCCTTAACGGGACGTTACGGGATGCTGTCGCCCCGCGCGTTTTCGCCGTCGGGCCCGCGGGGGCGCCGCGTTGGGCACACGGGGGGCCCTTGTCCCCTTTGGCGCGGCCGCCCCCTGGTGTTCATGCGGCCAATTTCGCGGCCAGCCGGGCCACATGGGCCCCTTGATCCTGCGCCAGTTTCAACTCCTTGGCAGTGGGCTGACGCGCGCCGTCTGCTCCGGCCAGGGTCGCCGCGCCGTAAGGCGAGCCGCCGCGCACCTCGGAGATGTCCATCAATTCGGGCGAGGCATAGGGCAGACCCGCGATCACCATGCCGTGATGCAGCAGGGTGGAATGGAATGACGTGATCGTCGTCTCCTGCCCGCCGCCGGTGCCCGTTGATGTGAAGACCGATCCCAGTTTGCCGACGAGTTTGCCTTGCGCCCAAAGCCCGCCCGTCTGGTCAAGGAAGGTTCGCATTTGGCCGGCCATGTTGCCAAAACGGGTCGGCGTTCCGAACACGATGGCATCGTAGTCGGCCAATTCGGCCGGCGCGGCGATGGGCGCGGCCTGATCGAGCTTGGCGCCGGCCTTTTCGGCCACATCCCGCGCCATCGTCTCCGGCACCCGCTTCACGGTGACATCGGCCCCGGCCACCGAGCGCGCGCCATCCGCCACCGCTTGGGCCATGGTCTCCATATGTCCGTACATTGAATAATAAAGAACGAGGATCTTGCTCATGGGTTCCACTCCTGAGTTCAGGCCGCGGACTGGCTCCGCATCCAACCGCTGAAAGCGGCCGCGCGTCAGTGTCCCCAACGGCCTGAAGGACAACGCCGGCGGCCCAAGGCCGCCCAACGATCCAGATGTGGGAAATCGGCGGACGCGGAAAACACAGCGCCAGGGAAACAGGCTGTTTCCCTGGCGTGAACGCTGAGGCGGGGTCTGATCTGCGCCGCGGTGCCCATCCAGGGCACCGTGTTCGCCGAGGGCGCGGTCCTTACCAAGTTGAGGCGGTCCCCCCCCCGGACGCGACGCGACGAGCCAAAAAAAGGCGCGACGAGCCAAAAACGGCGCGAGGAGCAAAAAACCTGGCCGGACCTCGCCCGCTCAGGACTGGACCAGCCAGAACTGGCCCAATCAGGACTGGACCATTGCCATGATCCGATCGGGCAGCCCAACGAGTTCCGTCGGCAGAAGGCCAAGCGAGACATAAAAGAGAGCAAGCGCTATGGCCGCGAGCCCGGTAAGGATCAACCCGAGCAGCGTGCCGATCGGCAGGGCCGTCCGGCGCCGGCTGAAATAGGTCACGATCAGGAGCACAAAACCCAGAACGCCAGCCGCAAGGCCGGGCCAGAGGAAGTGCTCACCCAGGGGCAAAATGCCGAACAGGAGCAACGCCTCATTGGCATCGAAGGTCAGGCCGATCATGACCGCCAGTCCCACCGCGCTCGCCGCGCCGGCAACCGCCGTCAGCCAGGCAAGCGGCCGCGCCATGCGCGTGGGCACGGCTTCCCGGCCCAGATCGGGCTGATTGATCAGGCGCGCCACCGGCGCAACCGTGTAAATGAGCGCCGCCAGGACCAAAATGGCCGCCGACAGGCCGCCCCAAACGGCCGGCACGACCAGGGATGCCGTGTCCGCACCGGCCATGGTGGCAATCCGCGCCGGTGCGTCCGTCAGGAACAGCGGACCGGAGAATGTTGGTTTTTCCATCCCTTCTGCGCAGGACCGGTCGACCGACTGCGGGTCGGGATTGTCAAAAAAGTCCGTCAGGAACGCACCCGCACAGTCCACCGAGCGCGTCGGACCATGGCCCGCATAGGGAAATTCCACATAGCTGTACGTGGCAAAGTCGCCAAAGATTTTCTCGGCCAATTCCGGCGGCGTGATCGGATCCATCCGTCCCTCAACGATCACCGTCGGAACCTCGATCTGCGGTCCGGTGTAATCGCTGGCGGGTCGCGGCGCCAGGGTCGGCAGGCCACACAGGCGCGCCACCACATCATCCGTCATGTAATTGGTAACAAAGCCCGCGGCCAGATCCGGCACCTCCCGGCGCGCCCGTTCGGCGGCAGCGGTAAAGTCCAGGGTCCAACCGTCCCGGCAGTAGATGGCAAAGCTCATGCCGGAGCTTGAAGCCTCGGAAAACTGCGCCTGGGCCGTGATGGCCTTGAAACGCTCCGTGTCGCGCGCCTCGATCACCCGGGCCATCGCGTCGATCAGGGCCGGGATGTAAGGGTAATTCGACTGCTCGTAGAGAAGGCCGAAGGGCAGATTGGTGGCAAGCGGCGGCAAAACCGTGAAGGACCCGGACGGATAGGCTTCCGTATCCACGGCCTCGACTACGATGGGATCGGCCTCAAGGGAGGCCAGTGCCCCCACCACCTGAGCGCGGATCTCAGGGAAATTGGCGGCGCAGCCCTCGTCCTCATTACACAGGTCCGCGAGCAAGCCCAGATCGCGGTCGAAATATTGCGGTGTATTGAAGAACGTCTCGTCCTGGGCAAGCGGCACGATGGCATCGATGACGGCCGCGCGGACCCCGTCCGGATCGGCCCGCAAGTAGGCCTGCCCCAGCACGGAACCATAGGAAATGCCCCAAAGGTTCCAGGTCTCAAAGCCGAGAGCCTCGCGCAGGGCCTTCACATCGCGCGCATTTTCGATGGTGGAGTAACCGGCAAGGTCAACACCGGCCTGGTCAGCCCGAGCAAAACAATCCGCCGTCTGACCGACCAGGGCCTCGACCACGTCCTCCATGGTGCCCGCATTGGTCGAGCCCGGATTACGCGCCACAAAGAAGGGGCAGAAATCGCCCGAATAACCAATCCCGCGCTGTTCGAGAATGTAAAGGTCGCGGTGGTCGACGACCTTGTGATCCTTCAGCCGGCGCACATAGTTCTCGACCTTCACGCCGGGCCCGCCGGTCAGATAAATGATCGGATCGTCCCGGTCCTCGCTGACATCGTCCGTGTCCCCATGCTGATCGGCCGGCCGGGCGGCAATCTTGACATAGTGCAGCTCGATCATGCGGGAGTTGGGGCGCTCCCGGTACTCCGGAACCTCAAGCAGACCGCAGGAAATTTCGCCCGGCTTATAGTCGATCCCGCCCGGTCCGGTGAAGGGACAGACGATCGGATCGATCCGCAGCGTATCGGGTGTGCGGATCACCCCATCATCATAAAGCGCGCGGTCCGTCGCCACATCCTGCTGAACAAGACCGACGCTCGCCGTCCGGTCGCCGTCGACGGCATCGCCGGTTTGCGCGGCGCGAGCCCCTTGCGCTGCAGGGGCCGACGGCGCCGCCGCCGCCGGAACGGGTTGCTGCGGGGCCTCAGCCGGCAGGGCGGGCGCAGCCTCAGGGTTTGCAGCCGGGGCCGGACCATCCTCCGACCCCGGTGTCTCCTCGGACTGGGGTGCTTCCTCAGACTGAGATGCCTCCTCAGACTGGGCGGCCTCCTCAGGCTGGACGGCCTCCGCAGGCCGGGGCGGCTCGGGCGACGGGGTGGACGGTTCGAGGGCCGGCGCCACCGGAGCGACGGCGGGCTCCTCGCCGGGAGCGGGCGCGGCCGGTGCCGGCGGCGTTGCGGGCGCGGTCTCTTGCGGGTCCGGCGTCATGGGCTCCGGGTCAGCCGGCGCCTCTTTAGCAGGTGTTGCCGGAGCAGGTGTTGCCGGGGTGGGTTGCGCTTGGGAAGGCTCCGGCGCTTGCGGCTGCGCTGGCGCCTCATCCGGAGCAGCGGGCGTGTCCGCAGCGACGGGTTTATCAGGGGGTGTATCTGGCGCAGCCGGCTGAGGCGCGGGCTGGTCCGGCGCGGCGGGTTCTTGGGCAGCACTCGGGGCAACACCCGGGGCAAGGCCCCAGATCAAGGCGGTGCTCAGCGCCAGGGCGGCAAACATCCGATTGGAAATACGCGGCATCGTCGTCCCCCTTAACCCGTGTGTCCAATTGGGACAGTACCAAGACCCCTCGCCTGGAACAAGGGGCGAACACTGTCAAAATGGGCAGAAATGCTTGAAAACAAGCCCCGTCCCCCCCCACCGGGCGAGCCGGGCGCTATGCCGGCGCCCTGGTCCAGATCATGGGCGCAAGACCGGCCGAAAGGGCCGCATAGCCGGCAAAAGCAAGGCTGATGCCGCCAATGCCCAAACCACCGTCGAGGGCCAAGCCCATGAAGGCGGGCGCGAGCGCGGTGGACAGCACCATCATCGACGTGGTCAGCGCCCGGATGGCCCCCAGATGCGCCGTCCCATAAAGCTCCGCCCAGAGCGCGCCCATGCAGGCGGACAAGATGCCCTGGCTTGCGCCCGACAGCGCCAAGGTAACAATCAGGTGCCAGGGCTCGGTCCCAAGACCGAGCACCACCATGGCCGCGGCAAGGAGCGCGTGGGCCGCCGGATAAAGGCGCACCGCGCTGAACCGGTCGACAAGAAATCCGCTCAAAAAGGCAAGTGCCACGGTTGCGCCCGCATACACCGAAAACCCGCTCGCAAAGACCAGACGGTCCCAGCCCTTTTGCGCCAGGATATCGGTCTGGGCAAAGAACACGGCCGTGTTGATGAACCCAGGCGCGAGCAGTGTCGGCGCCAGGATGTGAAAGCGCCAATCGCCCAGCATTTCCTTGCGCGTCCAGGAGCGTTCAGCACCGCGCAGCCCCGGCGCGCCCGGCGCGGGACCCGCCTCAGACGGATCCTCCCCCGCCGGCCGGCCGACCAGAAGGGCAAGGACCAGGGGCACAACGACAAGACCCAACAGGCCCGCAACGAGCGCCCAACCATTGCGCCACCCCAGCGTTGCCACCACAAACACAGTCGCGAGCGGCATCACCGCCTCGGCCGCCGGATGCCCGATGGTGGCAATGGAGATCGCCCGCCCCCGCAGACGCTCAAAGGACCTGGCCATGGTCGTGATGGCGGCATGGACCATGAGCCCCTGACCGCACAGGCGCAAGAGCAGGATACTGACATAAAGGACCAGAACAGAGACAGGCGGGGCAAAGGCCATCATCAGGGCCGCACCCGTCAGCCCTAGGATGATTGTCACACTGAACAGGCGCAAATCAATCCGGTCGATCATCGCCCCGACCGGCACCAGGATGGCGGCGCTGGTCAGGGTCGCCAACGCATAGACCGTGCCAAAGCCTGTGTGACTGAGCCCGTAGAGGTCACGCAGTTCAACGCTGAACTGGGCGATGAAGTAGGTTTGGCCGAAAGTGGCAAAGAACGTCATGGCGAAGCCGAAGCCCAGCAACCGGGCATGGCTCACCACGAAGCGCGCATAGGTCATCGAACGCCTCCAGGATCGCGAAGAGAGCAACGCAAAAGGGCAACGAAGTCGGGAAAGACAGAAGATCGGTCAATGGGACGCGGGCTGCCCGGTCATGGCTCAACCGGTCCGCAGATCCCGGATCAAATCGTCAGCAGCCCGCAGGGCAAAGAGCATCAAAGTCAACGCCGGGTCGGCGCCACCGGCCGTGGGAAAGGCCGCCGTGCTGACGATCCGCAGATTGGCAACCTGGTGATGCCGCAAATCCGCGTCCACCACACTGTGCCCCGGATCGCGGCCCATGCGCAAGGAGCCGCCGGGATGGCGGGCACCGGTCGCGCCGGCCAGGGCATCGCGCCAGGCGTTTGGGCCATAGGGCTCGAAGTCGGCAACCACGCGCCAGACGCTGCGCGACCAGGTGTCCATGAAGCGTGCGTAAAGACGTGCAAAGGCCTCGTAATCCCCCTCGCCCAGGGTCCGCTCCACTCGGGTCAATGGCCGGCCGAAGCTGTCGCGGCGGGTGTCATCGAGAACAAGACGGTTCTCGCGTCGGGGCTCTTGTTCCACCGTGAGGTGGAGCTGATAGGACGCATCGTCCGGCACGGGCAGGCGCCCCTCCCGCACCGACCACGGCGCCGCCGCGTTCAGGACAGACCACATCCTCCGCCCACGCTGTAAAACCTGGGACAGGGCGTTTTGCCGAACATGGCGCGGGCCTGCCTCATCGGCACGCAGACAAATCGATCCGGAGGGCAACTGTTCCTCACGGCGCATGATGGCCTCGGGCTCAAAACGCAGGGTTCGATACCCGCCCCGCGCCACCCGCGTGCCGGCAAGGCGCGCAAAGGCGGGGCGATCGAGGATCGTCACAAGCGCCGCCGCTGCCGACAGCCGGTCGTGGAGGTAATGCCCCGTCACATCATCGCACGGCCCGCGGAGAGCCGCGTTCACGGACCGGTCCGCGAGGAGCATGAGCCGCGTCGTCTCCACGGCGCCCGCGGCCAGCACCACCGACTTGGCCGCCACGGTGAGTGACTTGCCGCTTTCGTGGCGCGCCACGAGACCTTGAGCCCGCCCGCCATCACCGATGGTCAAATCCGTGACGGTCGCATGGACCCAAAGCTGCAGGCGCGCTTGCTGAAGATCAGTCTGCAGAGCCCGTGCGAAGAAATGCTCAGCGCGTCGGGGAAGCTTGGCGAGCCGTGGCAGAAAACCCGCCCGCCCCGCGTCCTTGTCCATGACCATGAGGCCCGGATGATCATACCCCCCGGAGGGCAGGCCGAGCAGGCGCTCCACATCGGGCAAATAGGGCGCGACGTCGGACAGATCGACGGGCCAGGCCGCGTCCCAGCCGGCCGTGTGCCCGGCCATGTCATTGGGCATGTCGCTGGGCATGAACGGCAAAAGGCCCTCCCGCCAGAGCGTCGAGGCGCCGCCGAGCCCTATCCCGGACACGCCAGAGCCGGACGGGTCCGATTCGCAGGACGCCTCGCCCGGCACCGGTTTTTGCGAACCGGCTTCGAGCACGACAACCCGCAGGCCCGCCTTGGCAAGGCGCTGCGCCATGAGGAGGCCGGCAGGCCCCGCGCCGACAATGGCAATGTCCGCCTCGGCATGGGTATCCGTCACCGGCGCGGCGGCGAGGTCGCAGATCATGGCCGTGGTTCCCCGGCAAATGGTCGCAAACGGCACAAGCCACTGTGGCGAGGCCCCCTTGCGCGGGATGCTGCGGGCTCCGGGCCCCCTTGGCAAGGGCCGCCCCCCAGGATCGACAACTTTTGAGGCCAGTCGTCCTCAGGAACCGGTTGTACGGGGTTCAGCAGATCCGAGGCAGCGGATCGCCCACCAGCCAGTCCACCATGCGCCGGCCGCCAAGGGGCGTTTCCATCTGCACAAAGCCGTGGGGATCTTCCGTCATATGGCCGATGATGGCGGCGTCCTTGCCCAGGGGATGGGCCTTCAGGGTTCTGAGGGCGGCATCGGCCTTGTCGGCGTCCACCACGCAGATCAGCTTGCCCTCATTGGCCAGATAAAGCGGATCCACGCCCAGAATTTCACAGGCCGCTTCAACCGTCCGGCGCACGGGGATCTGCGCCTCGTGCAGCAGCGCGCCGGTGCCGCTCGTCCGGCACAGCTCATTGATGGCCGTGGCCAGGCCGCCGCGCGTGGGATCACGCAGCACACGGATGTCCCCTGCGGCCAGATCCCCAGAGGCGAAAAGCGCCGCAACGAGACCGTGGAGCGCGGCTGTATCGCTTTCAATCGGTGCCATCAAGGGCAAGGCCTCACGCGCGGCCAGGACCGTCACCCCATGATCGCCCATGGTGCCCGAGACCAAAATGGCATCGCCGGGCCGGGCCCTGTCCGCCGCCGGAGGTTCGGGCACGCCATCGGGAATGTGGCCAAGCCCGGTGGTGCTGATGAAGACGCCGTCCCCCTTGCCCCGCTCCACCACTTTCGTGTCACCGGCAATGACGGGAATGCCCACCTGTGCCGCCGCACGCGCCATGCTCTCAACGATGCGCAGGAGATCAGCCAGGGGAAAACCTTCTTCAAGAATGAAACTCGCCGTCAGATGGGTCGGCACGGCGCCGGCCATGGCCACATCATTCACGGTGCCGTGGACCGCCAGGCAGCCAATATCACCGCCCGGAAAGAACAGCGGCTTGACCACATGGCCGTCGGTCGCCGCGACCATGCGCGCCGCCCCGGCAAAGCGGGCCTGGTCGTCCCCCTTATCGAGCAAAGGATTGCTGAAGGCCGGCTTGAACAGTTCCTCGAACAGTTGGGCCGAGGCCTTGCCGCCCGCCCCATGGGTCAATTCGACGGTGCCGCGCTTCAGGTCAAGCTTGCGGGGGAACAGGCGCTCTCGCAGATCCGGCGCGGCGGCGCGGGGTTTGGGCGTTTCCATGTTCATACCGCCGCCTCCGCCTGGTCTTTTGCGCGCCGCGCCCCCGGCGCATCCCGGAACCGTCCGTAGAGGTAGTAGGCCGCGCAGGCGCCTTCCGGCGAGACCATGCACGAGCCCAGGGGATGTTCCGGCGTGCAGCCCGTACCGAACACCTGGCAGTCGCGCGGTGCCTTTTCGCCCCGCAGGATCTGCGCGCAGGCGCAGGCTTTATGATCCGGACGCGATGCATAGGCGAGGCCGAAGCGGGCCTCGGCATCGAAATCCACATAGGCATCGCTGAGGCGCAGGGCGCTGTCCGGGATGGCGCCGAGCCCGCGCCATTCGAAACTGTCGCGGACACAGAACACTTCGGCGCACAGGGCCTGAGCCTTGGTGTTGCCGCCCTCGCGCACGGCCCGGGCAAAGGCGTTTTCAATTTTCGCCACTCCGGCGTTGACCTGGCGCACGAGAAGCAGGATCGCCTGCATCAGGTCATTGGGCTCGAACCCGGAAATGACGATGGGCTTGCCCCATTTCGTCGCCGCGCCCTCATAGGCCTGGGCGCCGGTGATCGTGGAGACATGGCCAGGACCGACGAACCCGTCGAGGCGCACGCCCGTCGCCCCGCCGCCTGTCGTCATGATGGCATCGATCGCCGCCGGGGTCAGAACGTGGTTGCAGAATACGGAGAAATTGCTCAGTCCACGATCCTTTGCCAGCTTCACGGCCGCAGCCGTCGGAGGGGTTGTTGTCTCAAATCCGATGGCGAAAAAGACCACCTGCCGGTCCGGATTCGCTTCCGCCAGATCCACGGCCTGCACGCTCGAATAGACCATGCGCACGTCCCCGCCACGGGATTTGGCGCTCAGCAATGTGGCCCCGTCGGTGGCGGGCACGCGCATCAAATCGCCATAGGTGGCGAGGATCACCTCGGGATGGTCCTGCACAAGGTCGATGGCCATATCGAGCCGGCCCACGGGGAGCACACAAACGGGGCAACCGGGCCCGTGGATCATCCGGATACTGCCGGGAAGGAGATCTTCGAGCCCGAAACGGCACAGGGCGTGGGTGTGCCCGCCGCAAAACTCCATCAGCTGATAGGTGCGGCCGGGCTGAACCTCGGCATGGATCTGCGCGGCAAGGGCCTTGGCGGCCGCCGGATCGCGAAATTCATCGACATATTTCATGGGCTTCGGTCCTCCCTCGCGCATCGCCAATCATGACCGACGCGCGTGTTCCTGTCTGAGTGCCTCAGCCGAGCGCGGGCGCGCCGCCGGCCTTCATGAGCGCGATTTGTTCCGCAGCCAGATCGGGATCGATTTTGGACAGGGCATAGCCCACATGGACCACCACGAAGTCTCCGGCATCGACCCCGTCCAGGAACGCGAGCGACACGGGCACCTGGACACCGTCCACATCAACCGTGGCCGTTTCACCCTCAATGGCGACGACTTGACCGGGCAGAGCGAGACACATGGGCAAGGCCCTCCTTCATAAATCCGTACAAGCCGCAACCCAGGCCTGCCCGAGGCTCAGGCCCCCGTCATTGGCCGGCGCCTTCAGCGGCAGCACCGCCTCGACCCCATGGGCGCCAAGGTGGGCTATCAGGGTTTCAACAAGCAATTTGTTCTGCACACAGCCCCCCGAAAGGCCGACCCGCCGGGCCAAACCATGTGCCGGCGCGCCGGGGGCGAAGGCCGTCACGACCCAGTCGCACAAGGCGGCCGCCAATGTGCCGTGGAAGAGGGCAGCCCCCTCGTGCGCGCCGCTGTCGGCTAAGGCCTCCAGCAGCCCGGCAAAGGCCAGGGTTCCCGTCCCATCAATGCTCCAGCCATCGGCCAGCACGGCCGTGCGCCCACCCGCGAGGGCTTCGAGCGCCATCGGCGCCTCGCCCTCAAAGGTCGCCACGGGCTTGACGCCCAGCAATCCGCAGGCGGCATCGAACAATCGGCCTGCGGATGAGGTGGCGGGCGCGTTGACACCGCGCGCCACCATGGCGGCGAGCAGGTCGGCGCCCTGGAAGGCCGCGAAACGCCGCGGGATCTCAGCCCCGCGGCCCAGGGCGTGGAGCGCCGCTGCCCCCATGCGCCAGGGTTCGCGTGCCGCCCGGTCGCCGCCCGGCTGCGCCAGGGGTGCAAAACTGCCCATATGCCGCACGCTTGCACCGCCGACAATCATGCGCTCGCCGCCCCAGCTCGCACGTCCGTCCGCTCCCAGACCAAACCCGTCAAGGGCAAGACCCAGCATGGGCTCGGCAATGCCGTGTTCCGCGGCAAGGCCCGCAAGATGGGCCTGGTGATGCTGTACACGGACCACGGGCACGCCGAAGGCTTCGGCCTCGTGGGTGGACAGAAAATCCGGATGGAGATCGCAGGCCACCCGCTCCGGTGTCACATCGAGGATCGAGAGCAAATGGCACACCGTTTCACGGTGAAAGGCGAGCGTTTCCGGACCGTCCAGGTCTCCGATATGCTGGGACAGGAAGGCCTCATCGCCGCGCGTTACGCAAATGGTGGTCTTCAGGTGGCCGCCCATGGCAAGCACGCACGGTCCCTCCTGGGGCAGGTGGATCGGCTCGGGCACGAAGCCTCGGGCCCGGCGCATCACACGCGGCGCGCCGGCGATGACCCGCACCACGCTGTCGTCGCAGCGCACCAGGATGTCCCGGTCATGGGTCACGACATGATCGGCGATGGCGGCGAGCCGCCGGTGCGCGTCGTCATTATCCGTGACAAGAGGATCTCCTGACGGATTGGCGCTGGTCATCACCAGGGCAAGGTCCTCTCCCCCCAGGGACGCCTCATGAAACAGCAGTGTGTGGATCGGCGCATAGGCAAGCATGAGCCCCAGCGTCGCCAACCCCTGCCCCACGCCGGGCGCAAGGTCCTGCCCGGAGCGCGACGGCACGATCACCACGGGCCGGGCCGGGCCGGTGAGGGCCAGTTCCGCCTCAGGATCGATCATGGCGAGCCGGCGTGCGGCGGCAAGGTCAGCGACCATGACGGCGAAGGGCTTGCCGTCCCGATCCTTCCGGGCCCGCAAGCGTTCCACCGCGTCGCCGTTGCGCGCATCCACCACGAGGTGAAAGCCGCCGATTCCCTTCAGGGCCAGGATTTCGCCCCGGCGGATCCGATCCAGGATCGCGGCCACGCCCTCGCTGTAGCGTGGACCGCAGGCTGGACAGGCATTGGGCTGGGCATGGAAGCGGCGGTCCGCCGGATCGGCATATTCGCGCGCGCAGTCGGGGCACAGCGCAAAGGGCGCCATGGACGTCTGCGCCCGGTCATAGGGCAGCGCGCGGGTGATGGTGTAGCGCGGGCCGCAATGGGTGCAGTTGGTGAAGGCGTAGCCGGCCCGCCGATCACCCTCGCGCACGATGTCCTCAAGACAGGCGGGGCAGGTCGCCATGTCCGGCGTCACCATGGTGCGCGCGGTCTCGCCCTGCGGCGTTGGCCGGATCTCAAAGACCGCATCCGGATTACCCTGGACCGGCAGGCGGTCAGACTCAATCCGATCAATGCGCGCCAGCGGCGGGGCGTCCCGCTTGAGGCGTTCAAGGAAGTGGTCCGTCCGCCCCCCTTCCGCCTCCAGAAGAACGCCCGCGCCATCGTTCAGGACCCAGCCACTCAAATCAAGCTCGCGCGCCAGGGTCCACACGAAGGGGCGGAAGCCGACGCCCTGAACCGCTCCGGCCACGCGCACCCGCACGCGTGCCGGGGCACACGGCGGGGGCGATTGGGGCTCGCGTGGTTGAGGCCCGTGCCGGTGAGACGTGTGCGGTTGAGGGCGGGGCGCCGACATGGCCTGTCACTCTGCCGCCCGCGCGGCGGCGCGCTGCTGGGCCAGGAGACCTTCCAGCCACAGGAACCAGGGCGTGAGGCCCGGTGCCGCCGTCGCGGAGGTTTTCAGGACATCGAGACGGGGGCGGACTTTGCGCGCGTTTGCCACCAGGGCCTCCACATTGAAGGCCAGGTGGGGCAGCAGGTCGACCTTGGAGACGACCATCACATCGGCGGTGGCGAACATTTCGGGATATTTGAGGGGCTTGTCCTCGCCTTCCGTCACCGAGGCGAGAACCACGCGGCGTGCCTCGCCAAGATCAAAGCCCGCCGGGCAGACCAGGTTGCCCACATTCTCGATAAAGAGCAGTCCGCCCCGGGGCAGATCCAGGTGATCGAGCGCGGAGGCCACCATGTCCGCATCCAGATGACAGCCCTTGCCCGTATTGACCTGGATTGCCGGCACGCCAGTGGCACGGATGCGGGCCGCATCGTTCGAGGTCTGCTGGTCGCCCTCGATAACGGCAACGGGCAACGTGTCTTTGAGCGCCTTGAGGGTGGCCACCAGCAGCTCGGTCTTGCCCGAGCCGGGGCTCGACATCAAGTTAATGGCCGTGATGTTCGCCTGGGCCAGGCGCTGGCGATTGCGCGCGGCGATGGCATCATTCTTGGACAGAATATTCTGTTCAATTTCAATCAGCCGCGCCTGGCTGTGCCCGGCCACGTGGACGCCGGCGGGACCCTTGCCAAAATCAAGCGCACCGTCCGGCCCATGATCATGGTCGTGGTGGTGGTGGTGGTGGTGATGCCCGTGATCATGGCCGTGGTGGTGATCATGGTCGTGGTCATGCCTGTGGTCATGGTCGTGACGATGCCCGTGGCCATGGGCATGGCCGTGCGTGTGGCCGCCCGTCTCTATCCGTTTGTTCCCGTCCGAACATCCGCAAACGGTACACATGTCAGACGACCTCCATTTCCTTGACTTTAAGATCCTCACCACCCGTCACGACGAGTTGGTAGGAGCCGCAGACGGGGCACCCCTCGCCCCGGCGCGCAATGGTGACATCGGCCTCGCAGCCGAAACAATGGGCGGTTCCCGGCGGTGTCCGGATCTCCAGCGCCGCCCCCTCGGCCAGGGTGTCCTTTGAGACGGCCCCGAAACAAAACTCCAGCGCGTGGGGATCGACGCAGCTCAGGGCGCCGACCTCAAGCACGATCCGCTCCACGCGCGAGAACGCACCAGGGCCCGCCTGCGCCTCCACGGCCTCGATGACGCCTTGGGCCAGGGACATCTCATGCATAGGCCTGCTCCCCGGTGTCCGGCACCGCGCTCTGCGCGTCCGGGATCACCTGACACGGGCTGCACGGATCAAAGGCCGCCACGACCCATTGTGCCGCGTGCGCAAGGCCATCCGCGTCGAGCGCACCGCCCCCTTCCGCACACAGACGCCCGGCCGTACGGATGACCGGCCCGCCGGACGCAAAATTCCAATCCGTGGGGGACGCCGCGCGCCAGGTTGTGACAGTGCCATCGCGCAAGGAGATGGCGTGGCGCACACGGCCCCGCGCCGTCATGGCAACACCGAGGCCATCGCCCGACAGGGTCCGCCCGCACACATCCAGCGGCGCGTCAGGGACAGCGCGGCGCAGGGCCCGTCGCAGCGCCGCCATGAGCGCAAAACTGTGGGAGATTTGGGCATCGAACCAGGGCGCCAGACTGTCGGTGACTTCCCGCGGCGCCAGAAGGGCGCGGGGTGTCTCCTCCCGGTTCTGGCTGTCCGGCGCGACACCATCCGTATAGATTTCATCCTTCAGTACAGCGCAATTGCACGCGCAGCGGCCGAGCCGAATGGCCGAAGCCCGGTCGATCACCGTCTGCACACGCCCTTCCACGGTCCGAAGAGCCGTGTGCAGAACGTCGAAAGCCTCCAGGGCCGCCGCCTGCCCGCTGCGCGCCATGGCCGCCCCGCCGATTGCCGACCAGGATCCGGTGAACAGGGCGCCGGCCAGGGCATCGGAGCCCCGCCGGGCCATTTTCACCGAAGCGGTGTCGCGCGCCTCCCCAACCAGGGCCGGCCAGGTGACGCCCATGCGCCAGACGCCGGCCGCCACCGCCTCGGCAAGCACCGCCGCTTCGCGCGCCGCCACCTGGCCCTCGGGCACGGTCACGGCGCCCGCCTGTTCGATGGCGCGCAGCACCGCCGCCGTCTGGGCGCGCGGACACAAGGAAAACAAAAGCCCCGAAAGGCGCACCACATCTCCGGCAGAGCGTCCCAGGCCAACGGCCGTGAGCGCCTCCGGCCCCCGTCGCATGACCTGTACGCGCGGCCCCTCCGCCCCCGGAGCGACTGTGAGAACATAGGTACGCGTCATGGGGGGCGCGCCAGCCTCAGGCGCGGGAGTCGGGGCTGCAACGGCGGACGCGGTCATGCGTCGGCTCCGTTCCGGGTGAGGATAAAGCGACGGCTGACCTCCCTCGGGGCCGGCTTTTCAGGTTCCGGTGGCGCCTCAAAGAGTTCCTGAACGGCCGCCTCGGCGGCCGCCCGCGCGCCGTCCTGGCTGGCGAACTCGTCCATCGGCGAGAACAGCGAACAGGTCTCGACCGTACCCACACCGTCCATCCGCCCCATGATGAAGCTGTAGCTGCCGGACGGAAAAACATGCTGGCGGCTGGCGCCGACGGCCACTGCCGGCAGGGCGGCGGGATCGGCCGGCAGCACCACGATGTTCATGCACCAGGGCGTGACGATTATGCCCGCGAACCCCTCGCCATGGGGACGAAAACCGAGGGCCTCCACCGCAAGCGCCCCGTTGTGAACCGGTAAGCCGACCATGGCGTCTTCCGCCACACGGTAGGCCGAGACAAGCGCGGCCACGCGCCCTTCCTGGGTGCGGTCTTCCGCCGGCACGGGCGCAAGCGCGGCCGGCGCGCTCGTCACCGCATCGCCGAGCACCATGAACTTACCCTTGTCCGCGTCACAGGACGGGCACCGCCACTCCGGCGGAAGGGCCGAAAAGGGGGTGCCCGGCTCGGCATAGCCCACAGGGTCGCCCTCGGCCGGATCGTAGACCCACCAGCACACACCGCATTCAAGCACGGTCTCGGCTGGAAGCTGTCCGGCGGCGGATCCTTCAAAGGCGCGGCTCATGATCCGTACACCTCTCCGATTTCTTCAAGACGCTCGGCGCTGTCCTCGAAATCCTCCCGACCGGCCAGCACCGAGTCCGGGATGTCGCCGATTTCGATGGTGTCGAGAATGACCGTTCCGATGCCATTGAGATATTGCACGGCCCAGGCATTCTTCAGCGCTGTCATGATCACCCGCGCCGTGCCGTATCCGCCCGAGGAAATCCGCACACCGACTTCACCAAGTACCTTGGCGAGAAACGCCGTATCGGCGGGGCTCATGGGAAACAGGGTGAAATTGATGACGTGATTGGCCTCGCCTGGACGCCACGCGGCGGCCCGGTCGCGAATTTCGGCAAGCACGCTCATCACATTCATGGCGCCGGCGGGCGGGGCCAGGGCCTCGACGGCCAAACCCGACCGGGGCCGGGTTAGGGCGGCCTCGCGCAGGGCCCGGGGCGCATCGGCAACTTCCACCCACTCGGTTTGGATCGTGCCCCGGTCATCCTCGGCCCGTCCGATCCAGACGCCCTGGAGCACGGTTTCCTGGATCTGCACGGTCCCTTCGCCCGCCGCGCCGCCGGACAGGGCCATGGAAACTTCCCCCTCGCCAAGCGCGTCGTAAAGCACCGCCCGATCCGTCGGGCTCAGATGATCGACCCGGCGGCGCCAGGCCTTCCCCTGCCCCGCAGCCGCCTTCAAACCTTGCGCAATGGCGCAGAGCATGGCGTGCACGGCCGGTGTCGCCTGGGCGTCGGGGCGCACGTCCCGCCGGCCAAGCAAGCCGCCAAGCTCCGTATACCCCAGCAGCGACAGACCATCGCCGCCGCCCACATCGTCACTGCCCTCAAAGGGCGAGAGCACCCCCTGGGGCGCCTCGTCGTCCCATTGAAGCGGATTCTTTCGCATGGTGGGCCTCCCTGTATCAGGACACTGTCTATGCCGGTCGCTGTCTATGCCGGTCGATACCCAAGCCGCTCG
>CAYYTT010000011.1:0-30275 GCA_964474635.1 uncultured Alphaproteobacteria bacterium | reverse complement strand
CTTACTTTCCCGGGCGCCCCCGGCATGGTCACGGGCGCCTCGGCACCGGACAATCAGCGGTGAGCGGCCAGGATCGCCGACAGCCGCTCTTCGTAAACGGACCAATTTTGAATGCGGGCGATGGTTTCGATGTGCTCCGCGCCCTTGAAAAAAGCGATGCTGGGCAGGGTCGTCACCTTGTGCTCGCCCATCAAGGCGGCTTCATCCGCCTGCGCCACAACGCCGAGCCGCAAATCGGCCGCGTTCTTGCGTAAAAGCTCGCGCACCGCCACGGCCACATCCGCCGTCTCCGGCTTTTTCTCCGGATCGCCCGTGAAAAACAACGCCGTTACCTTCTGGGTGTCGCCGGCCAGGTAGTCGGAAATGGAGTCCGCGCCGACCGTGACCGCGCCTTCATCCGTGACGAGAGAGTTGATGATCGCTTGGCTCATGGCTCAAATCCTCCCCCTTCAGTATATACATACTTGGTCTTGGTCCGCACGCCCTTTTCCAACCGCAAACGGATTTTTTTTCATACAAGGCCCAAGCCGAACGCACACCGCTCGCGGATACAGCACTCTTCGTCAAAAGGCTGCTGAAACAGGCACAAAGCGACAGACCGCCGGGACCAATTCCCGGCGGGGCGTGTACGGAGCGCTGAGCCTCAGCCCTGATCTTCCGGGCGCAAACCCGGCGGCAATTGCGGCTCCCGATCAATCAAATCCGCCAGGAGATGATCGAAGGGCTGGCCCCTAGCCGCTGCGGCCACCGCCGTGAGGGCATCGGCGATCTGCTGGGCTTCCTCGCGCTCCAGAACACGCACGGCCGAGGCGATATGCACGAGCACAAACGCGCCGGGCTCGACGGGCCCGGTCAGGGCGAGGCTGATGGTCTCCGCCGCGCCGTCCGCCCCGTCCAGGCGCTGGCCCTCGGCCTTCAGCCCATCGGCTGCGACAATCCGCATGGGGATCCCGACACACATGGCCCCGCCCCTTCAGCGCTCGCGCGGGCTCAGCCGCGCCAGAACCCGGTCATCCCCGATCCGGCAGGCCATTTCGGCGTCCGGGCGGCCCGTCTCGTAAGGATGCCAGCCCACCGCCTCGGGCATCAGCAGCGCGCCGTCCCCGTCACGCTCGGCAACAGGCAGTCCCCAGGCGGACAATTCAGCAGCGCCAAGGGCGAGCGCCTCGGGCACGCGCGCAGCCACCGGCGCCGTCAATCCGCCGCCATAATCTTCAAGCTCGACCGGCTGGCAGCCAATCAGGGTGATGGCCTCGGGCGGGCAATCGCCCATGAATTCGGCCAGGGCCAGCACTTCCATCATGGACGTCTGGTGGAGGGAAACTTTTTTGCCGGCCACGAAACGGGGCACCTCGTCGCCGCGCACCGTAACGAGTTCACCGGGCGCAAGGCCCACATCCACCGCATCGAAGATCAGGATGCGGCGCGCCTCGGCCAGCGCGTTGACGAGCGCCAGGCCTTGGGTGCCACCATCCACCACATCGACGCCTTCAGGCATTGCGAACCGGGCCGCGAAGGCCTCGGCGCAGCGCACGCCAAAGCCTTCATCCGCCCAAAGAAGATTTCCCACTCCGAGGACCAGGGCCTCGTCCCCGGAGCGCCGTGTCGCTGCAAGGCTCATTTCTCGTCATCCTTGAAGTAACGCCAGCCCGAGACCATGGTCGAGATCAGGCTCTGCCGGCTCATGATGTCTTCGCGAATGGCCGCATAGATGTGCACGATGGAGAAGACCACGATCACCCACATCATCAGGTGATGATAGGTGTGCACGGCAAAAGAGTTATCGTTGAAGAAGCCGAACACCCAGCCAAAGGCCGAAAACCACCAGGTATCCGTACCCTGTCCTTCCGCATAGAGCGCAAAGCCTGTCAGGATCTGGAACGTGATCGGCAGCACCAGCAGGAAAAACATTGCGATCTGCGCGAGTGGGTTGTGACCGACATATTTCTTGGGATGCGGGGTCAGGAAGCTGTACCAGCGGATCTCATGGATGATCTCGCCCCACCATTTCGGGCTCCAGATTGGCAGAAGGAAGATCTGGCGCGAGTGGTGATTGCCGGCAAAAGCCCAAAAAATCCGCCCCAGGAAGGCGACCGCCATGATCTGCCCCGCCGCGAAATGCACCATACGGATATTCCCCAGAAGGAAATGTTCCGAGGCCTCGCCGGGCAGGCTCGGCGGTGGCTTGGCGATCAGATAGCCGGTAATGCACAGCACCACGATGCACAGGGCATTGACCCAGTGCCACAGGCGCAAGGGCGCCTCATAGACATAGACCTTCGCCGCGGGACTGGTGACTTCGGTGGAGTCCCGCACGATCTGCTGGAACATATTGGGGCGCCGTTCGCTCTTTTCGGCAACATCGCCCCCCTCCGCGTCGGCAACATGCGACATGGCTCTGCCTCCCTCAACGGACTTTGATGTCGGCGAGTTCCTCGCCGTCGGGGCTCATCACGTGAGTCGAACAGGCCAGGCACGGATCGAAGGAGTGCAAGGTGCGCAGGATTTCCACGGGCCGTTCCGGATCCGCCATGGGCGTGTCGAGGAGAGAGGCCTCATAGGCACCGATATTGCCTTGCGGATCGCGCGGCCCGGCGTTCCAGGTCGTCGGCACCACGCATTGGTAGTTGGCGATCTTGGTGTCTTCGATGTGGATCCAGTGGCCGAGCGCGCCGCGCGGCGCTTCGGTAAAGCCCACGCCCTTGGCCGTCTTGGGCCAGGAACTCGGCTCCCATTTCTGGATATTGGCCGTGGCGATGTCGCCCTCGCCGATGCGCGTGATCAGCTTGTCATAGAAGTGGCGCATGGTATGTGCCGCCCACTGACATTCCAGGCCACGGGCCGCCGTGCGCCCCAGGGTCGAAAAGAGGGCCTGGACGGGCAGGTCGAGCTTGGCAAGGAGCGCTTCGGTCGGTTCCTTGAATTCCGGAATGCCCTGCGCATAGCCGAGGATGTAGCGGGCGAGCGGGCCCACTTCCATGGCGTGGCCCTTCCAACGCGGCGCCTTGATCCAGGAATATTTGGCTTCCTCGTCGAGCGCCTCAAGACGGGTCTTGGTGCCCTTGGATTTCGGCCCGAGCTGATAATTCGGGTCCGTCACACCATCCCAGGGATGCAGGCCGATGCTGTCATCCTCGTAGGAATACCAGGAGTGGGTCACGAATTCCTGAATTTCGTCCGGATCGCGCAGATCCACATCGTGGATCTTGCTCAAATCGCCGTCCACGATCGCGCCCCGGGGCAAAAGCAGGTTGGACCCGGAATAATCATTGGCGTGCTCGGGAATGTCGCCATAGGCCATGATGCATTTAGAAGCGAGACCGCCGCCGAAGGTCCAGTCCTTGTAGAAGGACGCGATGGCCATGAGGTCTGGAAGATAGACCTGCTCGGCGAAGGTGATCGTCTGGTCGATGATGCCTTTGACGAACTCCAGGCGTTCTATGTTGATGGCGCCCACCGCGCCGACGCCGTCCACATTGATCGGACAGGGAACGCCGCCCACCAGCCAGTTCGGATGCGGGTTCTTGCCGCCGAAGACGGTGTGGATTTTCTTGATTTCCTTTTGGAAATCAAGCGCCTCCAGATAGTGGGCGACCGCCATCAAATTGGCCTCGGGCGGCAGCTTGTAGGCCGGGTGGCCCCAATAGGCGTTGCGGAACAGGCCGAGCTGACCCGACTCCACGAACCGCTTCAGCTTGTTCTGAAGGTCGCGGAAATAGCCCGGGCTCGACAAGGGCCAGGGCGAAATGGACTGGGCAAGGGCCGACGTCTCCTTGGGATCCGCCGACAGGGCCGAGACCACGTCAACCCAGTCGAGCGCATGCAGATGATAAAAGTGCACGATGTGGTCGTGGCACTGGAGCGCCAGCTGCATGATGTTCCGGATGCTGTTGGCGTTTTCCGGAATCTGGATGTTCAGCGCGTCCTCCACCGCACGCACCGATGTGAGGGCGTGCGTGCCGGTGCACACCCCGCAGATGCGTTGGGTGAATGCCCAGGCGTCGCGGGGATCGCGGCCCTTGAGGATCACCTCCAGGCCACGCCACATGGTGCCCGTGGAGACCGCGTTGCGGATCACATTCTGCTCGTCGACATTCACCTCGACCCGCAGGTGCCCCTCGATGCGGGTGACCGGATCGACGACGACCCGCTTGCCGCTGTTGTCGAGGGAAAAGCCGTTTGGCGTTGCAATGGTCATGGATCAGCCCTCCCCTTATTCGGCTGCGTCGTGGGTTTCGCCCGAGGCCGGCTTGGCGCCGTGGCTTGGAGCGGAGTCGCGGGCCCGGCGCAGGGCCGAAATGCCCATATGAGCGGCCACCGCCCCGCCCACCACGGCCGTGGCCGCAAGGCCGATATCATCGGCATTGGCTTCGGCGCCGAGCGGCGTTTCGATCTTGGCAAGACGGTCATAGAACGGACCGTTGTCCCAGAAATCCTCCTCCGAGCAGCCGATACATCCGTGCCCCGACTGGATCGGGAAGGAGACCCCGCCGTTCCAACGCACCGTGGAACAGGCGTTGTAGGTCGTCGGCCCGCGGCAGCCCATTTTGTAAAGGCAGTAGCCCTTGCGTGAGCCCTCGTCGTCCCAGGCCTCGGCGAATTGTCCGGCGTCGAAATGGGGCCGGCGATAGCATTTGTCGTGGATGCGCTGGCCGTAGAACATGTTGGGCCGGCCGATCCGGTCCAGGGAAGGCGGGCGGTCGAAGGTCAGCATGTAGCTGATGACGCCGGTCATGACCTCGGGGATCGGCGGGCACCCGGGCACCTTGATGATGGTCTTGTCCCGGATCACCTTGTGGATGGGCGTCGCGGCCGTCGGATTCGGCCGGGCCGCCTGGACGCAGCCATTCGAGGCGCACGAGCCCCAGGCGATGATCGCCTTGGCGTCGGCGGCCATTTCCTGAAGCTGTTCCACGAAGGGGCGCCCGCCAACGATGCAGAACATGCCGTCTTCGTTCAAAGGCGGGTTGCCTTCGACGGCGAGAATGTAATTGCCCTTATGCTCATGGCGGACTTCTTCGAGAATCGCTTCGGCCTGGTGACCGGCGGAGGCCATCAGGGTGTGCGAGTAGTCCAGCGACAGCATGGACAGCACCACATCCGACACCAGGGGGTGTCCGGAGCGGATGAAACTCTCCGAGCAGCAGGTGCACTCAAGACCGTTCAGCCACACGACCGGCATGCGCGGCTTGGTTTCCATGGCATGGGCAATCGTGTGCGACATCGCGGGCGCCAGGCCAAGGGACGTGGCCGTCAGCGAACAAAATTTCATAAAAGAACGCCGGCTCACGCCCTGCTTTCGGATCACGTCGTAAAACGTCTCGACCATCGTGTCGGCTCCCTCCTGGTGCTGATACACCGGGTGCTGATGCGCCTATGTCCGGCGCGGATGGCCAAGGGAATGAAAATGGTGGCGCCGTTCGCTGATGATGCGTCCGGTGATGCTCCTTTCCTCCCCATGGCGGCACTTGGTGACCACGATGCTGCACCGGGCGCAGACGACTTTTTCTGATCTGGATCAAATTTCGCGAATAGATCGAACGGTAAGGTCAAGATGTAGACGGCGTTTTATTGCGAACGTATCGCATAAAACCATCTCTGGTCTTGGTGGACGGCTTGATCCGGACCTTTTTGCGCAAATCGCAACCGGGAGGGCGAATGGCCCGTGGACGCGAGGGCGCAAGCAAGGGCATACTCGTCAACTAAGAATGACAATCGCCACTGTCCAATAGAGTTGACAGTCGCGGGACGACGCACCCCTGGAGGGTTCATGACAATGATACTGCTGCGCACCACCTTCATCTCCACCCTGGCCGCCGGGTTCGCGGCGCCGGCGCTCGCCCATCCGGGGCACGGGGCGCTGGGCTTCGGGGACGGGTTCTCCCACGCCCTGCTCGGCTTCGATCACCTGCTGGCCATGCTTGCCGTCGGCATTCTGGCGGCCCAGCGGATGGGGCCGAGCCTGTTCGCCTATCCGGCCGCGTTCATGATCATGATGGCGGTGGGCATCCTGAGCGGACAGATCGTCCAGACGGCCGTCCCGGCCACCGCCTTTGTCTGTCTTGCGGGGACGGGCGCAGTGTTGCTTGTGGCCCTGGTCGGTTTCAAGCGCCATGTCGGGTTTTGTCCGCTGCTGGCCATCGTCGGCGTGTGTGCCCTGTGCCACGGCTGGTCCCACGGCATCGACCTGCCGGACAACACGCACGGGCCCCAATATCTGACGGGTCTGATGGCCGCGAGCGCGGCACTGCACTTGTCCGGGGCCGTTGTCATGGTGGCGCTGCGCAGCCTGTGGAACACGGCCGACCGGTATGCGGCCGCCGCACGGCGCTGAGCCCTTTTCGCCGCGCGTCTTGGGTTCACCGCGCGCTTGGGGCTCACCGCGCGCCTTTTTAAGGGCGCTGTTCGATGCGGTCGTCGCCGCCGCGCAGCCCCGGGACGCCGTCCGTAAAGCCCTGGCCGAGAGCACTCTCGACCGGGGCTCTTTTTTTGTCCTTGCCGCGGGCAAGGCCGCGCCGGCGATGGCCGAGGCGCTCCTCGGTGATACCGGGACCGATTCGTCATGCAGCGGCATCGGGAGCGGACCGCAAGACAATGACGGCCCAAGACGCGGGGGTCTGATGGTCTCGCCCACATTGGACCCTCCGGGTAGGCAGGTCGTGGAACGGGCCCTGGGGCTGGACCATCGCTTCGGGGCCCATCCGGTGCCGTCGGATACAAGCGCCGAGGCCGGCGCGCTTGCCATGGCCCTGGCGGGCTCCCTGGGCACCGGTGATCGCCTGCTCGTCCTGTTGTCGGGCGGCGCCTCGGCCCTGTTGTCCTGCCCTCTGCCCGGTCTGCCCCGCGAGGCCCTGTTTCGCCTCAATGCGGCGCTGCTGGCCTCAGGTTTGCCCATTGGCGATGTGAACACGGTGCGCCGTCATGTGAGCCGTCTTGCCGGCGGGCGCCTCGCGGCGGCGGCATGGCCGGCCCATGTGACCACCTTCGCCGTTTCCGACGTGCCCGGCGACGTCGCCCATGACATCGGCTCGGGGCCCACCGTGCCGGATCCGACGACCTGCCTGGACGCACGAGAGATCGTTCAGCGCGCCGGGCTTGCTTCGCACACGGAAATTATGGTGATCCTGGCCGATCCGCGCTCGGAGAGTCTCAAGCCCGGTGACCCGCGCCTCTCGCGCCAGACCTTTGAGATCGTCGTCAGTCCGTCCAAGGCCTATGGCGCGGGCCTGGAGCTGGCGCGCACCGCCGGGCTGACGGTCCACGATCTTGGCGATCAGGTCACCGGCGATGCCGGGCAGGTCGCATCGCGTCATGCACGGATTGCCAGCGCGCTGGACGGGGGCGGCCATCTGCTGCTATCAGCCGGCGAATTGACCATAACGCTGAAACCCGGACATGGCCAGGGCGGCCCCAACCAACACTATGCCCTCAGTCTCGCGCAGGCCCTCGCGCCCCTCGGCCGCCCCTTTCACGTTCTGGCCGCCGACACCGATGGCAGGGACGGCGTCAATGACGGCCCGGCCCATGCCGGCGGTTTTGCCGACCAATCGAGCTGCGACCGGGCGCAGGCACTCGGCCTGAACCTCGCGGCCTCGCTTGAGCGTCAGGACAGTGCAACCGTCCTCAAAAGTCTGGGCGATGCGCTGATAACGGGTGCCACCGGCACCAACGTGAATGATGTACGGGCACTCCTCCTTCCAGCGATCTAAATCTCTTCGTGATTGATCCGAATCAACGCCGTCGCTTGCCGCCTGTGGCAGATCCGCCCCCCAAAGGGTCGGGGCTCACGGGCAGCCCCAAGGGACACACCATCCCGATGGGGTTGCAAGCCATGGCTGACGCAGAAATCACCGCCGCGCCGCCCGGCGGTTTGACATCGCTCGAGGCCGCCCGGCGGCTCGAAGAGTATGGCGCGAACACGCTGCCCGAGCCGGTCGAGGCGGGCCCCGTCGCCGTCTTTGTCGGCCAGTTCCGCAGCCCCTTCATCTTTATCCTGCTGATCGCGGCGGTCGTATCCTTAGCCATCGGTCAGGTGCCCAGTGCCGTCTTCATCTTTGCGGTGCTTTTAATCAATGCGGCCATCGGTACGGCGCAGGAAATCTCCGCGCAGCGCTCGGCCAATGCCTTGCGCAATCTTGTGCGCGGCCACGCGGCGGTGCGCCGGGACGGCCGCGTGCAGTCGGTTCCCATAGAAACGGTCGTGCCTGGGGACAGGGTGGTCCTGGCCTCGGGCGATAAGGTGCCGGCGGACCTTGTCCTCGACGAAGCCCGCGATCTGAGCGTCGATGAAAGCATGCTCACGGGCGAAAGCCTTGCGGTTGCCAAGGATGCCGGGGCGAGCGTGCCTGACGATGCACCGCTTGCGGAGCAGGCCAACCGCTGTTTCGCCGGCTCTGTCGTCACGCGCGGACGGGGCGAGGGCACCGTCACCCATACGGCCCTCGCCACGCAGATTGGCGCCATCGCGGAGCGGGTCGGGCGCGAGCGGGTGTCCGAGCCGCCCTTGATGATCCGCATCCGGCGCTTCACCTATCAAGTCTCGGCCGCGATCATCCTGGCCATTCTCGCCCTTGTGGCGCTGATGGCGCTGAAGGGCGGCTATACGGGCGCCGACATGGTGATGATCGGCATCGGTCTTGCGGTCTCGACCATCCCGGAGGGTCTGCCGGCGGCCCTGACGGTCGCGCTCGCCATTGGCATGCGCCGCATGGCCAGGCACGATGTGATCATCCGCAAACTGGTGGCCGTGGAGGCGCTGGGCTCATGCACCTTCATCTGTTCGGACAAGACCGGAACCTTGACCGTCAATGAACTGACAGTCTCCAAAGTGGTCCTGCCGGGCGGAACCCAGTTCGACGTCACCGGGGCAGGCGTCGCGCCGGGCGGGGAGATTCTCGGCGCGCGGGTCGACCGGCTCGTGGAGCTGTGCGTCACGGGCCTTCTTGCCAATGAAAGCGACCTTGATTACGCGGGCGGGGATTGGGTGGCCCAGGGCGACATCGTCGATGTGGCTTTCCTGGTCCTCGCCAAGAAAGTGGGCCTGTCCCTGTCGCAGGTTCGGGCGGACCAGGGCCAGATCGATCTCATCCCTTACGAGTCCGAGCGAGCGCTCAGTGGCAGCCTGAACCGTTTTGGCGCCAGTCAGCGGCTGCACGTGAAGGGCAGTCCTGAAAAGCTCCTGGCCTTGAGCGACACCATGGAGACTTCCGAGGGGATCCGGCCCATCGACCGGGAAAGCCTCAAGGCGCGGTTCGAGGCCCTGGCCAGCGAAGGCTACCGGGTGCTGGCCCTTGCCCGGCGCGACCTCGACCCGGCCGAGGCTGACCATCCGCTGACGGAGGACCTGGGCGGTCTCACCATCCTCGGCATGGTCGCCATGATCGACCCCATGCGGCCCGAGGCGCGCGAGGCCGTGCAGCGCTGCCTGCGCGGCGGCATCGAGGTGGCCATGGTCACCGGTGACCATCCGGCCACGGCCAAGGCCATCGCCATGGATCTGGGCCTTGCCGGCGCGGACGATCCCGTGGTGACCGGCACCATGATCCGGGAGGCCGAGGCTGTGGGCGGCGATGCGGTCGACACACTGATCCGGCCGGCCCGCGTCTTTGCCCGGATCGAGCCCACACAGAAGGAACGCATCGTCCAGTCGCTGGAGGAAGCCGGGCATTTCGTGGCCGTTACCGGGGACGGCGTCAACGACGCGCCGGCCATGCGCCGGGCCAATGCCGGCGTCGCCATGGGCAAATCGGGGACGGACGTGGCGCGGGAGGCCGCCGACCTCATCATCACGGACGATAATTTCGCGTCCATCGTCGACGGAGTCGAGCAAGGGCGCATTGTCTACAACAACATCCGCAAGGTGATCGGCCTGCTGATCGCCACGGGCTTTTCCGCCCTGCTCCTGTTTTTCCTGGCCGTGCTCGCGGGCCTTCCCATGCCGCTGATCGCCGTGCAACTGCTGTGGCTCAACCTTGTCGCCAACGGCGTTCAGGATGTGGCCCTTGCCTTTGAGCCCAAGGAGGGCAATGAGCTTGACGCGCGGCCACGTCGCCCGGACGAGCCCATCTTCGAGCGGCACATCATCGAACATGTGCTGGTGGCCGGAACGACCATGGGTGTGCTGGCCTTCGGTGTCTACTGGACCCTGCTGGCCCAAGACATGGCCGTGGAAAGTGCGCGCAATCTGACGCTGATGCTCATGGTGCTGTTCGGCAATATTCACGCCCTGAGCAGTCGATCGGAGGCGCGCTCCCTGTTCTCCATTCCGCTCTTGGGCAATCCATTTCTCGTGCTCGCGGTCCCCCTCGCGCAGCTCGTTCACATCGGCTCGGCCTATGTGCCGGGGCTCGGCGACGTGCTGGCCCTGGCGCCCGTGACCCTTGGCCAATGGTCGACGCTGCTTGGCGTCGCGCTGGTCCTGCTCGTCGTCGAGGAGATCCATAAGGCAACCATTCGCGCGCGCAGGACCGCCGCCCTGCCCGCACGCCCTGTCAACCAAAACCGGAGCCCTTCATGAGCACACCGTTCAGCCTCGCCGGCAAAAAAGGCCTCGTCGCCGGGATCGCCAATGCCGACAGCATTGCGCATGGGTGCGCGCGCGCATTCCGGGCGGCCGGGGCAGACCTCGCCATCACCTATTTAAACGATCGGGCCGAACCCCATGTGCGCCCCTTGGCCGAAGCCCTGGGCAGCCCACTGATTGTGCCCTGCGACGTGCGGGTGCCGGGCAGTCTTGAGGCGGTCTTCGAGCGGATCGAGGCAACCTGGGGCCGCCTTGATTTCCTGCTCCACTCCATCGCTTTCGCGCCGCGCGAAGATCTGCATGGCCGGGTCGTGGACTGTTCGCAGGAGGGCTTCGCCATGGCCATGTCCGTCTCCTGCCATTCGTTTATCCGCATGGTGCGGCTGGCAGAGCCCCTCATGGGCGAGGGTGGCTGCGCCCTCACGGTCACGTTCTTCGGTTCGGAACGGGTCGTGGAGGACTACAATCTCATGGGGCCGGTCAAGGCCGCCCTGGAGTCGTCCGTTCGCTATATGGCCGCCGAACTGGGCCCCAAGCGCATCCGGGTGAACAGCGTTTCTCCGGGTCCCATTCGCACGCGCGCCGCCTCAGGCATCAACCGCTTCGACGAAATGCTGGAACGCTCGGCGCGTATTTCACCGCAACATCACCTGGTCTCGATTGATGATGTGGGAAACATGGCGGCTTTTTTGGTCAGTGATGGGGCAAGCTCGATTACAGGCTCAAATCATTATGTCGATGCTGGACGGCACATCGTCATGTATTAAGGTGGTGTTATCTGGAGATCGGCTTGGCCGCTCAATGCATAACACCTTATGCACACAGGTTGTCTTGAGCGTTGCGCGTCCGGCCCATTTGGGTGTGGCAGACAATTGGGGCTTGATCGCCCCTAGGATCCATGGCCCTGTCCGACAAAATCGTCATGCACGCGCTAAGGCGTGCCAATCCAGATGGTGACGCCGGCGTTGTGATAGCGCCGGTGCTAAAGTGGCGGCAGTTAAACTTGATGACCACGTGGCGTATTGGTGATCCACCCGAGAAAAAGCCGGCCCATGGTCGGTCGACAGGCGCGCCGCCGCAAGGCGGCAGCACGAGCGGATCCCATGCCAACCGACCGCAAGCCAACGGATCGCAGGCCAACGGATCGCAGGCCAACCGATCCCAGGCCAACGGATCGGTTCCCATCGCTGCGGCGACGCCGGGAAACGGAGCCGGCACCGCACTCGATCCGGACCATGCCGGCTTTTACATGGCCCAGGCCTCAATCGCCGGGGTTGAGGCCTATTTCGACGCCGTGCGAAGCGTGATCATCCCAGAAGTGCTGCGCCATGACTTGGATCTTGATCCCGACAGCGATCGGTTGCGCGATTACGTGCACAGTCTTGCGTCTTTTGATGTCTATCGCCTCCTGATCGCGCTGTGGAAGGAGTCACACTTTATTGACGAGGATGTTCGCAGGGACTTGAGCCTGAACCGTATTCTTCCCGAGGGCACCTTTTCCATTGAGGAACTTGCCTCGCTCTTTGGTCGGCGGTGGGCCAATGGGTCTGAGAACATCTCCCCGGACGAGGCGGAAAACGGTCAGGATGTGGACGCCCTTGAGGAGCACCTCCAGCGCACCGTCGTGGTGCCCTTGAGCCGGGCGGGCTATCTTGAGAGGGTGATAGAGGCGCATGGGCCGCTGAATGGCGCCCCGTCGCGAAATGGCGCTAAGGCGGGCGGTCGAGGTACGGCGCGATTACAGATGACCGAGAAGTTTCACCGCTTTATGGTCACTTTGCATATGATTTCATGAGGCCTCGGCGCGCTGGCGGGTGTGCCGAGCCCCTTTGAACCAGCGAAACCGGGCCTGAGCGCCCCGTGCACCGGATCATCAGCCTCTCGCTGCGGCGCGGCACACCGCTGGATGGTGGTCAGGGATCCAAACCCTCGATCCCTCCGTTTCACCCAAGATGCACCGCCGGCGACGGCCAACCCTGCCAGTAAAGGAGCGTGGACCGATGACGGTCTTGGACACGAAGGATATGGAGACGCCGGTGGCCGATCGCCCCGCGACTCCGTCCGCTGTGCCAGACCGGCGGGCCGCCTCCGGGCGCGCGGCAAGCCGACCGGTCGCCGATCGTCCGGGCCAGAACCAATCCGGTTCCGTGGCCGCGAGTTCACTCAAGACACCCAAGTCGCAAAGCGTCACGGATGACGCGCTCCAGATCACCTTTGGCGATCCTGAATTCGCGGGATTGGATCCGTCGGCCGGCGCCCCGTCGCCCGCACCAAACTCTAGGAAACAAGACGCTGGGAAATCGGGCGCCGCCGATGACGACAGCGCAAAGGCGGGGCGCGGCCTCTTTGCCAGCTTTGCCAAGGACAAAGAAAACAGGGTCACGGATCAGGGCGCGGGCGCGGCCCCCTCAAAGCCTGCACCCCAGTCTGGCCCCCAGTCTGGCCCTAAGCCCGCCTCTCAGCCGGAGCCCGGTGCTCCCGTCTCCGCACGGGAGACGAATGAACAAACGCCGCCGGTCAAGCCCCACGCTGTGCGCAACGTGCTCTCCTCGATTGATTTTAAAGCGCTTACCGACACGAAGGGATGGGCCACCCAACCGGACGGCCAATTCAATCCCGATGATCGGGCCGAACCCCTCTCCGCGATGGGTCTCATGGAGCGGGTGCGGCGCTTCGGGACCGACCTTTTGAACAGGATGCCGCTCGCCAAAGGCGAGCATGCGGCGCCCACGGCCGAAAGCCCGGCCGAGGCCAGCGAGGCGAAAGCCGCCCACACCGCGCCCCAGAACACCGCGCCCCAGAACACCGCACCCCAGAACACCGCACCCCAGAACACGGCGGCACCCGTTTCGGACCCGAAACCGAAGACAGATTCTGACGCCGTGCCCGCCGTCTCGGCACGGCACGAAAACGTAGCGCCCGCCGGCACTGGCGAAAAGGCCCACGTGACCGACCATCAGCACACAGACCAGAAGAAAGATGCGCGTCAGGACAATGCTCGGGATACGGCGCCCGCCCAAAGCCGTCCCACCCCGGCCACGCCGCGTCCACGTCAGACCATGCGCGAGCGGCTCCTGCGGGCCGAAGCGGAACGCCTGAATTCCATCATGTCCGACGCTCCGGCTGACGCGGAGGATGAGGACGACGAGCCCGATCCGGTCGGCGGAGACCACATCGAGACCATCCTGTCGAACATCCGCAACGACATCCTCAGTGGGTTCGATGCCCCGGTCGACGATCACCTCGCCGTCGATGACGATAACGACGAAGATGATCAGCAAAAGGATAATGACCGGCGGCAGGAAGAGGAACTGGAAGACAAAGACCAGGCATCGGTCGATGACGGGGCATTAGAGGAACGAGGCCAGCGCCCCGCTCACGCCTCGAACGGGCACGGCGGGGAGATGTCGGACGCCTGGGCCGATCTGGTGCGCGCATCCGATCAGGACGCCTTCGACGGCGCGGTTGCAGCGCCCCTGCCCGCCTTGACCGCATCCCACCGCACCTGTGGTTTTGGCTTCGCGCCGGCGGCCTCAAGCGGGCCCCTGTTTTGCGCCAGCGCCGCGAGCGATCGGGAGCGGCGGCGCGCCGTTTTGCGCTTCATGGCGGCATCTCTGGCGAGCCGGCACGGCGCCCACTCCGGCAGTGAGAAAACCCGCACATCATGATCGTGCCGTGCGCCGTTAGCGCACCTCGTCCGGCTTCAGCCCAAACATTCTGTAGACGGCAAGGTCGCCTTCCTGGAGGGCCCGCTGGCGCACCGCCCACATTTCCGCTTCGCGCGCCAGGGCATCGGCAAACTCCTGGCGATCCGCAATCCGGCTGTCGCCGGCCTGGAACATCGCCATCAGCCGACCCCACCCCGGCGTCGAGGCGGAAATCAGATCGACATACTCTTCCGTCATGTCCTTTTTCACCCGCAGCTCAAATCCGGCTTCCCGGATGAGGCGGCTGTAGGTGTCGGCGGTGTCGATCCGGGCCCCGCCCCAGAACTCCGAAAAGGCCGATTGGCCCAAGGTCTCGGCATCCGCGTCGCCCGAGGCGACATAGTCCGTAACAAGAACACTCCCTCCGGGGCGCAGGGCCTCATACATGATCTTGAGGATCGTGGCCTTATCCGGCATGGCGTGGAGTTCATCGCGGCACATGATGATGTGATACTTGCCCACGGGCAGTTCGGCCCTGCCCGGGTCGAACAGCTGCACCGTGACCTTGCGCGCGAGCCCGGCCATGAGGCACTGCTCGGAGGCGGTCTCGATCAAATCCCCGCGCTGCTCATAGCCGCTCACCCACACGCCGCTTTCCCGGCACAAATCCCGGGCCGGGCCGCCGAGGCCGATCCCGATCACGGCCAGGCTCTTGTCCCTGGAGACGCCCATTTGGGCAAGCAAAGTGAGCACGAAATCCAGATCGCCGGGCCCCAGATAGCCCTCGCCCCACAGTTCCTGCGCAATGAGCAGATGGGCCGACAGTTTGGGCATGCGAGGTGTGTATGGCTGCGCCGGCAGAACAGGGCCGGGCAGTTCCTCCTCGCCCACAGCGTCATCGGGCGCGACAGGACCCAGATCGCCCTCGTCGATCCCTTCCCACCAGGCCAGAAAGCGGCGTTGGAGACGGTTCACATCCATGAACGCACAGTCCTTCGACCTTTGCGTCCGTCCGGCCCGAACCGCTGCCCCATGGCTCGCTCCCTCGTGTCCATCACCTCCCTCCAGATGGCGCCATGGCCACCGTCAATAATAGGTTTACCTGGGGAGCGTTAAGTCATCCTTGCCGTCGCCGCCGCAAAGGCCCTCCCCGACGAACGCCGACAACGGCCGCTCCCGCAGAGTGTCGATCCACAGCGCGATATCGCTCCAGACCCGCTGGGCCTCCAAATCGCGCAGGATCATGTGATAGCTGTCCTCGTAATGCAGGACCGTTTTGCCCGTCCGGCAAAGGTGGTCCGCCACGGCGCGGCTGGGCCCGGCGGGCACGATCTCGTCCTGTCCGCCAAAGACCATCAGAACCGGCCCTTCAAGGGCGCCGGCGGAGCGGTAGGCCCGGTCCATCAAGGTCACAAGGCCATAAATGGCATCGGTACGGGTTTCCTTGATCACGAGAGGATCCCGGCCAAGGGCCCTCAGCATGGGGATATTGTCCGAGGGCGTCACTGCGACACCACCACCGCTGAAGCGCTTCCAGGGGATCGTGTGGGCCGTGAGCCAGAGCGCGGCGCGGTAGGTAAACGGCAGGGTGGACCAGCCCCAAACGGCGGGCGCCGCAAGGATCAGGCCATCCGGTGCCACCGCGCCCTCGGCCACGGCGGACAGGGCGACCGCGCCCCCCATGCTGAGCCCCAGGAGAACCACTGGCAGGCCTGGATGGCGCGCACGGGCATACTGGACCGCGTCGGCGGCGTCCGCGATCATCCGGTCCGCGCCGGGCCAGAGGCCGCGCTGGCCGGTTTCCCCAAAGCCCCTTTGATCGATGGCATAAGTGGTCAGGTCCGCCTCGGCCGCCCACCAGGAGGCCGGTGCGTCAAAGGCGTTCGAATAATCGTTCATGCCGTGCAGGGCCACCACGATGGCCCGGGGCGCCGGCGCAGACCATGTGCGCACGGGCAGATCGGCCCCGTCGCGGGCAATCAGGGCGCCCTCGCCAGCCTTTGCGCCCCCCGTGGGGCGAGGCCCCGGATCCTGAATTCGGGGGACGCAGGCTACTATCAGAACACAGAGGAGCGCGGCCAACACGGGTCTTGCGCGTGCGGACGGGATCATGGGCGCCGCGCCCCCGCCGGTGCCGCTTCCGGCCGGGCGGTCCGGGCGGCGGCCTGGGCGATGGCCCGGACCCTGGCCTGAAGTTCGGGGAGCAGGTCCTCGGCGAACCAGGGATTGGTCTTGAGCCAGACATTGTTGCGCCAGGAGGGGTGGGGCAGCGGAATATAGGTGGGCCCAAAGCTGCGCCACGCCTGGACCGTTTCGGTCAAGGTGCGGCCGGCGGCCTTGCCCAGGTGCCATTTCTGCGCATGGGCGCCGACCAGCAGGATCAGCTCAAGCCCTGTCAAGCGTTCAAAAACGCGTGCGCGCCACAGGGGCGCGCATTCCTTGCGGGGCGGCCGGTCGCCGCCCTTGGCATCAAGGCCGGGGAAGCAAAAGCCCATAGGCACAATGGCCACCAGATCCTCATTGTAGAAAAGATCCGGACCGATCCCCATCCAGGCGCGCAGGCGCTGACCGGAGGGATCGTTGAAGGGCGTGGAACTGGCGTGGGCGCGCGTGCCGGCGGCCTGGCTTGCGATGCAGATCCGGGCGGCCGGGCGTGCACGGATAATCGGGTTGGGCTCGTGGGGAAGCGGGGCGCCTTCGGGCTTCTCCCGGCAGACGCGGCATGCGCGGATGCGGGTCACGAGCGGCGCCAGCTCCTCACCCACGGGGCAGCCCCAGGCGGATCACGCCCTTCACCGTGCGAACATCGACCGGCTTTCCCTTCCGGAACACCTGGATACGCCCCTCATCGGCGAGACCGATCGCAACCCGGCGCACGGCCCCCATCAGGCGGCGCCAGTCCTGCGGATCGACACGGCGCGCGGCCTCGGACGGGCACAGGGTTTTGGCCTCGCCCCGCTCATCGGCCAACGCCAGGATCGCGTCGCGGATCACCTCGTCGATGTGCTCTTGGGTTGGCCGATTGGATTTCCCGGGGGTTTCCCCTGGGGTTTTCCCGGGGGTTCGCCCCGGAGTTTGTTCCGGCTCTGGAGCAACCGCGAGGAGGCTGGCGTCCGTCTTTCCGTGTGATTGATCCGACGTCATCTCTTTCAAAGGCCTTACGGACACGGAGGCCCGCTCAGGGCCTCACCTCGGGTGTGTAGAAAAAGAGGGTCAGATGCCCCCCGCCGTCCCGATTATAGAGCGGGCGGCGCGGGGCCGCGAAGTCTCGCATGAAACCCGAGGGCACATGTCGCAGGGCGATCTCCATCCAGCCGAAATACTGGTCATCGTCCAGAAAATCGAAGCTTTGCGCGTCGAGGGCGCGGCCCGCTTGCGGGTTTTCCAGGAAACGGCGATTAAATGCAACAAGATCGCCCAACCGTGCGCCGCGAAAGCTCAGTTCAAAGACATTATAACCCTGACGATAGATGACCTGCGCCAGCGTAATCAAATGGAGGACGCCGTAGTTCTGATAGTGGGCCGCCAGGGCGCCCCGGCGCATTTCCTGGCGCAACGCCCCATCATAGCGGGCATCATCGAGCGCGGCGTAAATGGCGCTGACCCCGTGGCGGAAAAAGCGGTTCTCGCGCAGCACCACCCCCACCATGGCCGCGGCAAGCCCGCGCCGATAAAGGTGGTTGTTACAGCAACTGGAGCCCTCGCCCTCCACCGCCTCATAGGCCAGGTTGACCCGCATCAATTCACGCAGCCAAACCTCTATCAGGGCCATGTCCGCGTCCCGGCCCGTGATGTCGGGCCTCACGATGGCGTAGGCCGAAGCGGCCGAGAAGAGCGCGCTTGCCACCTGAAACCACGCTTGCCGATTGCCTTGCGCATAGTCGAAATCGATGAAGGCGCGTTGGCCCGCCCATGTGGACAGAAGATCGATGAGGCATCGCCCATGCCCATCGCCGGGCGCCACGAGATGAGCAGCCGCCAGATCGTTCACCGCGTTTTCAAAGGCGAAAATGGGCTGCACCAGTTTTTCCCACGCCTCGCGCCGGGCATTGAAACGGGGTAGACGGACAATGTAGTTCACAACCGGCAGGGCGGTCTTGTCCCGGCAGCCCACACTGACGCTAAGGCGTTCGGTGAGTTGGCGCAGAATGGGATCATCCGTCCCCGACAGATAGGCCCGGCGGCGGGTCACATCGAACAGGCCGGCATTCGGGTTGCGCACCACGTAAGACCGAAGGTCCAGGGACAGGCGCTCCGCATAGGTCATGGCAAGGCAAGGGTTCGGCGTCAGGACCGCCCAGGCGGTCCCGAGCGCAGCCAGGGCCCCTATTATGGCGAAACGCAAACGCGCGCGCGGCCCGTCACCCATGGCGCGCGGACCCCGAAGGGTTCTGAGACGACCGCGAGGAGGTCGTGGGCGGACCTGCCGGTTCGAACATCTGAAAACCATGGAAGCGAATGTGCTGGCGGGTCCGGGGGGCAAAGGCCATCGACTGCCCGCCGAAAAATGTCGAGAACATCAGCCCGGAGACGAATGTCGCATTCGAGCGGCGCAGCTCCAGACCATGGGCGGCAAGACGCGGGCGCCCATCGATCCAGATCCGCGCGATGCCATCCTTTCGGCCCGGCGCGTTCAGCACGACCTCGACCTCGACCCGGTGCCACACGCCGGGCTGGAAGTGCCAGCGCCCGCGCCCGAGGCTCATGCCGCCGCGCTCGCTGGTCTCGTCCATGTTGTGGAAATAGCCGTAAAGCTCGCCCGCCCCCTCCTCGCGCCACATGAGACGAAGCGTGAACCCGTCTCCGGGTTCCGGGTCCGCACCGCCCGAGGGCGTGCGGTCGGGCGGGCCGCCGAACAGGCCGGGCAGCTTGCCCCCGCGCACAAAGTCGAAATCCTCCTCAAAGCGCACCTCATAGTGGAGGCACACCCGTTCCAGCCGTGCCGGCAGGCCCATTCGGCTGTAAAACCCGGCTCCACCGAGGGGCGCACGCGCCGAAGGGGCCCGTGAGCCCGCCGGATAGCGCACTTCAAGGGTTGTACTCCGGGCCACGCTGTCGGCCACGATCTGCACATTTTCCCCAAGACCCCAGGTTTTTTCCGCCGAAAAGGCCGCTTCCAGCGCCTCTTCCACATCGCCGGACCGGGACACCGACACGGGCTCCAAAGGACGATACCGCTCCGAGCACGGCCGGGCAGCGGCCCCCTCGCGGCGCGGATCAACCAGGTGCGGGCGGTCCGGCGGGGTTTGGGCGCAGGAGACAAGCCCGCCGGCGAGCAAAAGGGCCGCCAAAATCCGGCCGGGGCGCGCCTCGGGCCCGAGGCGGCGGGGGCGCGGCACAATCGTGCTGGTCATGGTCGGCTCGCTCCAGAGACGTGTTTTGGCGGCAAGTGTGGCACAGGCACGGGCAAAGCTCGAACGGGCGGCTGGGCGGGACTTGGGGTCTGCCCGCGCGTCACAGGCCAAGCGGGCTTGATGCTTCAAGCGCCCTTCCTTTCGGTGTATGTCATGAACACCAAGAGAGATAAGGCGTGGGACCGATGCGCGGGCCAGCGGTCAATCAGCTGTGAGTATCCATGGTGAGCGCTCCCCAATCCGTCCGGCCCAGGCCGCATCCGCGCGGCGCCGTGCCCACCCTCCCTGGCCATGTCCTTGCCCTGGCGGTTGCGGCCCTAGCCGCCCTTTTTTGCGCCGACCACGCCCATGCAGACCGGGCCCCGGAGCTGCGCGGTGAAGGCGGTGTCGCGCGCATCGGCAGCCTGAGCACGGACGATGAATCCGACGGCACGAACGCCTCCATCGAGTTCGCCATCATCGGCGATATGGACCTGCGGCTGCGCTACCGGCTCTACCCGCGCCACCGGATCATGCTGCGCACGGGCCTTGTCGCCGATTTGTATCCGGATGTGGACGGGCGCAACACCACCAATTGGAAAAGCCTGATCACGCATACCTACCTGCTGGAGACGGTCGGGCGGCGGGAGTGGCGCAACGAGGCGGGCTATGAATTCCGCCGCCGTGATGGCTCCAAGCTCGAAGACCGGATCCGCCTGCAGACGGAGTTTCGCCAGAAGGTTCGCATCAATCACCGCCTCTATGCCCGCCTGCGCGGCACCTATATTCAGCGCGTGGACTCGCGGACCTCCGGCTTCGACCAGGGCCAGGCCCGCCTTGAACTGGGCTATCTGTGGGAGAGCCCAGAAACAGACTCCCTGGTGCGCACCAATGTGGCCTTCGAGGTGGCCAATGCGGATGAAAGCCGGTTCGATTTCCAAAGCGTGAGCATGGGCACAGAGGGCGAGTTGGCGTTGAACCGCAGTGTCAACCTGATCGCCAGGACCCGGGGACGCCTGCGCGATTTCAACGGACCCTTTAGCATGACCGATCCCACCGAGCGTTCCGAACGGTTTATCTCCGTGGCGGCCGGTGCGAGCGGGGCGGTGACGAAGGATATCGATCTGATCGGGTTGGTCGGTTGGGAGGCTCAGGATTCCAACGTTCTGCTGCGGGATTACTCCGGCCTGACCCTTTTGTTCGGCACCCGTTTCGCCTTCGATCTGGACTAGGCGGCCATGGCCCTGTCCGCCGCCGCGCGCCCCCGTCGCCCCCGTTTCGGCAAGTCAGTCGCCTCCAGCGCGGACCGGGACACGGCCTTCAAGGTTGTTTATGGGCTGGTGACGGCGATGGTGGCCGGTTTTGCGGGCCTCGCCTGGCTTGACCAGGACCAGCAGACGTCGGCCTATTTCCTCACCATCGGGACGATCGCGGCCTGGCGCTATTCCTGGTGGGGTGTCCATCTCGTCCGGGCCCTGTTCTATCTGCAGGTGGTCTTTCCGGCCATCCGGCGCGAGGCGGATGCGGCCGGGCGCCTTGAGAAACTGGACCATGTCTATGTGGTCGTGACCTCTTATCGGATGGACACGGGCGTCACCTACCGGGTCTATGACGCCCTGGTGCGCAATGCCCTGGAGTACCGGGTGCCCACCACCATTGTTGCAGCGGTGACGGAGGAACGGGACATCGACGTCCTGCGCCTTGTCCTGCGGGAGCACGGCGACCCAAAGACTGTGGAAATCGTAACCCAGTACCAGAAGGGGGACGGCAAACGCAGCGCCATGGCGGAGGCGCTGCGCTGCATCGCCCGGCGCCTGCCGCCGCCCAATTCCATTGTTGTGCTGATGGATGGGGACATCCGGCTCGACCCCGGAGCGCTGCGCAACACGGCCTCCCTGTTCATCGCCGATCCGGAGCTTGAGGCCGTGACCACCAACAATGGCGCCCTTGTGGACGGTGGACCCTGGACGCGGGAATGGTACGCCCTGCGCTATGCCCAGCGGCACATAACCATGGCCTCCATGGCCCTGTCCTCAAAACTCCTGGTACTGACGGGCCGCTTCAGTGTGTTTCGCGCCGAAAAGGCCACCGCCCCCGGCTTCATCCGCATCGTGGGCGCGGACTCGATCCTGCACTGGCGGCTGGGCCGTATTCGGTTCCTGAGCGGCGACGACAAAAGCACCTGGTTTTACCTGATGCGCGGGCGGGCCAAGATGCTCTATGTGCCCGACGTCATGGCCTATGGCTATGAGGCGCTGCCCGACAAGGACAAGTTCCTTGTCAGTACCCTGTCCTTGCTGCGCCGCTGGTTCGGCAACATGCTGCGCACCAATGGCCGGGCCATCCGCCTGGGGCCCTATCGCATGGGCTTTTTCACCTGGTGGTCCCTGATCGACCAGCGCCTGTCCATGTGGACGAGCCTTGTGGGGCCGGTGGTCACGGTGATCCTCGCCCTGTCGGTGACGCCGCTTTACATCCTGCTCTACCTGATGTGGGTGGTGCTGACCCGCACCGCGACTTCCGGCATAACGGGGCTGGTGTCGGGCCGGTTCAGCCCCCTGTGGCCGATTCTGATCTACTACAATCAGGTGATGGGGGCCCTGGTGAAGATCCATGTGGGCTTCCACCTGGACCGGCAGCGCTGGACCCGGCAGAATCTGGCGAGTGAGCAAAGCCTCACCAAGACGATCGCAAGCCATGCGCTCCATGCGGCGACAATGATCTTGTTCGTCTATCTGTTGTTCTATGCCTCGGCGCAACTGCCCTGGCCGGATCTGTCCCTGATCGGCGTTGTGTTTTGACGCCGCTTTGTGCCCCGTTTGGGGCGCGATGTGCGGGCCTTGAGTAAAGCGGGAGACCAGGGATGGTGAGCGGCAACCGGGATCTTGAGCCCCCGAAACAGCGCCGGACATCCCCCGGTGCCCCAGCTGTGCGCCCCGCCCCGGGCCCGGCCTTTGGTGCAGGCGCGCGTGCCGGCGGTTCGGCCCGGATGGGCGCGGCCTCCGCCGGCCCGGGCGTGACGGGCGAAGGCCGGGATGATCGCTCCTCCGTGGACGTGCGCATGCCCTTCCTGGTGGAGATCGACGACACGGTGCTGAAGGGCGTGGCCCTGTCGTTGGAGGGCCTGTTCGTCGAGGGCCATTACGGCTCCAGCCTGGACCGGCGGCCCCGGTCCATCGTGCTCAAGATCGATCTGGACGGATACTTCCTCGATCTGACCGCCGCCGCCGCGCCGATGGGCACGGAGGATGTGGGCGGTCTGCGCGTGAGCTTTTTGCAGTTCACGAGCCTGGGGGAGCGCCAGCGCGATGTGCTGCGCCGGGTGATGCGGGCCTATCTGGCGGGTCATGTGGCGAGCCCGGACGATCTCATCCGCCGCATGGATCCGGCCACCTTCCGGCGCGGCGCCGGCGGCAAGGCCGCGGCGGCGCGGCGCGGGGGGCGGGCGCGCAATCTTGCCAACCTTGTGACCTCGTCCCTGTCGCTCCTTGTGTTGACGATCGTGCTGGTGCTCTCGCTGCTCGCCATCTATGACCGGTTCACGGTGGTGCGCAGCCGCTTTGCCGCCGTCACGGCGCCGCGCATCGACATTCTCTCACCCTCCAGCGGCCAGGTGATCCTGACGCCGGCGACCCTCGGGCGGCGGGTGGAGCGGGACACGGAACTGGGGCAGATCAAATCGGAGGCGCTCGAGGCCGATCTCCTGCGCGCCCGCGCCCGGCTCGCCGCCCTTGTCAGCGGCCTGGAGCGTGACCCCGCCCGGGCGCGCCAGGCCCTGTCCGCCTCCGGAGCGATTGACCCTGTGACCGGGCCCGGGATCGGGGTAGGGCTTGGGGCCCTGCCCGCCGACACGAGCCTCCTGGAGGAGCAAGCCTATCTGGCGCGCGCGAACCTGGCGGCCCTTGAGCTTCAGATCAGCAGCAACACGCTCTATGCGCCCTGCACCTGCGATGTGGCCTGGTCCCAGGAGGACCGGTCCTATGTGGATGTGGGCGACCGGATCATGACCCTGGCGCGCACGCGGGCGAGCGACCTGAAGGTGGAGGCGCTCATTTCCCTCACCGACGCGCCGGCCCTGCGCCGGGGGCAGACGGCCTATGTCACCTGGCCCGACCGCAACCTGACGCTCGAGGCGCGGGTCGATTTCGTTACTCTCGATGCGGAAAAACGCCCCCGCGTCGGCCTGCCCAACTGGCTGCGCCAGGACGAAAGCGTGACCTCCGTCGTCCTCACCACCACAAGCCCCCTCTCTGCCGAAATGATCGGCGTCCCCGCCAGAGTGAAAATCCCAACGGGCGTAGGGAAATTGGTGTCCGGGCCTTCTTGAGGGGCTGGGAAAAGAAAATGGCGGTGGGGCCTGCTTTCCCGCCGAACAACCCGGTCCCAGATCTGAAACTCGGTCTGCTCGGAGGTAAGCCCCTAAAGGGCCTGAAGGATCGGATCTTCAGCACCGTGACCGGGAGGCGGCTGTCGATCTTTATGGACATAGACGGGATTCTCCCTGGCTCGCTTGGCGACCATGCCAAGCTTGCTCGCAGCATTGGGACCTTGTAGCGTCGGGTGCAATATTATTGCGCTTATGAGGATGGCTCGACGTCGTGAATAGCCCCAAAGCCCATGCAGCGGATCACGCCCGGTCAACCGAACGCGGGGCGCAGTACGCGATCACGATCTGTCGGCTGCGCGGCGCGCAAATCACGCCGCTTCGCGCAGCCGTTCTGACCGCGCTTTGGGATGTGGGACGTCCGATGGGAGCCTACGACCTGAGAGACCACATCTCCGAGGCGTTTGGTCGTGAAATCTCCCCAGCAAGCATTTATAGGACGCTTGATTTTCTGTGTACCCAAAACGTTGTAGCGCGCATTGAAAGCCGAAATGCCTACGTTGTTTGTACCCACCCTGACCACGATCACACTTGCGTTCATTTTGTTTGCAACACCTGCGGATCATCGTCTGAGATAGAGAACAAAAGACTTGAGCGGCTTCTCTCGTCCGATGCTAAAAAGCTCGGCTTCGCCATCGACCAGCGGGTTGTCGAGCTTTCGGGAAGCTGCGCGGAATGTCGGGAGGCATCCTCATGACTTGCGCGCCGAGAGCCCGGCGAGGCGAGGTGGCATGGCAATCTAATCGCTCCGAAACTGGCCAAACTGTCGAGACGCTCAGTCTACAAAGTGGTGCATCACTGATCCTCAGCAGCTTCGATGCCGGCGAAGGCCATCAGTTCCAATACACGGAGCCGGCGGATGTTTTTGGTATCGGCTTTCATCTTAAGGGCGGCGCACGGTTTGATATGGAGCGGGCGAGCTTTGCGACGGAGGCCTTGAGCATCTGGGCCATCGGCGCTCCAAAGGGGTCAACCTCATTCTTCACGCTACCTGCCCCGGGCTTTCGGACCGTGTCTATTCGCTTCGATCTCGACGCGGCGTCGGCTTGGTTCGAGGATGGGAAGGCGCTCACTGACAAAACACGGGAGGCTCTGGGACGTGCACGAGACAGCGTGGGAGTGACACGCCTTGCGTCGCTGAGCGCGCGATCCATAACGCGCCTTCAATCGATGTTTGCGTCGGGGTATGGAGGCGCTGCGCGACGGCTCTACTTGGAGTCTTGTGTCCTGGAATTGATAGCGGCGCAAATCGTTCAGCCTATGGGGTTTCAATCCGATCGGCGGTACGCACATACGCGCCACCGTACCAAGCTGTTCGCCGCACGCGATCATCTCGACCAGGACTTTCGCGACCCACCGACAATCTCAGAGCTCGCGAAAATGGTGGGAACGAACGAATTTACGCTGAAGCGAGGGTTTAAAGAGGTATTTGGCACAACCATCTTCGCTTATGTCTCCGAACGCCGGATGGAGCACGCCACATGGCTTCTGCGTCAAGGGATGAGCGTGTCGCTGGCGGCCCGTGAGGTCGGTTACGACTGTCCGCGCTCATTCGCAGCCGCCTACCGCCGCCAACTTGGGCATACGCCGAGCGCGGTTCGCCGCTCCTTGATCTAGACGAACTCCCAATCACCGGCTGTTTTTCTCCCGATCAGCGCCAGGCGTCGGGGCGGCGTCATGATAGGCCTTCAACGCAATATTGTAGTGTGTTGGGGGACCTATGAAACGCGCCTTGATGATGACTACGACGCTGGCCGCGCTGCTCACGGCGCCGCCGCAAGAAGCGATCGCTCAAAAGCAGGGTGACAACGGCAGGCCTCTGATGGAAGAGGTGCCGGATGTCATCATTGTGACGGCACGCCAGCGTGAAGAAGATGCCAGAGATGTCCCGTTTGCGCTCACGGTGCTTGACTCTGAGGCCCTGAAGACGCGCCGTGTCGACGACACCTTCAGCCTTTTCCGTCAAGCGCCAGGGCTCTCCCTCACCAGCTTCGACGACGGCCGGTTCGCTTTCTTTCAACTCCGCGGTATCGGTCCGTTGTCGCAAGCGATTGGGCCGGACGACGGGTCGGTCGTGACCTATGTCGACGGCGTTCCCCAACCTGTCTTTGCCTCAGAGTTCGCATACCTCGATCTGACACGCATCGAAGTGCTTCGCGGTCCTCAGGGAACCCTTTTTGGACGGAACAGTCAGGGCGGTGCCATCAATATCACAACGCGAGCGCCATCCGATGAATTTGAGGCACAGGTTCGTGTGGAGGGCGGCGAGCAGGGTTACGGACTGGCCGAGGCAACGCTATCCGGTCCGCTTATAGGCGATAGGGTCCGCGGACGTTTGTCGTTTCGGGCGTCCACGGTTGACGGCTTCATCGGTAACACGGCTCCTGGGGGAGGCGAACTCGGTGACCGAACGGCCTATTCCGGTCGAGGCGTGTTAGTCGTGGACCCATCAGGGGCTCACGGGGCTCGCCTCACGCTGTCTGCCAATGCCGATCATCAAGTGTCGAACCCCTTCTTCTACGTCCTCCGAGGTCAATCCGAGCCCTTGGTTGAGGTCGACCCCGAAAACGAAACAGAACGAACGGCATGGGGCGCCAGCGCCAAGATCGAAAAGCCGCTCGGTTTTGCAGACCTCACGCTGATCTCGGCTTTGAATGGTTTTAGCACGGATCAGTTTCTCGACGACACCAACGGGCTTATCTACGCACCTTTGTTCGGCCTTACGCCCGAGGATTTTCTTGCGCCGCTCGACTTCTCCGATTGGCAGGAAAAAGAACTACGGTTCTTTCAGGAAGTCCGCCTCTCGAGCATCAGCGAAAGCGATATCGACTGGGCGGCGGGCTTGGTCTACTTCAGGTCCGATCTGGACGTCGAATTGGACAACCGCTCCACCTTCTCGCCCGTGTTGAACGGCGACCGTGATGCCGAACAGATTATCAATTCCTATGCAGCCTATGGTGAAGTGACTGCGCCACTCTTCAGCCCACGTCTCAAAGGAACTGCAGGCCTGCGCTATACTCGCGACGAGAAGTCACTTGACGCTACGTTTGCAGGCGTTGGCTTTCCGGGTTCTGTCGATGCCTTTGAAGAGGAAAGCGAGGCCGATTTTGATCTTCTAACAGGTCGCCTCGCACTGGCGTTCGAGGCGTCAGAAGACCTCAATCTCTATGCAACCGTTGGGCGCGGCGCAAAGAGCGGCGGCTTCCCAAGGCTTACGCTGAACGCGGCTTTTGGCGCAGAAAGCCCTCCGTACAGGGAATCGACGTCTTGGACCTACGAAGCCGGTGTGAAAGCCCGGCTATGGGACGGACGTGCCAGTTTCAACCTCGCCGGTTTCTACAACGACGTTGAGGACGAACAGCTCTTCGTCTTGGACTTGGTTGCGTTCCAGTTTGTACCCGTCAATCTCGACACGCGATCCTTCGGGATCGAGGTTGAGGGGGATTTCAGGGTCAATAGTAATTTGTCCGTGTCAGGTGGAATCGCCTGGACGGAAAACGAGATCAGCGAAGATGAAGCTTTTTCCGGCGCGGCAGTGGGCAATTCGATACCGAACGTCCCCGAAATCAGCACCACGCTAACCCTTGACTACCGCGGCGATGACATCCTTTGGTCGGGACCAGAGTTCGCACCATTTCTGACCCTTACCCATCAATATGTCAGTGAACGCGCGGTAGATGTCGCTAACAGTTTCGATTTGGACGCCTATCACAACGTCGATTTTCGGATCGGCGGCGCGTTTGGAAATCTGGAGGTATTCGCTTTCGCTCGGAACCTCCTCGATGAAGAACAGGAGATCAACGGCGTGCTGTTCGGACCTGGCGTCGAAGCTTCGTCGTTAGGTCGGCCTCGGATCATCGGCGCCGGCATTTCGGGAGCCTTCTGATGCGGAATTATGTCTTTGTGGCTGTCTCGGTCGCGATGCTGGTTTCGGGCGCCGCTTTTGCGCAAACTGCGTCGGAGGATATCCCGCAGCCCGAGATCATCGACGGTCGCCTTGGTCCTGCATATACCCCCCTTGTCGAGCAGCTGCGCGGCGGTGGTCATGTTCTGCTCTTCCGACATGATCGAACGATTCTCAGTGGTCTATGGGATTTTGAACCTCACGAACCCGGCGCCTGCGACCGGGAGCGTAATTTATCGCAGGCAGGCGAAGCGAGTGCACGTGCCATCGGCGATGCCATTCAGCAGCTCGGTATCCCCATCAGTCGCGTCGTGACATCTACATACTGTCGGTCTGTGGACTCAGCCGTTCTTATGTTTGGCGGTGTTCACCTGAAAACTGGATCGCTCATCGGCGCCGATGGCAAAACCCGAACATATAAAGATGTGCGTGCCGACGTGACCCGGATCATCTCCGAAGAAATGCCGAAGACAGGCGTGCTCGTCTTGGTTGGCCACCATGGTACGATCGACGCCTTCACAACCCGTATGCTCGACGAAGGCGATTCTTTGATTTTGAAGCCAGGGAGACGCGGAGCCCCTGAAATCGTTGCCCACATGCCCGCAGCGCGTTGGGAGGAGATCGCCCGGGACCTTGATCGTTTCGCTGTGCAAGACCGGTCCGCAGACTGACTTCCTGCGGCGCCTTGCTTGTGGGTCAGCTCGGTGTAGCGTAAGCCACCCTATGGGGTTAAAGGGTAAAGTCGTCCCCTTGGCGGCGATAGCCTTTCTTTCTCAGGGCGCGATTTCTCTTGAGGTTTGGTGACAATTATCGCAGTGCGATGAGGTTTGCGGCCAGATTTATCGTGGCGGCGAAGCTGGTGTCGGTTTTGTCGTAGCGCGTATCTTGGGAACTCTAATTGTCAACAGGCCCTTATCCTTAGGCGGAAAATCTCACGATTTGCGTCTCACGGGGCAGGATTTTCACACCGATCTCTTGCCGGCCCCCCTCACCCCATCGCGTCTTTCAACATGGCGCGGGCAATGACGATCTGTTGGATCTGGCTGGTGCCCTCATAGAGGCGGAAGATCCGCACATCGCGGTAGAAGCGCTCCACCCCGTAATCGGCCACATAGCCGGCGCCGCCGAAGACTTGCACGGCCCGATCCGCCACCCGGCCGACCATCTCGGACGCGAAATATTTACAGCAGGAGGCCTCCATGGAGACGGGCAGGCCCTCATCGCGTTTGCGGGCCGCGTCCATCACCATTGACCGGGCGGCATAGGCCTCGGTCTGGCTGTCGGCCAACATGGCCTGGACGAGTTGGAAGGTACCGATGGCCTGGCCGAACTGTTTGCGCTCGGCGGCGTAGCGGGTCATCTCGTCGATCAGGCGCTCGGCCACCCCGACGCACACGGCCGAAATATGCAGCCGGCCCCGGTCCAGCACCTGCATGGCGACCTTAAAACCCTGCCCCTCATCGCCCAGGATGAAGGAGCGCGGAATGCGGCAATTGTCGAAAATCACGTCGCAGATATGGGCGCCCTGCTGGCCCATTTTCTTCTCAGGCTTGCCGATGGTAATGCCGGGCGTGTCGGTGGGCACCAGGAAGGCCGAAATGCCGCCCGCGCCCGCCTTGTCCGGATTGGAGCGGGCCATGAGGGTCAGGACACCGGCCTTATTGGCGTTGGTGATGTAACGCTTGGTGCCGTTGATGACATATTCGTTGCCGTCCGGAATGGCGGTGGTGCGCACGGAGGCCGCGTCCGAGCCGGCCTCGGGCTCGGTGAGGCAGAAACTGGAAATGACCTCCCCGGAGGCCAGGCGCGGCAACCACTCGGCCTTCTGGTCGTCCCGGCCGAACATCACGATGCCCTGGCTGCCGATCCCCACATTGGTGCCGATCACGGAACGGAAGGCCGGCGAGGTGCGCCCCAGTTCCCGGGCCACCAGCACCTCCTCCTCCATATTGAGGCCCAGCCCGCCATACTCGGTCGGGATCGACAGACCGAACAGCCCCAGCTCCCGCATACCGTCGATCAGATCCGCCGGCACCTCATCCTCTTCGGACACCTGCGCCTCCATGGGCACGAGCTTTTCGGCCACGAAGCGGCGGACGGTGTCGATGAGTTGGTCGCGGGTTTCGGAATCGAGGGCCATGACGGGCTCCGTTCTTGTCTCTTGAATGACTAACTGACATGAGATCATCACGGGCGAGGCCCAGGCGCAACGCGTCGAAGGCCCTCGCCCCGGCGCCGGGCCGCAAGTGCGGCCACCCGAGCGCCCAACCACAGAGGCGAAAGGCCCGAGCCCATGGACCCCGCACAGGCCCACCCGCGCCGCGGCGTGATTTTTATCTTCATCACGGTTCTGCTCGATATTCTGGCCTTTGGCCTCATCATGCCGGTGATCCCGGCCCTCATTCAGGATTTGACCGGCGAGGGGCTGGACCGGGCGGCCGTTTATGGCGGCACGCTGCTGTTCCTTTATGCCGTCATGCAGTTT
>CAYYTT010000010.1:36944-48074 GCA_964474635.1 uncultured Alphaproteobacteria bacterium | reverse complement strand
CAATCACTTCTTGTTCGGCCAATCACTTCTTGTTCGGATCGAACGGGGTCAGGCTGGCCAGGGCTTCGCTCGCCTTGCGCAGCTGCTCGAAGAACTCGCCGAGCGGCTTCATGGCATCCTGGCTGCCGCTGCTGACCTTTTCGGTCACTTCGCGGATCTGGCGCATGTTGCGCTCCAGACTGTCGCGCAGGGCAGTGCCCTGAAGGCGCAGGGACTCGGCGATATCGCCGGACTGGGCCACGCCCTGCAGGGCGCGCATGCTTTCTTCCATGTTCTCACGCGCATGGGCCATGAGCAGTTCCGCGATTTCCCGCTGGCTCTCGGACATGGTGGCGCTGGACTTTTGCAGGGCCGTCTGGAGGTCCCGCATATTGGCCTGCATGGCGTCGACTACTTTTTGCGCATCCGCCTGGTTCATGGAGCCCATGGACCCGAGATTCGGCATGGCGCCGGTCGAGCCCATGTTCGGGAAACCGTAATTGCCGGCCGAATTGCCAAGGCGCGCGAAGAAATCGCTCGACGTACCAAGCTGGGAGTAGAAATCCCGCACGGGCGCGAAGGCCGCCTGGGTGTTGTCGGAGAGGAGCGCATTGACCTGGCGGGTCTGGCTGACGGCCCGCTCGATGGCGTCCTGCAGGGCGGCGGCCTGGGTGCGCATGGCTTCGTTCGGCTCTTTGGAGCCGACGATCTGGTTCAGGGTCTCGTAGGTCTTGTCCAGGTTTTCCCGGGCGTGGGTCAGCACCAGCGCCATCATCTGCTGCTGGCTAGAGTCCACATTGGTGCGCACGTCCCGCAGGTTCTCGCGCATCTCGTTCATGGCGTCCTGCATGGAGTCGAGATACCGCTCCAACTGATTGGAAACATCATCGGGCACGATCCGGCCGGACATGTTGCGCAGCTGAGCGAAGAAATCGCTGGCGCTGCGCAGGGCCGGGTTGAACATGCCCATATTGGCGCCGCCCATGGCGTTGGCGGCCATGGCGTCCTGGGAATTCTCCACGAGTTGGGCGAGTTCGCGCACCTGGGCCAGGCTGCGCTCGAAGGCACCGCGCAGGGCTTCGCCTTGCGCTTTCATGGCCGTCTGCGGGTCTTTTGCGGACATGGTCACCCGCATGGCATCGAAGGTCGCGCGCAGATTTTCTTCCGCCTGCGCCAGCACCAGATTACTCATCTTGCGCTGGTTTTGATCGAAAGCGGCGCTTGAACGGCGCAGGGAATCCTTCAGGGACTCCATGCCCGCTTGCATACGGTCGAGCAGCTTTTCCACATCGGCTCCAAACGGATAATCAACCATTTCCAAGTCCCTCCAGTCGTCATCAGGTGACCCCAGCAACGCGGCCGGTGCATACCCAGCCCCAGCCCGGAACGCGGCGGTTTGAAGGTCGTCGAATGCTTCCGCCAAAGCCTCCGCGTACTGCTCAGGGTCGGGCAGCAGTTCACGGCACGCCGTCGCCGTTATCGTAAAACCGGCTCCATACGTGTTTACACCGTGGGCGAGCCCCACGCCATCGGCGACGGGCATGGCCACGAAAGATACCGCGCAACGGGCGCCCGCGCAGTAGAGCGCATGGCGGGATCCGCGCACCGTCGCGATGATCGTATTGATCGCCTTCGCAACCTGCGAGGCCATGCCGAATTCGCCCAGGGCCCGCGCGGCCATGGACAGGCTCGGCGGCGGGATCAGGTCGATCAGCTCGGCACTGTCCCGCGGTCCGAGCGCCATCAGCAAAGACCGTGTTTGCCTTACAGATGTGTGAATGGCGGCAAGACACGCCAACGGATCGTCATGAACCGTTGCAAGATCGATCAACCCGGCCGTCAGGCGATTGCCCGTGAGCGCCGTATCGCCCGGCGGGCGCAGGGACAGGGGCAAGGCGGCCTGTAAGGGACGATCCGGCAGGATGCCTTTGCGCAAAAGATAAAGCCGCAGGCCCCGGGCAATCACGGTCAAGAAGACATCGTTGAGACTGGTGCCCGGCACGGCGCGTCGCACCAGCTCCGCGGTCTCCAGACTGAATGTCCTGGCACAGAGCGTTCGCTTGCTCGAAACGGACACCTGAAACGGGGTGTGCGGCGCATTCAGCCGTGCCTCGATCCCGCCCGGCCCCAGGGACTGGACCGCCTCGCCATAGCGCGGCGCCATCCGCCGCACGTAATCGAGGGCGGCCATGGGCATGTTCTGGGCACGGTCCTTGGCCCGGGTCATGACATCGAGTTGATCGGGTCCCGGGGCGGCCTGCCAATCCGCGCGGGGCGGCGCCGGCGCCACCGGTTCGGCCGTGTGCAGTGCTGAGATGAGGTCCTGGGCCGTGAAGGCGTCTGCGGCGCTATGGTGGATCCGCCACAACAAGGCAAAGGCGCCCGGCGGGGCGCCCGTGATGCCCTCAAGCCCTTCGATGATTGTCACATCCCAGGGCGGGCTCGCCAAATCCATCGGCCGGCTGAGGGTCTTGGCCGCCAGACGGCACAAGGTCTGCCAATCTCCGGGAGGCGGCAGGCGCAAGTGGCTCACATGGTCTGACAGATCGAAAACCGGGTCATCGACCCAGTAAGGGTGGTCCATCCCCATGGGCACGCGCGCCAGACGCTGGCGCAGCAGCGGCGAGACATGGAGTTGACCGGCAATATGAAGAGCGACATCGGACGGGCTGACCTGCTGGCCGGGGGCGGTCACGGGATCGTAAACGCCGAGGAGCCCCACAACCATCGGCATGTGAGGCATTTCGAGATATAAAAACGCTGCATCCGATCCCGACAATTGCCGAGCGTCCGCCATAGACCCCACTCCCCTGGGGAATCCCCTTAACCGCTCGACCCCCGTAACTGTGAAGGTTACATAAACAGGGCTGTGAAAAAAGCCCTGGGCCCCATGGAAACTTGGACATGATTTCAGGGCCGTACCGAAGGGTCTGCCGCGCCTGCGTCCGGTGGTCCGGGGGCACGGCGCACACGGGCTCGTTTAGAATGGCGCCAGCGCGGGGATGAAGGCGTAAGGGAACGCAAGGGCATGACCGGCAGCAGCGGGATTCATTTGGCGGTCGAGGATCTGGGCTGCGACCGTGGCGGTCATCCACTGTTCCGCGGCGTGTCTTTAGCACTGGCGCCCGGAGACGTCCTGGAAATTCACGGACGCAACGGTGTCGGCAAATCGAGCCTGCTGCGCCAGATCGCGGGGCTTATCACGCCGGCGGCCGGCAAGGTGCGTTGGGCTCCGGCGCGCGGCGGCGGCCCTCAAGAGAGCGATTGGCAGGACGGTGCACCGCATGATCGGCTGCGCCTTCTCAGTCACAAAAACGCGCTGAAGCCGGACCTGTCGGCCTTGGAAAACCTTGTTTTTTGGGCCCGCATGGACGGGGTTGCGGACGTGGGCGCCGGGCGCGCGCTCGAGCAAGTGCGGCTCGGCGAGGCGGCGGACCGGCCGGCCCGCGCCCTTTCGGCCGGCCAGCAACGGCGGGTCTCGCTGGCCCGGCTGCTGTTGGCGCCGCGCGATCTGTGGCTCCTCGATGAGCCCACGGCCGCGCTCGACCGGGCCAGCGAGGAGGTGGTCGGCGCCCTGATCGAGGCCCACAGGAGCAGCGGCGGAAGCGCGGTGATTGCCACCCACAAGGTCTTGCCCGTCGAAGCCAAGGCCCTTCGCTTTGAATGAGCCGGGCGCTTTGAATGAGCCGGGCGCTTTGAATGAGTCGGGCAATCTGAATGATGAGGCGGTGGCGCAAGCCAGGAACGAGCATGGAAGGACGCAGGCGGTGACGGGTTTTTCGCTGTTTCAGGCAGTGTTCCGGCGCGATCTCGCCCTCGCCGTCCGGGGCGGAGGAGCGTTCTTGAATGCCCTTGTCTTTTTTGCCCTGTTTTTAGGGCTCGGGGCCTTCGCCATCGGCCCCGATCCTCAGCTTCAGGCTCGGATCGCGCCGGCCATGGTCTGGCTCGGGGCCACCTTATCCGCCCAGCTCGCCGTTGCCGATCTGTTCGAGCGCGACCTTGATGACGGCACGCTCGATGCCCTGATCGGCGAGGGCGCGTCCCTGATGCCCGTGGTCCTCGCCAAGGGCGCCGCCCTGTGGGTGACCGCCGTGGTGCCCCTGATTTTGGCCTCGCCGCTTTTGGGTCTGATGTTCGGACTGCCCCACGCCGCTTTGATCCCGGAGGCGGCGAGCCTGTTGATCGGGACGCCGGCTTTGGTGCTGGCCTGCGCCACGGGTGCGGCGCTCAAGGCCGGGGCACGGGGGAGCAATTTCCTCATGCTGGTTTTGTCGGGACCGTTGCTGATCCCGGTTTTGATTTTCGGGGTCGGCGCAAGCGGCCGGATCGTCGCCGACGCGGTGTTCTGGTCCGCCGACATGAAACTGTTGCTGGCGGTCACACTGCTTTTCCTGATCGTGACCCCTGGATTTGGTGCCCTGGCCCTGCGCCAGGCCGTGGACTGAGCGAACCGTTCGCCCGGGCCCGAAGGATACTGAGGAGACACCAACCATGCTGACCGTGCTCGCCAATCCCTTGCGTTTCGAGCGCTTTGCTAAGGCCGCCATGCCGCCGACGGCCTTGATCACGGCCGCCCTGTTCGCGGTGGGCCTTGTGTGGGGCCTCGTTTACGCGCCGGAGGATTATCAGCAGGGGCACTCGGTGCGCATCATGTATGTCCATGTGCCGGCGGCCTGGATGGCCATGTTCGTCTACACCATGATCGCGGGCGCTAGCGCCGTGGCCTTCGTCTGGCGCCACTCCCTCGCCGATGCGGCGGCCCGCGCGGCCGCGCCCATCGGGGCCGCCTTCACGGCGCTCGCCCTCGTGACGGGCGCCCTGTGGGGCAAGCCCATGTGGGGCGCATGGTGGGTGTGGGATGCGCGGCTGACCTCCGTTCTGGTCCTGCTCTTTATCTATATCGGCTATCTGATGATCTGGGCGCAGGTGAGCGATCAGGCCCGCGCCGCCCGGCTTGCCCGGGTCACCGCGCTCGTGGGCTTTGTCAATATTCCGATCATCAAATTCTCCGTGGATTGGTGGAACAGCCTGCACCAGCCGGCCAGCGTCATCCGCATGGACGGCCCCACGATCCACACGGACATGCTCTGGCCCTTGCTGATCATGGCGCTGGCCTACCAGTGCTTGTTTTTCTGGCTGCTCATGGCCGGCATGCGCGCCGATATCCTGGAACGGCGTTCGGGCACCTTAAGCGCACGCCCGGCGCCAACTCCGGCCCGCATGGTGCCCGTGGAACGGGACGCCCTCACATAATCCACAATCGCGAACGGTTTTCTCCGGGCGCGACTGTGTCACCACGGACGCGCCCGCCCGAGAACTATGAGGGAGCCGGTCTGAATTAATGTTCATGGCCTTGCGCAGGCTAGGGCGATTTGGTTTTCTGCCCACGCTTTAAGAAACCACGGCATTGAGTTGTTTCGTCTCAGGGTTACATGACGGATACGATGCGTCGGTGGGTTGCAAATTGGTTGTTTGAAGCGCGGCTGGCAGGCACGGACTCTGCAGGCTCGCTACGGCCGGATCGGGGAAGAGCGGTGGTCCGGACACGACGGGAAGCCTGCGGACGCGCACGAGCCGCAGTTTGAAAAACGGCGACTGGAAACGTTTTGGGGTGACACGGGCGTAGCGTATGATGCGCCCGGGCAGGGCTTCGCGGTTTGTGGGAAACCCGGTTTTAGTGGGGGCCGGCTCAGTGTCTATTGATGTATTTACCAGCCAGCAGTCCGCGGTCACCCGCGTCGCGTCTCGGCGCGATGGGATCCGGTTTCGGGCGGCGTGGTTGTTCATGCTACTGACCGACCTGGTGGCGTTGGAACTGTGTGTGTTCCTGGCGTTCCTGGTCCGGCTTGCGATTGATCCGATTTGGCCGATCCATATCAATCCCGGACAATACTGGGATATCGCCGTCGGTGTCGTTGGCCTTCCGATCGCCTTCCAATTGATGGGCTTTTATCCAGGGTACGGCGTGTGCCCCGTGATGCGTCTGCGCCAGCGGGTCATTGCCACCTTCATGCTGTTCGGACTGCTCATCCTGTGGGCGTATCTCCAGCAACAAGACGTGATCTCGCGCGGTATTCTGATTTTCTCGATGGCCTTTGCGATGGTCATCCCCTGGCTCATGGAGGTTCTGGTGCGCAGCGTGCTCGTGAAAGCGGGTGTCTGGGGCCAGAGCACGGTGGTCATCGGGGCGGGGGACAATACGGAGAAGGTCGTCAAAAGCTTGAAGGATCGCCCGGAAATGGGCTTCAAGCCCGTGGCCATCCTCGACGACGACCGGGCCCGCTGGGGGCACAGCTTCGCGGGCGTTTCCGTGATCGGCGGCCTTGATCAGGCGCGCGAGTTTTCCCAAGCGGGTGTGAAGACGGCTGTCCTCGTGAAAAACAATCTGGACGGCAAAGCCTCGGCAAAACTGATCAACAGCCTCGGCTTTGAGAATGTGGTGGTGGTGCCCAACCTGTTCGGCTTGCAGCGGGTCTGGGTGACGCCCATCGATTTGCAGTCGGTGGTCGGTCTGCGGGTGCGCAACAACCTGCTGGTACGGCACAACTATCTGATCAAGCGCTTTGTGGACTACCTGGTTGCGGTACCGGCCGCCCTGGTCGCGCTGCCGATCATCGCCCTGGCGGGTCTGTGGATTCGCCTTGTGGATGGCGGTCCGGTGTTCTTCAAACAGCGCCGGCGTGGTCTTGCCAACCGTTCGATCAATGTCCTGAAGCTGCGCACCATGTACAAGGACGCTGACCGGCGCCTTGAGGAGCATCTGGCCAAGAACCCGGAGGCCAAGAAAGAGTGGGAGACCTTCTTCAAGCTGAAGAACGATCCCCGCATTCTGCCCGGTGTCGGCCACTTCCTGCGCAAGAGCAGCCTTGATGAGCTGCCCCAGCTCCTGAATGTGCTGCGCGGTGAGATGTCGTTGGTCGGCCCCCGCCCCTTCCCGGACTACCATTTGGATGTTTTCGACGACAGCTTCCGCGAATTGCGGGCCAGCGTGCCGCCGGGCCTGACCGGTCTGTGGCAAGTGTCGGCGCGCAGCGATGGTGACTCGGAAGTCCAGGAACGTTTGGATACGGATTACATCCACAACTGGTCGATCTGGCTCGACTTCTACATCCTGATGCGGACCGTGATCATCGTGATCCGGGGCAGCGGGGCGTACTGACTGGTCCCTCGCATTGGGTCAAGGGATGTGAAAAAGGGAGCCGTGGCGCTCCCTTTTTTGTGCGTGAAACGCCCCATTTTCCATGGCGCTCCAGCCTGTCTTGCGCGTGATGACAGTATCCGAGGCGTCCCGGGTCCACCTCTCCCCCTGCCCATCTCTCCTGCCTCCCCGGCCCACCGCGACAACCGCGCCGCCCCGGGCAATCTGCTATCCTGGCCGATGCCAGCCGGTGACGTCAGCATTCACCGGAGAGCGGCGCAGGCCCCCCGCGAGGAAAAAGCCATGCCCCGAAATCGCAAGGCCGCTGCGCCGGCCATCGCCACTGTTCTTGCCGCGCTTGGCGTCTTTGCCGCCTGTGTCCTCGCGCCGACACACCGCGCGGCCGCGCGCATGGACACTGCGCTCCCCGGTCTGGCCTGGATGACCGGCTGCTGGCAGACCGGCGGCGGGGAGACCCGTGAGGTATGGACCCGGGGGACGGACGACATCTATTTCGGCTTCAATGTGGTGGAGCGGAACGGCGCCTTGGCCTTTTTCGAACAGCTGCGCCTGGAAAAACGTGCCGGGGGCTGGGTCTATGTGGCCTCGCCGCGCGGGGGAACCGGTGTGCCCTTCGCCCTAACGGAGCACGAGGACACCGCCGCTGCATTCACCAATCCGTCCCATGATTTTCCGCAGAAGATCGCCTATCGACGCGACGGAGACACACTGACGGCCCGCGCATCACTGAGTTCGGGCGAAGACGCGCGCGAATGGCATTTTTCACCGTGCAAGGAATAATCCGCGGCACCACCCGCTTGCCAGGCCCGCGCACATAAAAAGGGCGCCGACGGATCACGGCGCCCCAGTCCATAAGACACTGCCGAGAGCATCCGCCCCAGAATAGATCCAGTCAGCTCAGCTTGAAACGGGCCGGAAAATGCTCGCTGCGCACTTCGGCGTCGGCCACCGCACGGGCCAGATCCACCAGAGGCTCGATCTGCTGCGCGCCCGACAGCTGCCGCAGCCGGTCAAGATCGCGCAGGGACACCGTGCGAGCGACCCGGTCCAGGATCCAGCGCTGGTCGAGGTCGAGTGCAAAACGCGCGTAGGTCACGCGGGGCTCGGCGCGCAAGGCTTCGGGTGCGAGGCCCGCCGTTACGTCGTCCACGGACAAGGACCGCTTCGACATCACCGCCATGGAGCGGATCACCGCCTCGTTCATTTGCGCGCCTTCGTGGGGGCGCGAGCGGTCCCGCACACCGCCGATGGAAGCCAGGAACAAACGGTCCGATCCGCTCTGCCAGCCAAGGCCCGGCTCATGATCGGCCCGCCCAAAACCGGGCTGGTTGGTGGCCAGCAGCAGCAGGGCCAGTGACGGATCGCGGTTCGGGCCCGCATCCACATCGCCAAAGGCGCCATGCAATCCGCCGCCGCAGCGCACGATTTCAGCCTGGCCCGCCGGCAAGGTCGGCAGGCTCGCGCGGACCGCATCCGCCACGGACACATCCGCATCGGGCATGAACACGGACTTGATGGGCTTTTGGCCGGCCGTCATGCAATTCGACAGGATCATCGCGCGGCGGGGGCCATCCACCCGGCGCGCCATGATGGCAAGGCCGGTGCGCACCCGGGTCGAGGTCAGCGGTGCGCAGCCGAACAGATCTTGGAGGACGGCCAACAGCCGCGCCCGGTCAAAGACGGACGGGGCGCCGCGCCGGGAGAACAAGCCCCGCCGGCGCAGGCTCGCGCGGGACAGGTCGACCATCACGTCCAGCATTTCTTCGGCGCTGCGCCCCATGGCGAGCCCGGCCGCTACCAGCGCACCGCTGCCCGCGCCGCCGATCAGGTCGAAATAGTCGCACAAGCGAAATCCGGGAGCCGTGAACCCCTCCGGCCGAACCGACTGGTCTTTGAGCACCGTTTCAATCCGCGCAAGCGTGGCAAGGCCGACAAGACCGTGGAGCCCCGCGCTGTCGATGGACAAAATGCGCTTCGCCCCGCCCACGGCCGGCGCGGATCCAGTGGTTTCCCGGGTCGATATGACAGTGCCGCGCTCACGATTGGCGGATTGGTGCACCATGGCCCCCTCCAAAAACACTTCTGGCCCGGTTCGGGCTCGGATTTTTTGGGTGACCTCCCCTGGACACCCACCCGTGCGGGAGGATGGCCCCGTCCGTTCCGTCAGGCAAGACAGAACCTGACCGATCTGTTGACCAAACACGGGACCCGTCGCAGGGCGGGCTTAGGATGTGGGGCAGTCCTCGTTGTGCTCTGGGGGGCCGTCCTGCGCGTTGGCCGAATCGCCAGGGAGGGGAATAAATTCGGATTCACCCTTGGGTAGGCCGAAGGCCGCATTTTGAAATCCGGCCGCGATGGCCGCGCGCCAATCCGCCTTGGCCCGCTCAATGCGGGCGGGATCGGTGGAGACGAAGTTCCACTGGATGTGACGCCGGCCCAGCGGCGCACCGCCGAGCACCATGACATGGGCAGGCTCAATGGCTTCGAGGACGGCCTCCGCGTCCGGGTCGAGAACGCCCATCACCGAGGGGCCGAGACGTTCACCGCACAGGCGCACCATGCCCTCCACCACATACACCCCACGTTCCTCGTGTTCCTGGGGCAAGGTCAGCCGGCCACCGGCGGGAATGGTGGCCTCCAGATACACCGTCGGGGAGAACACCCGCGTGGGCGCCGCCCGGCCATAGGCCGTCCCGGCGATCAAGGTTACCCGCGCCCCATCCTGCTCAAAGCTCGGCAAGGCGGCGGCGTCCTGATGATCGAAGACCGGGTCGTCCTCCTGCCGGTCCTCGGGGAGTGCGATCCAGGCCTGAATACCATGGAGCCTTTGGCCGGAGGCCCGTTCCGCAGCGCCGGTGCGCTCCGAATGCACCACGCCGCGCCCGGCCGCCATGATGTTCACATCCCCCGGCCGAATGGTCTGATGCACGCCGATGGTGTCGCGATGTTCAAGCGCGCCCTGGAACAGATAGGTCACGGTCGCAAGGCCGATATGGGGGTGGGGCCGCACATCAAGGCCCGTGCCGGGCGCGAAATCCGACGGGCCCATTTCATCCCAGAAAATGAACGGTCCCACCATGCGCCGGCGCGCCGAGGGCAGAACGCGGCGCACCTCAAAATGCCCGATATCACCCGCTTTCGCGGTCAGAAGCGTGATCGGCGATGTCATGGTCCTGGCCCCCGTACCCGGCGCGGCGCCAGCTCCCATCGCCGGCACGCACCCCTTCGTCATATCTGACATATCGGTTCAGGCTGGAGGCGTCGAGACGCCGAAGTCGTGGACCCTTAACGCTTATCCGCGCTTCCCGGCCGACCGGGCTCATGGGGCGCGCATGAAAAAGGCCGGGCGGAGAACCGCCCGGCCTGACACCATTGCAGTGTCGGGAAACCCCGATCTTATTCTTCGGTGTCGTCCATCTTGTGCTTGCCGTGGTCGGCTGCCGGCGGCATCAGCACAGCGTCGATGACGTGAATGATGCCGTTGTCGGCCACGATGTCGGCGGAGACGACCGTAGCGGTGTTGATCTTCACACCGTCGGTGGCGTCCACGTGGATCGTCTTGCCCTGCAGCGTTTCCACGTCGAGGGTCTTGCCGGCAAGAGCGGAAGACTCAACGCGTCCGGAAACAACGTGGTACAGCAGGATGTTCGTGAGCTGCTCTTTCTTTTCAGCCGTCAGAAGACCGGCCAAGGCCTCTTCACCGAGCGCTTCGAAAGCGGCATCGGTCGGAGCGAACACGGTCAGAGGGCCGTCGCCGCGCAGGGCGTCTTCCAGGCCTGCGGCCTGAACAGCGGCAACGAGCTTGGTGAAGCTGCCAGCCTTTACGGCCGTGTCGACAATGTCGTCCGCCTTGGCGGCCGGGGCGGTGAAACCAGCAAAAACGAGGCCGAGCGCCAGGAAGGCGGCGCGAGTCATGGTCAGCATGGGTGTCTCCCCTGAAGTCGGAAAATCGTTAGGTGCGATGCCTGCGGGCATCACAAAGCAATACGGCG
>CAYYTT010000010.1:0-36844 GCA_964474635.1 uncultured Alphaproteobacteria bacterium | reverse complement strand
GCCTGCGGGCATCACAAAGCAATACGGCGGGATGGCCGATGCGGATTTACCTTTAGGGACGCGCACCTTTCATCGCCCTGTCCGTTTCATGATTATTCTGTAAATATCAATAAATTCAGCGCGTTAGATGCTTATTCGGGTTTTCGTAAGGAGAGACGGGGGCCGAATGATGGCACCTGAGCCGGGCACCGAGACCTCACTCACACCATACTTCACGGCCGATGGCGCCATCGCCCGCAACGCGCTGGACGCAGACTGATCTGGATGTCTCGCCCGTTGCTCTGGTGTCAGCCCGCTGCTCTGAAGTCCGGCAGCTGCTCTGACGTCAGCCCGCTACTCCAACGTCAGAATGTCACGGACACGGACGCTGTCGTCGTTGCATCAAAGCCGTCCCGCCCAGCAACCGGCGCGAAGTCGTAGCGCAGTTCGTTCGACAGACCCATGGAGACACTGTCCGACACCGGAAAGGCCATGCGCGTTCTGTTGGCGAGCGTTGTGGCGCCGGCCGTCAGCACGGCGCTTGTGTTCTCGAGCCGCAGACTGCCCGCACCCTGCCACGTGATGCGGCTTTCGACGGCACCGCCGAGATGGGTCTCGGAGGAACCGAAACCGATTGCCTGCTGTTGGCGGATCGCGGGTCCGGCCTGCAAATCCCAGCTCATCCCAGCTGAGCGAGTGACGTGATATCCCAGACCGGACGAGACCGCGGTACGCCGGTCATAGCCGATCGCCGTGTCGCGTTCGCCCTCGGCCTGGCCATAGATAAAGACACGGTCTGACAGGTCATGGGCGACCAGGACACGTCCCACCAGACGATCTCGGTTTACGGTGCCGATCCCGTTGGAGCCGACCATCTGCAGGTCCATGCGATAGGTCACGGGGCCCGCGTCCCGGCGCAGAGCCACGTCGAACGCGCGCTCGGTTAGGCGGACACGGCCAAATTGCCCCGTGACGCCGCGAATTAGGGATGCGTTCCAGCCGGCCCGGGAGAAAAAAGAGGGGCCCTGGGGCTCGGCGGCGGGGATGAAGCCCGCCCCGCCAAGCGGCCCGGTCTCCATGGCCATGCGGGCATCGATGGCACGCAGGCCCAGCGAGTAAGCCAAAGTGGGCACAAGGGAGGGGGCACGAGCCGCAACGACAGACAGAAGCTCGGCCTCGCAGCGCGGCGACACGCGCGCCGCCATTTTGGCCGTTGCTGTAACGACGCCAAGGGATCCGGAGGACACGGCGTGGTCCATCATGCGTCGCAGGTGCAAGGGAAAAGAATTGTCGCCGGACCCATCGCGGGCTTCGGCGTCCGTGACCACCATCGCCAGGCCGACAGCCAGGCCGGCGGCGGCCGAGATCCGGCGCGGGCCATGTCTGACCGCCACCGACCTTACGCCCCTTTGCTTCGCCTGTACCATCAACTGCCGCGCCCCCGCCCACCGTCCTCACGGCCAAGCCAATGGACGGTTTGAACGCGAAGCCGCCCTGGCATGCCCAGGGGACCTACAGTGCGACCGACCGATCCGAAATACTGGTTAATTGTTTGATAACAGGATTATGGCTGTCGCGCCACGAGAACCTTTGCGCCAGGACACGATTTGGGCGCAATCATGCAATCCGGAACATTTCGGACACACCCCCGACCCGGGACCGTTGAGCCCAACTCCGCAAGCCCCGGCGCTCTGTAGCGCAGGGCGATAAATCCGCACCGCGGCCCGGCGCCTTTGCCCTGCCCCCGCGAAGCGCCCCAAATGGTGCGATGGGGGGCGCGTGCGCGCAAGAGAACATTGGGCAACGGCGCGCTGCATTCAGATTGATCCAGATGTCTCGCCCCTGGCACTAAGCCTGGGCGAGGATCACATGGGCGGTCATGGGCGTGACCAAAATACCGTCCGCATCAAGATGGTGAGACAGTATCCCGGACAAATGCTCCACGAGGGCGTCGACGACTTTATCCCCTTGCGGATCGTCTGGCGCGACAACCGGCATTAATTGCCCGTTCGGCCCCGGCCGGCCCAAAAACATCATCTCAAACAGCACGAAGGTCTCAATATCCGTCAGGCGCACGGTCTTTTTGACCCGTTCCAGTCGGCGCAACGTAAAGCCGGCCGACGAAAAAAGGTCGCGCAGCACGCCCATGTCGCCAAAAGCAAAGGGGCCCAAGGGCACCAGATCCTCACCGAGAAGGCGGCCCGCCAGGGTCTCGAAGGCACCGAAGGCATCGTTTCCGTCCTGCGCATCGGTCCAGACCGAGGCTCGCAACAGGCTCCCCGGTTTTAAAACACGTCGAACCTCCTTCAGGGCTTTGAGCTTGTCGGGGAAAAACTGTAACCCCTGCTGACAATAAGCGCCATCGAAAGTACCATCCTCGAACGGCAAGGCATCCGCCGAACCCTGATGGAAGGCCATCCGCCCCCTGACCGCCTCGGCCGCTGCGAGCCGGTCCGCCAGGTCCAGCATGGGCGGCGCAACGTCGAGGGCATCGATCCGTGCGCCGCGCGCCAGACGCCGGGCAAGCATCCGACTGACAACGCCCGTCCCGCACGCCAGATCGAGAAGCCGACCGAAGACCGGACCCGGACCGATCAAGGCATGCGCAAAGGGCACGAAGATCCCCGGCGAAAGATAGGTCTCGTAGATTTCGGGCATGGGACGGTCGGCAAGAAAGTCCTGGATCCGGGTCATGGCGCGGTCTCCTCCCTGGGCCACATCGGCCCCCAATTATGGCCCCCCCCCCACCAGGGATACAATCGGACAATTTCGGGTTCTGCCTGCTCCACGACTTGGCGCACCCGGGTCGCCATTTCCAGGATCGGGAGGGGAACGTCTTCATTGACGATCTGCAATTGCATAACCGCGATGGTGAGCGCGACCGCGAGGCGGACGGCGGCAACGACCGGCGTTTGTGCCTGTTCGCGGTGACCAAGCAGATCGCACCGATACGCATGGAGGATACCGTCTTACGTTTTCGCCAGCGTGCCTGAGCAAGACCGGCCACGAGTTCCTCGATCAGGCGCGGGGCTTGGGTGCGGTGGCACCCAGCATCCCTGGGCCATCCAGACTGACAGCGTCCAATGAAACCTGCCTGCTTTCGGTTTCACCGGTTTGGGGCAGTGTGAACCAGAAGGTGGCGCCCCGGTCCGGAATACTCTCCACACCGATTTTACCGCCCATCAGCGTGACCAGGTCCTTCACAATGGCGAGCCCCAAACCCACGCCGCCATGCTGGCGCGTGCTGGAACCGTCGACCTGATGGAAGCGCTCGAAAATGACCTTCTGGTGCGCTGATGGAACACCCGGCCCCGTATCGATCACCTTGAAGAGCAGATCACCCTTCTCGCGCACGGCCACATCCAGCGTGACACTGCCCTTGGCGGTGAACTTGACGGCATTGCCCAGCAAATTGAACAGAACCTGACGCAAGCGCCGATCGTCCGCACAGATCGTCGTCGGCACATCGTCCGTGACCTTAATGTCCAGCGTCAGTTCATTTGATGCGGCCGCGACCCGGAAAGTCTCCACCATATCGCGCAGTAAATCCCGAATGGTCAGGGTCTCAATCTCTATGGAAACCAGGCCCGCCTCAATTCTGGAAACATCGAGAATGTCATTGATCAAGGAGAGCAGGGTGCCCCCGGAGGATGTGATCAGCCCGAGATATTCTTTTTGCTGATCGTTCAGGTCTGTTCCAGTCAGGACCTGCGCCATGCCCAAAATGCCGTTGAGCGGTGTGCGCAATTCGTGACTGACAGTGGCGAGAAACTCCGATTTCATGCGGTTGGCCCGGCGCTCGCGCTCCAGAAGTTCGACTTCCTCGGTGATATCGACAAGCACGCCAATCATTCGGCGCTGGCCATCCAAGGTCCGCACAAACGTTGCGTTATCCTGCACGTGGCGCACGACACCGTCATCGCGAACAATGCGGCACTTGTTGGTGAAATCGTTCAGGCCTTCGAGGGCCTGAAAAAAGACCTTTGAGGTTTCGGCCCGATCTTCCGGAAGGATACGATCGGCCCAATCCCGCGCCTTACCTTTGAAGGCCTTTGGATCTGCGCCGAACAGGTCGAACATGGTCTCGTCCCAGATGAGACGGTCTTCGTCGACATTGTAGTCCCAGACACCAATGCGCCCCGCGGAGGTCGCGATTTCAAAGCGCTTCGCCATGGTGGCCAGGGCCTGGTCCTTTTCCATGCGCTCCGTGGCATCCCACTCAACGGCGATGAAATGGGTCAAAACGCCGTTTTCGTCGCGTACTGGAGAAATCGTCAAATCGATCCAGTAGGGTCGGCCACTCTTGGTGTAGTTTAGAACTTCAAAGCGACCACCCTGTCCGCTGTCGATGGCCTCGCGCATTGCGGCGCAGGTTTTCGGGTCGGTCTTCTCGCCCTGGAGCACGCTTCCGGGTGTGCGGCCAAGGATATCATCGAGTGTGTATTCACTCAATGTGGTGAAGGCGTCATTAACCCAGATAACCTTGCCACGTTCATCCGTCACGATACTGACTTCTGTGGTATGTGATGCCACCAGACTTTGCAGCCACAAACGTGTACGCTCGCTCTGAAGTCCTTCTTTCTCCCGGCGCAGTTCTTCATATTGCCGCGCCAGTTCAAGCTCCTTGGCCTTGCGTTCAGTTATATTCCTTTGCACCGCCACCCAGTAGTGAAACCAACCATCGGCGTCGGCCACGGGCTTGATATCGAGTTCGACCCAAAACTCCCGGCCCGATTTGTCATAGTTCAGAATTTCTTCGCGGATATGGTCCCACTGTTCGAGCCCCTTGCGAATGCGGGCCTTTGTCTGCGGATCCGTCATAGGCCCCTGGAAAATACGGGGGGTCTTACCGATAATCTCTTCGGCGCTGAAGCCGGTCATGTCCGTAAAGGCGCGGTTGCACCAGACCACGCGAGGCCCTGGTTGCCCCACCGGTTCGGCCTCGGCGATGATCACCGCATCGCGCATATAATGACTTAAAGAACCGAGAATGTCGGCGAGTTCCATTTCAATACCCGGAAAAATAATGACAGCTCACCCAGTGCGTGCATGGACCACCACAGTTGGAGACGCTCTGCCGCCACGTGTCAACCTGACGGTTCTTAGAGGTGCGCCAGAGGACAGATCAACGCCGAGAGCCAGATCAATGCCGCGATCGAGGCGTTGCCTGCACCACAATCCCCCGTGAATTTGCAGGAGAATACCCATGGTTCAACGCATGACCGTCTTTGCTGCGCTCGGGTCCGCACTTCTGGGCGCCCTTTCCCTCGCGCTGGCACAAGGCGTCGCCGATCCGGACCCTGGCTCGGCCTTTTCCGCCTTCCTGTCCGCCCACCGCACCGAACGGCAGATCCCCAGCCTGTCCGTGGCCGTGGGGCGCAACGGAGAGCTGGTTTTTGCTCAAGGGTATGGCTTTCAGGATCACGATGGCGAAGAGCCCACCACGGCGAACACCACCTATCTTGCCGCGTCGATCACCAAGACCTTTACCGGCGCGACCCTCCTTGCCATGGCCGAAGACGGCCATATCGATTTGCAGGCGGATTTCACCACGCTCAGTGACTGGGACCGGCGCTGCACCTGGCTGACCACATCCGGCGTGATTTTTGGCGGCGCCACACTCGACTCAGGTCTTGTGATCGAACCGATTGACTGCAAGGGACCCATTACCCTTGAGCAGGTGCTCAGCCACCGGGTGAACGGCCGTCCGGGAACGGATTTTCTCTACAACCCCATCGTCTTTGGTCGCCTGTCCAATTTTGTTGAAGAACGCACAGGCACGCCCTGGAGAGACTGGGTGACGCGTTATGTGCTGGCCCCTGGGAAGCTTGAGCGCACGGCGGCCGGGTGGCGCCATCCTGCCAGAGGGCATGTGCTGACCGATCTTGCCCCGCCCTTTCGCCACTTGGACAAAGACAACGACGGGCAGCCGGACGATGTGGAACCGTCTGTCCTGCCCAACACGGAACTCAATGCCTCTTCCGGCATCATCGCCGATGCACCCGACCTGGTGCGCTACGCCATGGCCATGATGGACGACAAAATCCTGCCCCGCACTCTCAAGGAGCGCCTGTGGCAGCCGCCGCGCAAACCCGGCGGCGAGCCTGAGCCTTACGCCTACGGATGGTATGTTCAGGAGTGGGAGGGCAAGACCCTGGTGTGGCACGGCGGCTGGTGGCCGGATGCCTATGCGGGGCTTCTCCTGCTCGTGCCTGAGCAAGGGCTTGCCCTCGCGGCCCTGGGCAACACGGACGGTCTTTACTGGGGCAACCCGCTGAACGATGCGCGCGTGGAGACCTCACCCGTGGCGGCCAAATTCCTGGAGCTTTATGCCGAACGCCCCTGATGGATGCGCCAGAAAACCTCCACATGGAGGCCATGACAGCGCGGGGCGATCGTTCCGCACCGCGCTCAAGGCCGCGACCGTGGTCCGGCGCCGTTGCGCCGCCGTCACGCAAGCGCGCCCAAAAGGCCCCCTGGGCGCGCGTGAGCGCAAAAAACAGGCTTGATCACACCGAAACCCATACTGAAAAAGGCCGCCCCGAATGCTTCGAGGCGGCCTTTATTGTCAGCACACAATCCGTCAATGGGCCGATTACACCGCCATGGACTTGGCGGCATCCACATGGCCCGTGCGGAGCACTTCGTCGTAGATCCACTTGTAGGTCTTTTCCATGCCCTCTTCGAGCGTGATGCCCGGGGCCCAGCCCAGCTCGCGCTGAATCATGGTGTTGTCGCTGTTGCGTCCGCGCACGCCCTGGGGCGCATCCATCTTGTGATTGCGCTTCAGCTTGATGCCCGCAATCTCCTCGACAATCTCCACAAGGCGGTTGATGGTCACGAGCTGGTCACTGCCCAGGTTCAAGGGCTCCAACACGTCGCGGGTCGCGATCATCAGCGAGCCCTTGATGCAGTCGTCGATATACATGAAAGAGCGGGTCTGCTCGCCATCGCCCCAGATTTCGATCTCGTGGTTACCGGAGAGCTTGGCCTCGATCACCTTACGGCAGACGGCCGCCGGCGCCTTTTCCCGGCCGCCGCGCCAGGTGCCGTTGGGCCCATACACATTGTGATAGCGGGCCACGCGGGTCTCGATGCCGTAGTCCTCGCGGAAGTGGCGGGACATCCGCTCACTGAACAGCTTTTCCCAGCCATAGCCGTCCTCGGCCTGGGCCGGATAGGCGTCTTCTTCCTTCAGGGCCGTGACGTTCGGATCACCCTGGCGGTAGGCGGGGTAAATGCAGGCCGAGGACGAATAGAAGAAGCGCTCCACCGCGCCCTCTTCCTTGGCGGCCATCAGCATATGCGTGTTGATCAGCACAGAGAGCATGCAGGCGGCTTTATTGTTCTCGATAAAGCCCATACCGCCCATGTCGGCCGCCAGATTGAAAATGTATTTGGCGTCCTTGACCGAGGTGCGGCAGGCCTCCAACTCCATGCAGTCAAGCTGCATGTTTTGCGCGCCCTCATGGACCTGATACCAGTTTTCCTGCGGCTTCAGGTCGACCGAGCGCACCTTGGAGAAGCCCTCGTCGAGGAAATGCTTAACCAAATGCCCGCCGATAAATCCGCCGCCGCCGGTGACCACGACGAGGCCGCTCTTGTCCATATCCATCAAATCACTCCGTTCTCCTGGGGATCAGTCCGATCCCAACACAATCCGATGGGGGCAGCGCCAGGGCGCCCTGCCCCGAATGCCCGCCCCGATCATTGCCGAGGAATTTGAACCCGCGGGGGCACGCGCCATTTGCGCACGCCCGTCAACTGCATGCCGCTCAGCATCATGAAGCGCGGCACAATATCGAGATAGCGGCTCACCAGCCGCTTGGGTTCGGTCGTCATGCGGTAGAGCCACTCAAAGCCCGAGCGCTGCACGAAACGCGGCGCCTGCGCCTTGCGCCCGGCGAGGAAATCAAAGGCCGCGCCCACACCGACCAAGGCGTTGGCGTTGAGACGGCCCAGATGGTTTGCCATCCAGTATTCTTGCTTGGGCGTGCTCAGCCCCACCCACACCACATGGGGCTCGGCCGCATTGATCTGATCGATGACGTCTTCATCCTCAAGCTCGCCCACCTTGCGGAAGGGCGGCGAGTAGCTGCCGACGACTTTGACGCCCGGATAGTCGCGCGCGATCGCCACTTCGAGCGCTTCGAGCGCGTCCGGAAGACCGCCATAGAGGTAATGCCGAATGGAGCCGTCCATGGAATGGCGCAGGACATGTTCCATGAGATCGGGACCGTAAACCCGCTGCGCCGTGCCAAATCCCTGAGCCCGGCTCATCCAAACGAGGGGCATGCCGTCGGCCGTGACCATGCCGGCCCGATTATGGATCCGCAAAAGTTCCGGATCGCGCTGACTTTCGATCACGCCGTGCGCGCCGGTAATGGTCACGAACTGGTGGTCGTCCCGATCGATCCAGGTCCGGATTTGCCCAAGGGCGGAATCCAACGTCCCGACGGATACGTTAACCCCCAGCACGTTGGCCCATGTGCCGTCGATCATGTGCTGCAGTCCCCTGCTTCGCTGCCTTAACGCCGATCGGATGACCCGTCCGGCGTACCTGCCCGCCGCTTGCCGCTTCGCCCGCGCGATTGCCCCACGCGGTTGCCCCACGCAATTGATGGTGCCGAACCGGCCGCCTCGCCTTCGGGTGTCCCGCGTGCGCGGACGAACCCCGTCGGGGTCATTGTCTCAGGGCTTTTCCTGCCGTTCCCCTTTTTTGGAAGCACACCCTTAGTCCAAAATCGCGGGCGGTGAAAGGGAGCCTTTGGCCCTCCAGGGGCGACAGGCGAGGCATGTGCTTTTAGGGTATGCCTCCTCGCCGGCCCCGCGCCGGCCCGTTTGCCGTCTTTCGACCGTCAGGATTGCATCGTTCATGTCTTCATCCCGTCCACGGCCCCCTTTGGGCCTGATCGGCGCCGGCGCGTTCGGGCAGTTTGTCGTGCCCCATCTCGCCTCCCATTTCGACATTGTGGTCGCCGACCCCCGTCCCGATCTGCCGCAACTGGCGCAAAGGCTGGGCATCCGCGCGGGCACGCTGGAGGAGGCCGCCGCCGCGCCGGTGGTCATTCTCGCCGTGCCCGTCCAGGCCATGGCGGCGGCCGCCGAGGCCATTGCGCCCCATGTGCGCGCTGGTGCCATGGTGCTCGATGTGGGTTCGGTGAAGGTGAAGCCCGCGGCCATCCTGTCGGCAGCCTTGCCTGAGCATGTGGATGTGGTGTGCACCCACCCCCTGTTCGGCCCGCAGAGTGCCCGGGGGGGAATTGAGGGTCTGAAAATCGCCGTGTGCCATGTGCGGGGCGCGCGTACGCGGCGCCGGGTGGCGGCGTTCTGTCGCCGGGTCTTGCGCCTGACCGTCATCGACACGACGCCGGAGCGCCACGACCGAGAAGTCGCCTATGTCCAGGGGATCACGCACCTGATCGGCAAGACGCTGATCACAATGGATCTGGAGGATTTTCGCCAGACCACGGTCAGCTACGACCTCTTGCGCCAGGCGGTCGGTTTTATCGCCGATGACAGCGCCGAACTGTTCCGCGCCATTGAGCTGGAAAATCCATTTGCGGCCGAAGCCCGCCAGGCTTTTTTCGATGCGGTGCGCCGTGTGGAAACCGTCCTGGCGCACCATGCCGGCGAGGATCAAAGCAAAGACGCGGCGCCGGCGCGCAAGGCTTCTCCGGCCGCGTGACGGGGTGGATTGGTCAACGGGTCTCGCGCCGGCGCACGGCGAGCCTGCGGCGCAAGTGTTCCGTGCTCGGCGCATAGAGGAACCCGAAAGACACCGCGCCATCGCGCTCATGGACCACATGGTGCAGCATATGGGCCTCATGGAGCCGGCGCAGATACCCAGCCTTCGGCACGGGCATCAGTTTGATCCGCCTGTGCACCAGGACATCGTGGGCCCAGAAATAGGCCACCCCATAAAGACTGATCCCGATGCCGATCGGCAGCAGCATGGATTGGTCTCGCAGACCGAAGTAAATGGCCACAATGGCCGGTGTGCTGAAGATCACTGCGAACCAGTCATTGCGCTCGAAAACGCCCTGGCGCGGCTCGTGGTGGGAGCGATGCAGAACCCACAGCGGCCCATGCATGATGTAGCGGTGGATCAGCCAGGCCGCCCCCTCCATGCCAAGGCACCCCGCCAGGACCAGCCCACCAAAAATCAGGCCTTCAGGCCACGCCCAGCCGACGTCCATGCCTTGGCTTCCTCTCCAGTCAGTCTCACGTCCAGCGGCCGGCCATGATCCGCGCACCAATCACTCCGAAAAGCGCCGCACCGCCCAAAAGGCCCCATGGCAGATAGAGGGCCTCAAAGGGTTCACCGCGCCACAACAGGGCGGCATAGGCCTCAAGGCCCCAGGTGTTCGGCGTCGCCCAGCCCAGGGTTTGGATCTCCGGCGGCATGAAAAACCGCGGGATCATGCTCCCCCCCAAGGCCGACAGGATCATGACGACGATATTGCCCGACGTCATGGCCTGACGGCGGGTGCGGCACAGGGTCACGAAAAACAGACCGAGCCCGGCCGCGGCGGCCGCGCACAGGACCGTCGTTACGGCCCAGGGCCCCAGCACGTGGCTGAAATCGACCCCGAAACCAAAAGCGGCCACGGCAAAAATGATCGCAACCTGCAGGACGCCTTGCACGGTGAGATACAAAAATTTGCCGTCGATGACGGGGCCGATGCCGCCCGGTCCCCCGCTCATCCGGTCCAGAAGGCCCGTTTCGCGTTCCTCATGGAGACTGAGCGCGCCCTGGCAGGCGGCCAGGAGCAAAAAGAGCATGGCGACCGCCGCCGCATAATAGGGAATGCTGACCGGGACCGGCGTTTCGGGGCCGATGCCTTCCTGGGTCACCGGCAGGGGCGGCATGGCGGCGCCGAATTGCTCAATCAGCGCCGCCCGGACCGTCCCCGACAGGACGATGCCGGCGATCTCGCGGGCTGGGGAGACCAGGACCGTGAGGGTGGGCGGCGCGCCCTGCCCCACCGGACGGTCGATGACGAGGCCCGCATCGGCTTCGCCCCGGCGCAGCACGTCCTCCACGCCGGCCCGTGTTTCGCGCACGGGCTCCACCAAACGGACCGTGGCGGCATCGCCGAGGGCTTCGCGGATCTCAAGGCTGCGTTCGCTGGGCGCCAGGTCCGCAATGGCGACGGCCACCTGGATATCGGCGCCGGACGTCCGTGCAAAGATCAGCGCGAAGATCACAAAGACCGCCGGGGGCAGAACAAAGGCCATCGCCAGTGCGCCGCCGTCGCGAAACAAACCCAGGGCCAGCGCCCGTGCAACAACGATCCGTTTCATTCGGCCCACTCCTGCGGGGTCATGCCCTGGGTGTCCTGGCCGTTCCAGGTGGGCGGAAGCCAGGTGGCGTCGGCCGCGCCGGGCATGGCGACGGCGGTATAACCATCCTCACGCGCCGTTTCGAACCGGCGCCCCTGCCGATGGCCGGTGCCGTTGGGCGCGGCCACACCTTCGTCCTCGGCGCCGAGCGCCCGTCCCCCGTCCTGCCAATAGGCGAACACGTCCTGCAAATCGGGCCGGGTCAGGATCAATTCGGTGAACAGATGGGGACAGCGCTGGATGCCCGCAAACAGGGCCGGCAGGTCCCGCGCCTCATCAAGGAGCCCGGTCCATTCCGCCTCGCCCGACCGTTCCAGCCCAAGCCGGTCCAAAAAGGCCGACTGCTTATCGTGGATTTCCGGCCGGGCGCAGACCCGTGCCTTGCGCGTGGCCCCGAAGCGGTCGTCGATGAGGGCATCGGGCGTGCCTTCGGCGACGAGCCGGCCGTCCACCAGAATGCCAATCCGGTCGGACAAAAGACGCGCCTCCGGCAAATCATGGGTGGTGAGCAGAACCGCCATGCCGCTGTCGGTCAGGCCCTGGAGCACATCGTAAAGCTGGTGGCGCGAGGCCAGATCGACGCCGACGGTGGGCTCATCCAGGATGAGGAGATCGGGCTTGGTGAGGAGCGCGACGGCGATGTGCAAACGCTGGCGCTGCCCCCCCGACAGGCGCACCGACGCCGTACGCCCCGTGCTCGTCAGGGACAGGCGCGTCAGCACTTCATCAATGCGGCTGTCCAGCAGGCGCCCCGACAGCCCGAACAAATGGCCGAAGGTGTGGAGATTTTCCCACACGGTCAGGTGGTCGAACAGCGCCGCCCGCTGTGCCACGCGGCCCACATGGCGCGAGGGCCCCGAACAGGGCTTCATCCTTTTGTCCAGGAGCCAAATATGTCCTTCGGGGATGGGCATCCGTCCACAGATGGACCGGATCAGGGTGGACTTGCCCGCCCCATTGGGCCCCAACAGGCCATAGACTTCGCCGCGCGCAATTTCCAGGCAGACATCGTGCACGATCGTCCGCGATCCGTAGCGCAGCGACACATTCTGCACGCTCAGGATGGATTTTGGGCGTGCCGCTGTCGCCGCCATGAGCTACTCCGCCAAGGTTGTTCGAGATCGGCCCATGGGACCAAGTCTATGTGGGGGCCCGGGTCAGGGGTTCGTGCCTTGTTCAAGGCATTGGCTCAAGTGACGCTTCAGCGCCAGCCGTAAATGTCGTGTGAAAGAGTGTAGGGCGCCGTCGCGGTTTGACAGGGCGGCGACGGCCGTTTCGGCGGCGGCAAGATGCTGAAAGATGGCATCGCCGGCCTCCTCAAGGGTGCGTTCATCCCCCCGCACACCCAGACGGCGGTCCTGCCCCACGTCCTTTCCCGTGGCCTGCACCGAGCCGGCCGTGTCGAGCACGTCGTCAAAGGCCTGGAAGGCCATGCCGATGGCCATGCCCAAATCCCGCAAATGGGCGCGCTGGCGCAAGCCGGCGCCGGCGGCCAGCCCGCCCGCCTCCGCCGCGGCCGCGAAAAGAGCGCCGGTCTTGCCTGCGTGGATCGCGGCGAGCGCATGTCCGTGGGCGGGCTGACGGCGGGCTAAATCCGCATACTGACCAGCGGCAAGACCATGAACGCCGACCGCATCGCTCAAGACGCGGACAATGGCCATGCGCGCGGCCTCGGTCAGCCCGCTGCTGGCGCTCACAAGGCCAAATGCCTGGGAAAGCTGCGAAATGGCTGCCAGAACGGCCGTGCTTTCGCCAAATGTCACATGGGCCGCCGGCTGGCCCCGACGTAGACTTGCATCGTCCATGCACGGAAGATCGTCAAAGACCAGGGAGGCCGTATGCACAAGCTCAAAGGCGCAGGCGCAGTCGAGCACGCCATGCGGATCGGCCCCCAGATCCCTTGCCGCCGAAAGGCACAGCAGCGGGCGCAATCGTTTTCCCGGAGCCCGCGCACTGTAGCGCACTGCATCACACAAATCGGCACACGGCCCATCCGGAAACGCGGTCGCTTCTTCCAGGCGGCGGTCCACGGCGCCGCGCCAGGCCTCAAGATCCCATGAGATGGCCATGTCTCGTGTGGCCAGCATGCCGGTCAAATCCCCCATCGACTTCCTTTCCAGGCGATGTGGACGGTGGGTCCCCGGGGCCCGGTGCGCTACCTGGGAACCGGACCAATTGCGCCGATCCGGGACCTGGACGCGAGACCGCCCCACCATCTGTCTAGCTTTCGCCGCCCGACGCCATACTCTAAGGCTTTGCATGGTGTTCGTTGACGCAAGGAATGACAAGGCCAAGCCTCGTTTCACGCAGCAGAAGCGGACATTTCCTGCCGTGCCAAGGCCTTTGGTCGCGGTACCGACAACACACCCACGACCTAAAGGCTTTAGACCCTAAGACTGGGGGCAGACCATAAAACCGGGAAACGCATATCGCTTCACAGATAAACATCTCGACCGAGTATGCTTGCCGGTATGTCTTCTGATTTTCTGTCGCACTGCCGCCGGGGGGATCCGGCCGTAGACTTGTGACGTAACAACTGATGATTTGGGCACGCCCCACTCCTTACCCCTTGCCCTTGGACGACCTGGACCGATGCCTGGCATCATTCGCCCCGTCGTCCGGCGCCCCGTCGTCCGGGCTGAGGCCCGTGCGGGATTGAAAGGTTGAACTGCCATGGTGCACGCGAACATCGAGGGGGCTGAAGCGACACTTCGCTCCGGCCAGAATGCACAGCTCCCCGCGGGTTCGGGCGCCGGGAAGACCGCTGTGGTCATCGGCGCCGGCTTCGGCGGCCTGGCGGCGGCCCTTCGGCTGCGCGCCAAGGGGTATGCCGTTGAGATCTTCGAGCGGGCCCCCCTCGCCGGTGGCCGGGCCCAGGTCTTCGAACGGGATGGTTTTCGCCACGATGCCGGCCCAACGGTGATTACGGCGCCGTTTCTGTTTGAGGAACTGTTCGCTTTGTTCGGCAAGCGGATGGATGACTACCTGACGCTGCGCGCCCTCGACGTTTGGTATCGCTTCCGTTTTGCCGACGGTAGCCATTTCGACTATGGCGGAACCATCGAAGACACCTTGCGCGAAATCCGCAAGTTCAGCGAGGCGGACGCGGACGGCTACATGAAATTGCTGGCCCATTCGGAGCGGATCTTCAATGTGGGCTTCACCAAGCTCGCCGATCAGCCGTTCCACGACATCGGCTTCATGGTGCAGCAGATCCCCCATTTGATCCGCCTGGAGAATTATCGCAGCGTCTGGCAACTGATCAGCCGGTATCTGAAGCACCCCAAACTGCGCGAAGCGTTCTCCATTCAGCCGCTGCTGGTGGGCGGCAATCCCTTCGAGACCACCAGCATCTACACCCTCATCCATTTCCTGGAGCGCAAATGGGGCGTGCACTTCACCATGGGCGGCACTGGTGCCCTCGTCGACGGACTCGTCCGGCTGGCCGAGGAAGAAGGTGTCAGGCTCCACCTCAACACCACCGTGGACCGGATCATTATTGAAAATGGTGAGGCGCGCGGTGTGGTGCTGGAGGGCGGGCGTCCGGTGAATGCCAATGTGGTCATTTCCAACGGCGACCCGATGCATCTGTACAAGGAAATGGTGCCAAAGAAGGAACAGCCCATTGCCCTTCGCACCAAGCACAGCATGGGCCGGCTCTCCATGGGCCTTTATGTGCTCTACTTCGGCACCAGCCGTCAGTATCCGGATGTCCAGCACCACACGATCTGGCTCGGCCCGCGCTTTAAGCCGCTGCTGTCGGAAATCTTCCATGGCAAGACCATGCCGAAGGATTTCTCGCTCTATGTTCACCGGCCGACTGCAACCGATCCGAGCTTCGCGCCCGAGGGGTGCGATTCGTATTATGTGCTGTGCCCGGTGCCCAATCTGAACGCGGATATCGACTGGGATGTGGAGGGGCCGCGCCTGCGCGACCGGATCGTGACCGCCCTTGATGAGACCATGCTCCCGGGGCTGAAGGACACCATCCGCGCTGAGTTCTGGAAGACGCCGGCGGACTTCAAACACGACTATCTGAGCGAAGGCGGCGCCGGGTTCTCCATCGCGCCCTACTTCACCCAGTCCGCCTGGTTCCGCTTCCACAATCGCTCCGAGGGCATCAAAAACCTGTTCCTCGTGGGCGCCGGAACGCACCCCGGCGCCGGCCTGCCGGGCGTTGTGTCGTCTGCGAAAGTGATCGACCGCTTGATCCCGCCGGCCCACGCCGTCGAGGCCAGGGCGGGTGTCACAGCGACGTCGTAAGGGCCAGCAACCAGTCGGGCAGGACACCGAGCAGGGCGGCTTCGAGCCGTTTGTCCAGCCCGCTGATGATCAACACGCCCACAACAAGGAGCGAGCCGCCCAGCAGCGGCTTGGTCCAGGCCGCCGCACCGGCCCAGGCCTTCTTGCGATCACCCAAAGCACGCCGCGATCCATAGGCGAACAGGCAAAACGCGGCGGCGGTGCCCAGCCCGAACAGAAAAAACGCGAGGCTGGCGGAGGCCAGGTTTTCCTGGCGCGAGGCAGCGTAAATGGCCGCCCCCAGGGTTGGGCCCACACAGGGCGTCCACACGGCCCCAAGCAAAGTGCCCACCAGGAATTGCCCCATGACGCCATCGCCGGAGACCCGCGACAGCAACGTGTTGCCGCCCGAGGCGATGGGCGCGGTGAAGGACGCGAAGGCCCTTTGGGCCTGGGGCACAAGCAGGATCGATCCGCACAGGATCAAAACAACGGCCGCAACCAGCCGCACCGTGTCCGCCGACAGACCAATCTGATAGCCGAAAGCCGTGATGGCGATCCCGAACACAGTGAAGGAAACGGTCAGTCCCAGCCCGAGGGCCAATGGACCGACCCGGCTTTCGCGCAAGGCGGAGGCAACCAGGATCGGCAACAAAGGCAAAACGCAAGGGTTGAGCAGCGTCAGCGCGCCAGCGGCAAGGCTGAACAGCATTTCTTGAGGCGACATGGGGGCTCCAGCGCATGGCAAATCGGCACGATTAGGCGCGCCCCGGGCCGCACAGGCGCCCCGGGGAAACGGTCACAAGTGTCCCTAATTGGCCTCGACCTCAGCGGCGTTCACGCCGGCGAGGATGACATCGCGAAGGGCCTGCGCATTCGTCTCGGCGACGGACCGGGCGGTCTCGCGGGTGCCCTTGAAGACCAGGATGGTCGACTGGCGGGGAATGCGGTGGGCGCGCAGGAAGGCTTTGTCCTTGTCCCAATCGACCCGCATGGCGAGGACGCCTTCCAGCGCCGGGTCGGTGGCCAGGGCCTCCAGGATGGGCTCCTGACGCTTACAGGTCGGACACCAGGTGGCATAGACATCCACCAGGATCGTGCGGTCGTTTTGCTGCGCCTCGGCAAAGGCCTGGGCGCTGTAGGGCACGAAGCGGGATGCGGATGAGGACGGCACGGACAGGGCGATGGCGATCACCAGGGCCGCAAACAGGGGGATGAGTGCGCGAAAACGCGTGAAAACAGCAGGCATGGGGCCCTTCCCTTCTGGCCTTGTAAGGCCGTTTGGCCTCTCGCCCCGTTGGGGCCGATTGGCACAGTGAAGATGCCCTACACCTACCGAGCCGCCGGACAGGCGCCCAGCGGCGTTTGCGTGATCTCACACGCTTTTCAAAGACCGGATCGGACCGCTCACGACGAGTTTACAGGCCCCAGTTTCAGTTACAGGCCCCAGTTTCAGTTACAGGCCCAAGTCTCATTTACGAGCCCGAGTTTCATTTAAGAGCGCAGGTCTCAGGCGCGCTTGGGGCGCGGCGCGGGCGTGAGCAGTGTGAAAATGCCACCGGCCAGAACCCCGGCCAGCCCGTGCACCAGCATCGGCACCTCACCCCGCGCGCCGGCAATGGGCATGACACCAAGGACGGCCTTCAGCGTGAAAAGCAGCGCCACCACCGCACATGCGCCGGCGACGACAAAAACCGGGCCCCGCAAGCCGCCGAAGAGGCGGGTCAGCAGCGCGGCCACCAAAAACCCAACAAAAAGCGCGATCACCATGATGACGGGCAGCACTTCGGACGGCGCCGAAAAATCATTGAGCCCTTTGAGATCCGTGATGGTCCAGGACAGGCGCTCGGCGAGCGATATATCGACGCCAAGACCGATCATGCGGGCAATGACGAACTGGGTGTGAATGACGCTGACCGTGGCCACGCAGACGGCCCAGGCCACCAGAAAAGCAAAAAAGACGCGGATCACCGACATGAAAGCTCTCCCTTTTGCCGCCATTTAAGGGATGTTGGCGGGCGAAGGCCAGGACTGACTTTCTGGCGCGGATCTGATTGTTTAGCGGCCTGTGAGCGCGCGCCCCGAGCCGGGCGCGCGCCAAGGGACCACTGCCGGGCCTTCGGGCTGCGCATTTGGGAGAAAACCATGAGCGTGACGCACATCATCGACGGGCTGACACGGACCCTGTGTGGCGCAAGGCCGGCCCTTGCCCTCGGGATCGTCGCCGGACTGTCTGTCATGACGACCCAGGCCCCGGCACAAACGAGCAGCGCCACCGTACCCGTCTCGGCTCTCGCCGAGCGCATCGACGTGGATGTGGTTGCCGAAGGTCTGTCCTATCCCTGGAGCCTCGCCTTCCTGCCCGGCGGCGATCTTCTTGTCACCGAACTGACAGGCGGGCTGAGACGCATCAATGATGGCGACACGCTCGTGTCGATCACCGGCGTGCCCGAGGTTCTTTACGGCAGCCAGGGCGGGCTATTCGATGTGGTTCTGCACCCGGACTTCGAGACCAACAGCCTGCTCTATCTCACCTACGCCCACGGCACGGTGGAGGCGAACGCGACGCGCGTGGCACGGGCCCGCCTTGAGGATGGCGCCCTCGCCGATTTTACGGTGCTTTACACGGCCACGCCGACCAAGAACACCCTGGTGCATTACGGCGGGCGGATGGCTTTCCTGCCCGATGGCACCTTCGTGCTGACCCTGGGAGACGGGTTCGATTTCCGCGAAGAGGCCCAGCGCCTGTCATCGGACACGGGCAGCATTCTGCGCCTGAACGAGGACGGCACCATCCCGGTGGACAATCCGTTCGTCGGCGAGGCCGGCAAGCGCGAGGCGATCTACAGCTATGGCCACCGCAATGCCCAGGCCATCGTCGTCGATCCCGACAGCGGAACGATTTTCGAGCACGAACACGGACCGCGCGGCGGCGACGAGGTCAACGTGATCCGTCCGGGTCTGAATTACGGCTGGCCAGTGATCACCTATGGGCTCGACTACTCCGGTGCCCTCATATCGCCCTTCACGGAGCGGGCGGGCATGGAGCAGCCGGTCCATGTGTGGACCCCGTCCATCGCCCCGGCCGGCATGGCGCTCTACCGGGGGCAGGCCTTCGCCGAGCTTGACGGAGACCTGCTGGTTACGGGCCTCGCATCACAGGACTTGCGACGCCTCGACATGAACGGGGAGACGGTGCGCGCCGAGGAAATCCTGCTCGACGCCGGAGAGCGCCTGCGCGATGTGCGGGTCGGTCCGGATGGGCTGGTTTATGTCCTGACGGACGGCAAGGACGGCCGCGTGCTTCGCCTGAGCCCCCGATAACGACGATCGCGTGTTTTTCCCCCTTGCGACACGCCTTCGACTTGTTCATGCGCACTTGGGTCGACTATACGAATCGTGACTGTCTTTTCTGTTCAAGGCTCTTGCGCGGAGCCGTCCTGCGGCGCCGCGCGGGCCACGTCATGCCGGCCCGCGACTGTGTTACCGCGGGCCCAGCGAGGTCTGGAAATCATGGGTCTTCTTCCCGCCGCGGGGCTCCGCCGCCCCGGTCCGCGCGTGCCAACCCTGTGGGTGGCTGTCCTTGCGATCATGCTGGGCATGGCCGTCTGCCCCACCCCAGGCGCGGCCGATGGCCTGCGAACCTTTCGCGCCCAGTGGGAGCGGTATCAATCCTATTTCCTTCGGGATGACGGCCGGATCATCGATACCGGAAACAACGATGTCTCCCACACCGAAGGCCAGGGCACGGCGATGCTCTTTGCGGTCTTCGCCTATGATCGGCCGTCCTTCGACCGGATCTGGCGCTGGACCTTCACCCATTTGGCCCGCGAAGACGGCCTGTTTTCCTGGAAGTGGGACCCCTCCGACGGGCGAGGCCCCATCCCGGACCCCAACAATGCCACCGACGGCGATCTGTTGATCGCCTGGTCCCTGCTGCTTGCCGCCGATCTGTGGCAGCACGCGCCTTACGCCTCCGCCGCCGAGCGCATCATTCTGGCCATGGAGGAGACGGTGATCGAGCGCTTCGCGGGCCGGGTGTTGCTGCTGCCGGCGGTCGAGGGCTTTCGGAACCGGGGCGTGCGTGTGCTCAATCCGTCCTATTGCGTCTTTCCCGCGCTCGATCTGATCGCCGAGCACACGCAGCGCCAGATCTGGCGCGATGCCTATGAGGGCTGTCTCGCCCTTGTCCAAAGCGCCGATTTCGGAGAAGTGCGCCTGCCTGTCGATTGGATTGCGATGACCCCGCGGGGAATTTTGACGCCGGCGCCCGATTGGCCCACCCGCTTTGGCTACGATGCCATCCGCGTGCCGATCTATCTGGCTTGGGCCGGCCATGTGGGCCCCAGTTTCCTGGGGCGGTTCGCCGACGCCTGGCGCTCGGTGCCCGCCAACCAGCCGCCGCCGAGCTGGATCGACCCGATCACGGGCGAAAAGGCCCAGTATGAGGCCTCCACTGGCTTTTACGCCACGCGCCAACTGGTGACCTATGCGCTGCTTGCCGAGGCCGGACGCACCAGCGCGGCCGCACGGGTTGTGTTTCCTGGCGTCAGCCGCAAGGACGATTACTACAGCGCCAGTCTGGTGATGTTCGCGTCGCTTGCCGCCCTGACCCTTTCGTCATGACCCTGTCGTCTCGACCGTGGCACCGTGACGCTGTCGTCGTAATACAGTCACTTCGTCCGGACACGCAACGTGCGATGCCGATCCGTCAGTGGTCGCCGTAGGCGATGGTGACAGGCTGCAGCGTGGATGAGGGGAACTCAACGCATTTGGCTTCAAAGTCATCCGTCGCCGCAAGGCGATTGAGAAGGCTGGTGTAAAAGCCTTCAAGCACCTGGATGATGGCGCGTTCGGGCGCCGCCACCTCAAGACCAATGGCCGGGAAACCGCCATGGGTGAGCCAGAGGAAGTCCTCCTGCTCGTTCATGGTGACCCAGCCCCATTCGGTGTCGAGGAAATAAGCATTCAAAGCATGTTGCAGATCCGAGAGGGATTTCGTGGCTCCCAGATCGGCGCTTTCGGCAATTTGGGCACCGGAGCCGCGCATAAATTCCGCGACCTGGCGCGGGTCATCGAACTGGTCGAGCATGCTGATGAACAGGTCCCGCCACTGGGGATGGAACCGGTGCTTAAGCTGCGCGCGGATTTGATACTCTTCCATACCCGTCATGCGTCTTTATCCGTCTTGGTTCCGGGACGATCCGCCCGGATACGTGTCTGTTCCCATGGGCTCGGCGGCGCGATTGCCCGCGGCTCGGGAAGGCCCCCTCGCCCTTTACCCTAGTTTGGCTGTCCTGTGCCACCGAAACGATAGCGTACGCCGATGGCGCCGATTGTTTCGGTATAGTCAGCCGCATTGTCGACGAGCAGACGCCCCTCCAGTTCCAATTGCTCGGCAATGCGATAGTTCACGTCCCCGCCAAGCCGGTAGCTGAACTGGACGACCTCCTGCGCGGCATAGGTCAGGGTCGGGTCGACGCCAAAATCGAGGCCCGCGAGACTCGCCGTCGCCGTGGCGATGGCGCCGGTGGCCGCCGCCGTGAGGGCCGGATCGTTCGGGTAGAACGGCGCGGAATCTTCTTCAAAGAACTGGATACCCAGAGCACCGTTCACGCCATAGGTCAGGAACCCGTTGGCGCCGCGGAACTCTACCGGCACGGACGCGGAAATGAAGGTCTGCGGACTGAAGTAACCGCCATGGCCCGTGGTGAAGAAGCGGCGGTTTTCCTCAAAGGAGAACAGGGTGGTGTTGTAGCCGACCTGCAGGGAGCGCTGTTCTTCCTGGATTGGATAGAAATAGAACCCGCCCGTGAGTTCCCCGTACCGGTTGGTGTCGGTCTCGACCCCATCATAGACGGCAAGTCCGCCGCCGACGTAAACGCCGCCGCGCCCAAAATCCCGAACCAGGTTGATCTTGCCGCCCGTGCGCGTCACGGCGCCGAAGGATTCGCCCGTGGTCGGATCATTGGCGCCCGCATAGGACAGAGTGCTGTCCGTCACGGCCCGGCGGAACAACTCACCGCTCAGGAACCATTTTTCCGCGACCTCGGCCGTGTAGGACACCCCGCCGACCAGGTTCACCCGGGTGAAGCCCAGGGGTGTGACCCCGATATCGGCATGGAAGTTCCCCCGATCGATGCCGCCTTCAAGGCCGATGCCGGCCGCCGAAAACTCATCGATCACCGTCGTGGACCCGAGCGTCAGGTTTCCGGCCACCGTGCCGGCCGCACCGAAACGCTGGGTCTGGGACGGCGTGTTCAAATCGCCTTCCGCGCTCAAGAAGGTGGGCGTCACCTGAACATAGCCGCGGCTGCGGTTTGTCCGCTCCTGTCCAAATCCGAACTCGTAGCGCAGATCCGTTTTCAGCTCGAGTAACTCGCTCAAGCCCGCCTCGCCCGAGCGTGTCCGGAAGCCCGCGATCACGGAAGCATTGTCGTCGACTTCCCACAAGAGGTCCGTCAGGCGCTGGCCCACCGCATCACGCGGCGGTGTCACGAGTTCGAACCGGGCGGCCGAACTGGTCTCCAGGATGTTCTCACGGCCGGCGAGCGAGCGTACCGAGCGGGGCCGGCGCCGTTCCGAGGGATCCTCAAGGAACACCTGTTCCCGGGGCGCGCGGCGACGCGGGGTTTGGGTCAGGGGCGAGTCCCTCAGATTGGTCGGCTGGCTCTGGGGCGTCTGGCGTGTCCCCGACTGGTTGGACTGGGTGCCCTGCTGACCGCTTGTGGGTTCGGACTCCACCTCTTCGCTCGGGTTCTGTTCTTCTTCGCGGCGCCGCTCGTCATCGGCGATCCGGCGCAACAGACGGCGAATCCGCTCGGACGCCTCCGTATCGTTCTGGTTCTGGGCAAGGCGGATGCCATCCTCCCGGGCGGAGGCACCCTGGGAGGGCTCGAGCGCCATGGGGCGGATCCGCAGCCGCTCATCCATGGGCACACCGAGCCCCATCGCGCCGTCACCGATGCTGGTAACGCGACGCTCACTGGAGGCGCCCAAAACCGGCGTGGCGGGGCCCGTGGCGGCGAGGGTCATGGTGCCGGTGTCATAGCCCGCATGGGCAAGACGGCGCTCCAGCCGACCCAGCCAGGTGTTTTCCGCATACTGATAGGCACTGGGCCGCACCAGGGACGCACCATCGCCCGGCGTAAAGTCAAGCTGGAGCCGGCGCGCGGCCTCCAGAGCTTCGATGGCCGCGAATTTGTCTCCGGCCGCCTGGGCGAGGTCGGCCACCAGCAGATAAAGATCCGGCAGATCCGGCATGAGCGAGAGCGCCTCGTCCAGGATCGAGGAGGCCGCTTCGATGTTGCCGGTCTGGATCGCGGTCCCGACGGCGCCGCGAATGCTGTCCAGATTGCGCGAATCATAGTCGAGCGCTTCGGAGTAGTAGAGGAACGCACGCTCCGGAAAACCCGCCCGCTGATGAATTTCAGCGGCCAGGCGCAGGATTTCCGCATTGGCCCGGCCCGGTTCCAGGAATGGCTGGAGGGCCTCGAAGGACATGGCGTAGTTCTTTTCCTCCATCAGAGCGCGCGAGCGTTCGAGCACGGAGGACCGGCGCATCCGCGCCAGTTCCACATCGAGGTTTTGGGGCAGTTCCGGACGGCTGCGCAGTTCGGCGATCAGGTCGTTGGCCTCCGCCCGCTCGCCCGCCTCACCCAGGATTTGCGACATGCGCAGCAGCGTATCGGCATCGAGTTGGCTCAAATCGCCCTGGCGCAGCACCCGCTGGAGCAGGGACACGGCCGTTCCGGGCGCGCCGGCCTGCACATAGACATCAGCGATGCGCACCAGACGGACGGTGTCGTTGGGATTGGCGGCCTGAAGCTGGGCCAGGATGCGCCGCGCCGCGCTGAATTCCTCGGCGGCGGCTTCCAGATTGGCGCGGATCAGTTCACGCGAGAAAATGGCCTCGCCGAGAAGCTGCTGGTCACCCGATTTGCGCTCGCCGGCCGGAATGCTCTGGAGCAGTTCGATGGCCCGGTCCCAGTCCCCGCGCTGGCTGGCATAGATGGACAAGGCCACCTTGGCGTCGTTTTCCAGCGGCACCTGGTCGGCCATGATGGCCATCACTTCGTCCGCCGCCCGCACATCATCGAGCTGATTGAGCAGCACCGCGTAATCGAGCTGCAACCACGGATCGGTCGGATCGAGATTGAGGGCCGCTTCCAGTTCGCGGCGGGCGAGCACCACATTGCCGGCTTCCTTGGCCGCGTCGGCACGTTGGCGCAGCACCAGCGCCTCAATCGTGTTCAGGCCGATCTGCTCTCGTGCCTCGCCTGGCAGGCTCTTGCCGACTTCGACGGCCTCCTCAAAGCGCTCCTGCTCGCGCAGCGCGTTGATGTATCCGACCGCGATATCAAGATCGGTCGGATAGTCTTCGCGCAACTCCCGGAACAGCTCCTCGGACTGATCATATTGGCCAATATCGGCATACACATTCGCCAGGGCCTGACGGGCATAGCGGGCATCGTCGAGTTCAAGATCGGCAATCTCAAAGAGAATTTCCTCGGCCCGCTGAAGGTCGTCCTCCTCGCGCGCCCGTTCCGCCTCGTGGTAGCGACGCCAGAAGGCCGCCGCGTTGAAGGCGTCCGTAATGTCGGGGACGATTTCCGGATCGGCCTGGGCGGCGGCGATGAAGGCATTTTCGGCGCCTGCAAAATCATCCTGGCGCAAAAGCGTAAGGCCAAGGCCGGCATGGGCGTTGGCGTCCTGGGCGTTCTCCTCGAGTGCCTGCAGGAAGGACGCCTGGGCGGCGCGCAGCTTGTCTTCGAAAAGCTCCGCATATCCCTTATTGACCAGGGCCGTCGCTTCGTCGATCAGCGGCGGACTGACCACCTGCGCCAGCTTGTCCTGGATCGCGCCATCATCGGGGAAGCGTTCCAAATAATCTTCGTAGATGGGCTGATCTTCAAGCCGTCCGCCGAGCCACAACAAGCCATTGCGATAGGCGGTTTGCGCGCGGTCCGAATAGACACTGTCGTTGAAGAAGCGGGAGAGCTCGGTCAGCCCCTCGCGGCGGGTTTCCTCTCGGTAGGTGAGGACCTCGGCGAGGGTGAAAAGCGCCCGGCGGTTTTCGGGGCTGCGTTCGGCCTCAAGGCGAAGGCCCTCGACGGCCTCATCCCAGAGCGGCTCAATGCCCGCCATGGTGTGGTAAAACTCGGTGGCAAGTTCGCCTTCAGGCGGGTTGTTGCCGAAGATCGCGCGATAGCCCTCAAGCGCGGCTTCAAGATTGTCCTGGCGCGCCAGTTCCCGGGCCTGCTCCAGCCTCTGGCCCTGATCCTGATACAGACGAATGAGCAGTGTCAGCCGCTCGATCAGTTCAGGATCCGCTTCGGCTTCCTGCAGACGGTTGACGTAAAGACGCGCTTCTTCGATTTCCCCGCCCTTGGCCTTGTGGCGGCCAAGCTGGAAGAGCGCCTTTTCATTGGTCGCATTGATGGTCAGGAGCTTTTGCAGCGCTTCCAGGGAGGCCGCCTCGTTGTAGCGGTCCTCCCAATATTTCGCCTGATCGAGAAGATGCCGTTCCAGCGCCGCCGGCGCTTCAGGCTCGGTCGGCACCTGATCGACGCCGGATACGAAACCGCCGACCTGGAGCCCCGCCCCCGTCAGGGGCACCATCGCGGCCCGAAGGGCGGTGGGCAGGGCAAGGCCCATGCTCAGCACACCGACGGCAAGCACGAGGCGGGAGGCGCGCGCCAGGAGAAGGCGCCGCGTTCGGGTCGATTGCGGTTCGGCGGATTGGGATTTCGTCAGGCCCATGCCTCGGACATGTCGACTGCAGATCGATGATGGCTCGCCGATCCGCGGACCTGGCGTTTGGTACTCACACATGGGCCGTCTCCGCACATCTCAAATCGTGTTGCCGGAGCGAATACGCCGCCCCCGCAGAGTCCCTCCGAACCGCTTCGAAGGGACTGTCCGCGCCCGCGATCAGGGTTCGCGAGTGCGATTCGCGCTAGACCTTAACCATGTGAAAATCGGAAAACCAAGCAGTAATCCTGCAAAACTCGCCAATCCGATCATCGCCACGGGTTTGTCTGAAAGGAACCACTGAAGCCAGATCACAAACGGCAGTTGTCCCACATAGTAACGCTCGGTCACACGGTAACTGTTTATGACATCACCTTGTACCGTAACGAGATCACCCTGAATTTGCGGATTGAGGTCCGGCGAGGTCAAAGCATTCAACAAGGAACTGAGTTCATTCCCCTCGCTACTCATCACGGAGACCACAGTCCTGTCCCGGTTGAGCGGCGAACGGAAGCTGATCAGGCCCGACTTCAAGGAGGCGGTCCCCACCTTGACTTCATTGGTGGCTGCCGGTTCCGAACTCCAGTTGGCAAGCGAGCCCGTAATCGCGCCGATATCGCGCGCGCCCGGGACGACCACCGCGTTCTCGCGCTGCTTGAAGCCAAACTTTTCGGCCCAGGCACGCAGCCAGGGTTGACGCTCCCAACTGCCAAGAAGGATCAGATCCTTGTTCGCCGCACTCTCAACCTGGTCAGAGCTGATGATCTCGACGCGGAATCCGGGGTAACCCGTTCGCGCCCCGAACACCCCCATCAGCGCAAGGAGCGCTTCGATCTCGTCGCGGCGCATGCCTTGGGGCATCACAATGGCCGTTTCAGCGAGATCGGCGTAGCGCGTGAAGGGGAAACCAGCCTGCGTCAGGAAGGCCAGGTTCGGCATGCGGGTCTGGCGGTGAATGGGACGCAGATCGATCTCGGTCGTCACATCGATCACCGACCGCAGATCCTTCGGCACCACGTCGACGCACTCATTGTCGTCCCGCACCGGCTGAAGGTCGAAATAGAACTGAAGCTGGTTCTGACCGCCGATCTGGAACAGGGGAATGCGCACCTCGCCCTGGTGCATGGTGAAGTCATTGAGCGTGATCTGGTCGATCCGCTTCTGGGTGGCGTCCTTATCCAGCGGCAGGCTGTCCACATAGACGTCATTGATGAGGATATCGAGGCGCGAGGTGCGCGCATCGATCCACGGGCCCGCCGAATAGCGGTAGCGAACCGTCACCGGGATCCCCTCATCGGAAAACAGGAAGATGTCCGGGCTCGTGCGGAAATTGAAGGTTAGGCTGCCCGGTGTCAGGCCCCGGCCTTCGAGCAGCGTCTGGCTGACACTGTCCCCAAGCTGAACCGGTTCCTCCGTGCTCAGCCAACGGGGCGCGTCATAGGCCCTGCGCGGCGACAGCTGCGGTGCGGACACGGTCATCACCGCGCCGCTCAAGCCGACCGTGCCCGCGCTCAGCGCCTGGGCCGCCGCGAGCAGTTCAAGATCGTTGCGCCCCATGACCAGCAGCAACTTGGCGCTCGCCGCGTTCGGATTGTCCACGATCGCCAGGGTCGGACCGTCGATCCGCGGCAGGGTGATGCGGTCGACGCTGCTGCTGCTGCGGGCAAAGACGATCGCGTTGCTGCTGGGCAGGGTCTGCTGGCTGACCGGGAAATAGGCCCCGCGGAAGTCAGCAAGGCCGCCCCAGTAGGACGCGACCGTGCCGGCGGCTTTTAGAACCGTTGCCGTGGGGTTTTCGTCGAGCACGAAGGGCAGCACGAGGCGCGTGGGATCGCTGTTGTCGAAGAACGGCAACGGCAGCCGGCCCAATTCGTTACGCACCCGGAACCGGCTGGCCGACATGGAAATCTTGCTCAGGTGGCCGATTTTGACCCAGGTGTCCTGATCGATGGCACCGGGACAGGAGCTGTCCTGATCCACCCCCTCGCCGATGAACTCGAAGAGCAGCTCATTGTTGGTCTTGATCAAGAAGGGATCGATGGGCAAATCGACGGTCCGCGTCGTCCCGTAATTGGGATCGAGTTCCACCGTCTCAATGCCTTCGCCGTTGAGCTGCACGACGATGTAGCTGCGCCCCGACAGGAGGCTCGGCGAAAAGGTCATGTTCAGCGACAGGCGCGCCTCGGTGATGACTTCGTCGCTGCGGATCTGAAAGGGGATGCCCCGCACGGAGCCATTGCGCAGTTGGATCGAGGGTTCCGCGCCCAGGTCCCGCAAGGTCAACACGATCCGCCGGGTGTTGCCCCGCTCCAGGATGTCGGGGGGCTCTGTCTCGTCGATCCCGGAGATACCGTCGGTCGAGACCGATGGGGTCGGGGGCGGCGTGGCCCGGGTCGTGCCGCGCGGCAGTTCGAAAATGGGCTGGGGCGGCGTGGTGGAGCGGAAGCTGCGCCGCTCCGAACCAGCGCTTTCGGGTTCGCTCTGGGCGAAGGCCCGGTCGATGGACCCGGACAGGCCCATCAACAGACCTGCGGCAAGGCCGGCGACCACCAATACGCGGGTCGATCCAGCGGCGTCACGCATAGCATTCTCCAAAATGGCCTTGGCGGACCGGCGCCGGGCGCCGCCCTCAACGGCGGGCTTCACGAGGCCCGTCAAACGATCGATGGTGTGGTGGCGAACGCGGCGTCCGGCCCAAGACCCGAAGGTTCCGATGGAGCCATAGATTTCGCCCGCGGATTGGAGCGGCGTGGCCGGCGTCGTTTGATCCCAGTCCACCCAGGCATCGCCGCGTCCGAAGATGAGACGCACCAGGGCGGCGTCCTCTTCTTCCGTGGTCGGTGTAAAGCCGCCGACGAGGCGGTCGCCGTCCCAACTTGCGACCTTTGCCGGAATGACGATGCGATCATTGCCCGCCTCGGCGTCCACATAGATCGTATCGCCCACATCCCCGGGGGGCCGGGGCACGACCAGGTGGAATTCGGCTTCGGACAACTGGGAGGCAACGCCGGCGCTGGTGCGGCCATCTTCGAGCCAAACCACCACCGGCATTTCCGCGCGCACCAGGTGAACGCCGGTTTCGGCCTTTTCAAGCCCCGTGGCGAGGGCCGCCGTGAAATAGGTCAGGCTCACGCTCGCCCACAAGACGTTGAGCACCGTCGAGCCGATCTGATCCTGGGTTTCCTGGATCAGCAGACCGTCCGCGATGGCGCCCGTGTAGAGCATCATGCTGTCGGTGTAGATGTTATAAAATCCGTTGACCACGCCCGCGAGCAGGATGACCACGATGACCATGTGGCCGATCATCAGCTGGCTGTCGAAATAGGTCTCGTCCGTGCCGCCGCCCTTGGAGGTGACCTTGAACTTGCCGCCCTGGGGCTTGATGAACGTCTTCACGGTCGGCCACAGCAGATGCAGGGTCAGTGACGTCTCGTAGACATCCGACCAGAAGGAATGTCGAAACCGCCCCTGGATGCGCCAGTTCACATAGACGATCAGCACCAGATAGGGCAGCGCGTAGGTGAACACTTCACTGGCGCTTGCCTCGATGATGCGAATGTCCATGACAAGGAACGCCAGGGGCGCCGTCAAAAGCACAAAGCGCGGCAGCGGAAACAAAAAGTGCATCATCGCGGAGAGGTAACAAATCCTCTGCGCAAGGGTCAGGCCCGGCCCCAGCAGGGGACTGTCCATCCGAAGAATCTGGACCATGCCCCGGGCCCAGCGGATCCGCTGACCGATGAAACGGCCCAAAGTCTCCGTGGCGAGCCCAGCCGCCATGGGAAAGCGGATGAAGGAACTGCGCCAGCCATTGCGGTGCAGCTTGAGGGCCGTATGGGCATCCTCGGTCACGGTCTCGACGGCGATCCCGCCGATGCTTTCCAGGGCCGTACGGCGCAGCAGGGCGCAGGAGCCGCAGAAGAACGACGCGTTCCAGAAATCGTTGCCGTCCTGGACGAGGCCATAGAACAAAAGCCCTTCGGGCGGCACCCGGCTGCCCGCCGACAGGTTCTTCAAGAAGGGATCGCGGTTGTAGAAATGGTGCGGCGTCTGCACCAGAGCCATATTGGGATCTTCAAGAAACCAGCCGGCCGAAAGCTGCAAAAACCAACGGGTCGGAATGTGGTCGCAGTCGAGGATCGCGACCAGATCCCCGTTGGTCTGCGCCAGGGCATTGTTCAGATTGCCGGCCTTGGCATGGTCGTTGTTGTCCCGCGTGATGTAGTTCACGCCCGCCCGGGCCGCGAAATCGCGAAATTCATCGCGCCGGCCGTCGTCGAGCAGGTGGATCTGCATTTTGTCGGGCGGATATTCAAGCTCACGCGCCGCGTAGATGGTCTTGGCCACCAGATCCAGATCTTCGTTATAGGTCGGAATGAACACGTCGATCGTGGGCCACAGGGCCATGTCGTCCGGCAGGGGGACGGGCTTGCGCTCCAGCGGCCAGATCGACTGCACAAAGGTGATCGCCAGAACGACCCACAGATAAAGCTCGGCGGCATAAAGGCCCAAACCGAAGAACCAGGCCCACGCGGTATTGAAATCAAGGGTTTCGGTGACACGCCAGTACATGTACCGGCTGGCGAACATGAAGCCGAGCACGGTGAGAATGGTCAGCACCAGGCGATTCTCGATGCGTCCCAGAATGAACGCCCCGACCACCACGACGAGCCCGAACAAGGCCTGAATGGGCGGCGCCAGTGGGGTCGTTATAACGATCCAGGCGAGACACAAACCGAACAGGAAGGACGGGAGGAGGATCCAGCGGGGCGGAGAGATTTCAGAAGATGACGCCATATTCCGACACACACACTAAAGGCGCCCCTGACCGGCCCTTGCTGGACCGGCCGGACGCCGTTGCACCTGGCGGCTGCTCCGCCGCCGCCTTAACCCTTGGCAAAGCTGATCAGGCCCGCCCCATGGCTTCGACCGTCCTCCAGCTTGACGCCGATTCGCGCACCATGACGCTCAAGCAAACGGTCGGCCACTTTATAAAGATCGTTCGTCGCGCTCGAATTGGGCGCCTGGTCGACAAACAGCGACCGGCACGCCAGCGCTTCGGGCACGTGCTGATCCCGGCGCACGGAGCCCAGCAGCTCCTGGCCCAGATGGCGGGTCATCACGATTTCCATGTCCCGCGCCAGGTGCCGCGTTGGGTCGGTCTTGTTTAAAACGAAACTAACCGGAATTTTGCTCTCGGAGCGGAAACTCTCCACCGGATCGAGCAGCGCCAGGGACGAGGGATCCGGCTCCAGAACGATGATTTCGAGCGCGGCGGAATTGGCCGCGTAGTGCCCGGTCACCCCTCCACCGGCCGCCGTATCGTTCAGGATCAGGAATCCTTCGGACAAAAAGCCCTGGAGCTGGGTGTGCAGCCACTTTTCCGACACCTGGTCGGTGATCGTCAGCTGCTGTTTGGCATCAATTTCGAATTTTCCAAAAGGAAGAAGAAAGAGGTTTTTACGCACCTCGACCAGATGATCGAACAGGCTGTGCCGTTTGGAGGCATTGCCGTACCAACCATCCTCATAGGTTAAAGGCAGATTGAAGAAGACACGGACGGCGTTTTGCGGATCGTAATCGATCAACAAAGTACGCATCCCGTTATCGGCGAAGATCGCCGCCATATTGGTTGCGAGTGTGGATTTACCGACGCCGCCCTTGGGAGAGCTGATGTTTACGATGCCCATGGCGGAGACCACCATACAGTGTGTTGACGTAGAACCGGGATGAGAAGGTAAGGCGCGTTACTCAGCGCCTTCCGACCATCATTCAGAAATTTCCTTTCACGTTCCTCACACGGTCACAAGCTTATTATCCGATTTTGCCTTGGCCACCGGCTTGTCCCGATGCTTCAGCCGCAGGAATACGTTGGACAACTGGCGGGGCTGGGTCGCCTCCTCGGCGCCGTGCTCGGCCCCATCATCCTGGTGGACCGCCTCGCCCGCGTCCGCGTCGCCGTTTGCGAATTTGGACCGGCGCGGGCCTTTCGTTTTGAGGCGGATGATCCCGGCGGCGTGTTCCTGGCGTGCCGCCTGCTCTTCGTAATGCAGGTTCACGCTGACCGAGCGCGGGGCCGGTTCATAGCCGCGCACCAGATCATTCAGAATGGGCCAGCGCGAGGCCGCGTCGAGCAGACGACGCTCCTCGACAATTTCTTTCAACTTCAGGTCCGGCATACCCAGGCTTTGCGTCAAACGGCTCTTTTCAACAGACATCCTTACACCCCACGTCGAAGATCATCCCCTTGCTCGCCGACATCCCGGTTCCACTTGCGAACGGGCTCGGCCGCGTGCCCATGGTCATACAACTCCCATGCCAGATCGGCCCGGCCGCATCGCCTTTAAACAGTATCGCGGTCTGCATCACGCACGGCTTTGTTGCAAACGCCGATACCATGTGCCCCAAATCACCGCGAAACGCCAGCGGCCAACCTTGCTGACCGGTAAAGTTTTGCGCGTCCTTCGATGTAGCTGTGTCCCAAAGGTTATCGATTCGTCCAATTCGAGCCCAATTCAGACCCAATTTCGGCCACGCAGATCCAGAGGCGCACAGCGTGAGCCCCAACGCGCGCAACCTGGGGCCAGATGCGCACAGTCCTTGGCGCGGACGGGATACCCCGCCCACTTCATATCAACACAATCCGCCTGCCGACTGTCCCGCCCCACCGAGCCCTGTCGCCTTGGAGACGGCCCGCCAACTCTTCGGCGCGCTGCGAAAGCCTTGTCCGCAAAGCAGACCAAACCGAAGAAGCATCCTCGGTGGCCGCATGGTGCCCAATCTGGACCATGGGAAGCGGCGACCAACAGCCTTCGGCCAGGATCTTTTGATATCCTTGGCAATAGCCAAACCGACCGAGTGGCCAATCCGAGTAATCGGCCGCTGTTTCGCCGAATGTCCCATACGCCCAGAAGGTCTTCGTCAGGTAAGACGGGACGATGACCTCGCCGAACACTTTCTGCAACACAACCATTCCAGATTTTTGCTACCAGAATTTCATCACCCTGCAAAGGGCGAACCCGCAGGCCATCCGGGGTCTGCGATCACCAATGCACCCAAGGCCGGCACGGGCCGGTGCCCTCGCACCGGCGGTCTCGCCCCTCCCTAAAGCACACCCTGCGGGCGCCTCGTGGCCCGCCGACCGTCCCAGGACATAAGCTTTGATCCGGATACGGCCCATTGGGCCTTGACCGGAGGAGGTACGCCCCATGCCCCGTCCGGCGCTGACGAATCAGGCGGCTATCGGACTGACCAACCGGTGGCGCTGCGCGGGATCGCCCATCGAGAGGATCCGGGGATCCTCTCCTTGCAGGGCGGCGAGATCGGCGCGGGCGCTGACGCCCCACCAGCCCATGGCCGTCACGATCTGGGCCACGGGCGGCCCGAGGGATGTGCCCGGACCGGTGAGGATCACCCGATCCGGCGCGAATTCCCGCAAAGCGACTTCCATGGCGCGGGTGAAATCATAGGTGTGGGTGATCTGTTCGCCGAGCGTGTAGGCCCTGAGACCGGTCAGATCCGGCGCCCGGGTCCGCCAGACCGCGCCGCGCCCGTCGATGAGCGGGCGCCGGGGCGCGCGGAACAGCTCCGGGCCCAGGATGGCGCGCGCCCGCGCCGCCACCGGATCCAAAAGGGGCGTGTGGAAAGCCGCATGGCGCGCCAGACGCATGGGAAACCGGTCCTCAACGCGCGGTAGATGGGCCAGAAGGTGATCCAGCGCCGCCTCCGCGCCGGCGATCACCCGGTAGCCCCCCAGGCGGATCGACACATAAAGCCGTTCTCCGGTCGCTTCGCGCGCCCCGTCCATGGCCCGCGCCAGGGCGCCGACATGATCCGTGGACGGACGCCAATCCCGATCCGTGACCGGATAGAGGATCTGCCCGCCCGCCCCATGGGCGTCCATCAGGTACCCCATGGTGTCCACAAGGCGCACCGCATCGCCCGGTGTCAGCGCGCCGCCCGCCGCCAGCGCCAGGTACCAGCCCAGCGAATTGCCGGTCACCGCAACGATCTCGAAGCGGTCCTGGTCGATATCGGCGACATCGGCCAGCGCGCACGCATAAATCAGAGCCGACGCGTTGGAGCCCGCACCGTGTACGGACGGGGCAAAGGCGGGACGGGCATCCAGACCGCTGACCGGCTCGCGCCCCTCGGCCCGGCGATGGGCATCGATAAGGCCCAGGAAATCTGCCTTATCGCCGTGGTAGCGGGCCAGATAGCCCAATTCCTCGCGCCCATATGTGCCCCGCCCGGGACACACCACCAGCGCCCGTTCGCGCCGCCCGGTCATGGCCGCCCCTCCCCTGGCCGGCCGCCCTCCACCGTCTGGGGGCCAGTGCCAGACCCGGCGCACAGGACACACGCGGCCTCGACGATGGCCTCCACACTCGGCAAAACCGACGTCGCCGCCGGGCCTAGGGGAATGAAACTGTCCTCGGCCGTCAGCCGGGAGAGTGGCCGGGCCCATCCGGCGTCCGCGAAGCGGGCCATCAGCTCTTCGCTTAAGGACCCCGTGCGCCGGCATTCGTCCACGATCAGCACGCGGCGCGCCGGGCCAACCGCTTCCAGAACCGCATCCATGGCCAGGGGTTTGAGCCAGCGCAGATCCACCACCCGCACGCTCAGATTATGCTCGCGCGACAGGCGGTTTGCCGCCTTACGGCTGAGCACGGTGCCGTTTCCGTAGGTGACGATGGCGGCATCCTCGCCGGCGCCGAACTGGCCCGGCCGCCCAAAGGCAAGGCGTGCCTGCGGGCCAGGAAGACGTGACATTAAAAGCCCGTCCGCGTCCTCAAGCAGGTCCCGGGCACCATAAAGCGCAATGGGCTCGATGAAGATCACGACCCGCCCCTCCTCGCGGGCAAGGCGCACGGCCTCGCGTAAAAGGCGCACCGCGTCCGCGCCATTAGAAGGGCACACCATGATCAGCCCGGGAATGTCCCTGAAGACGGCCAGGGAATTGTCATTGTGGAAATGGCCCCCGAAGCCCTTCTGATAGCCCAGCCCGGCGATGCGAATCACCATGGGATTGGCGAACTGGCCCTGGCTGAAGAATGGCAGGGTCGCCGCCTCGCCGCGGATCTGGTCCTCGGCATTGTGGACATAGGCGAGGAACTGAATTTCCGGGATGGGAAGAAAGCCGTTCTGCGCCAGGCCGATGGCAAGCCCCAGAATGGATTGTTCATCGAGCAGCGTATCGATCACCCGCTGGGGCCCGAATTTCTCGCGCAGGCGGCTCGTGGCGCCGTAGACGCCGCCCTTGCGGCCGATATCCTCCCCGCACAGAATGATGCCCGGATCCTCGATCATCAGTTCGGCGAGCGCCAGAGCGATGAGCCGGGCCATGGGTTGGGGCGTCTCGAGGGCCCGGGCATCGACGGCCCGGATTGCCTCGGCATCGGCCTCGGCCAGGGGTTTGGGCGGCGCGGCGATGCGCCAGGGCCCGCCCTCCCGCGGGATGAGGGGCGCCATCACGTCCGTCGGGCTCGCCAGTTTCGGCCGGGCGCAGGCCGCTTCCATGACGGCGGCCACACGGGCTTCCATCTCATCGTCCATGGCCTGAAGATCCGCGCGGGAGGCAATGCCGTGGTCCATGAGCAGGCGGGCACTGTGTAACAGGGGGTCCTGGCGCGCCTCGTCCGCAATGGTGTCCCGGTCCCGGTAGACCGCTTCCACATCGCTGCCCGCATGGCCCATGAGGCGCACGGTGCGCAGATGCAAAAACACAGGTTTGCGGAACCGGCGCACATGTTCCGCCGCCTCCCGGGCCGCCCGCCAGGCATCGAGCAGATCGCGCCCGTCGGCGGGGATGTAAGTGAGGCCCGGCCGGTTGCGGAAATTCGCCTCGATCCAGCCCCGGGGCGTCGGCACGGAAATGCCGATGCCGTTGTCCTCGCACAGCAGCAGAAGCGGCATGGGCACCGCCTGATAGGCGGTCCAGCAGGCCGCGTTGATGGCGCCCTGGGCCGTTGAGTGATTCGCGGAAGCATCGCCGAAACTGCACAGGACGATGCCGTCCGTTGGGATCGCCGTATCGCGCTTGCGCCGGCTGCGCGCCAGACCGGCAGCGTAGGCGGCGCCCATCGCCTTGGGCAGATGGGAGGCGATGGTCGAGGTCTGGGGCGGCACATTGAGGGCCTTGGAGCCGAGCACCTTGTGGCGTCCGCCCGAACAGGGGTCTTCGGCACTCGCCGCAAAGGACAGGGCCATGTCCCACAGGGGCGTCTCGCCGGGTCTTTGGCGGGCGCGCTCGATCACAAACGCGCCGGATCTGTAATGGAGAAAGGCCGGATCCGTGAGCCGCAGGGCCTTCGCCAGGGCGGCGTTCCCCTCATGGCCGGAACTGCCGATGGAATAAAAGGTCTTGCGATCCTTGGCCAGGCGGCGGCTTGCAAGGTCCAGGTGCCGGCTCATGAGCTGACTTTCGAACAGATCAGTCAGAGCCGACGGGCTTAAGCCAACGGCCTCAAGGGTCAGATTGGTCAGTCGCGCCGGCAGGGCGTCCTGATCGAGACAGGCGCGAAAACTGTGATCGGTGGTCATGGGATTCCCATCTCGCACGAACCCGAATTTCGAAAGGGTCCCGCATTCGGTCGGGCCACGGGGCAGGCCGGCGGCGGACGCGGCGGGGCGCCCCGAACACGGGCATTTGCGCCGGAGACTAACACGCTCCAACGCGGCGGAACCGGTCAGCTTCACAATCGTTCAGGAAAGGACGCTACGCGCGCGCAGTGTCATTGAAGCGTCACGGATGTGTGTTTCGTTTCGACACGTCGTGCGGCGAAAGGGACGGTTCATCGACGGATTGGCCTAAACCCTTGAAAACGCTGAACGGTACCACTGATCGACAAGGCGACCGGGCGGGCATACCCAGAGATTGGCGGCGGGGACATGGCCTTTTCTGCCTTCGATTCACCACAGCGGTGCGGAGATTTCATTAATGCCTCTGGGCACCGCAAATCATCGCTTTTCCAAGGTCCTTTCTCGGCGAGGAAGGGCCTGTTTTTCGTGGTCCGTTGGAAAGACGGACCGGAGCTTGGGGCCTTCGGCCATTAAAGGCGCGGCCCACCGACAAGAGTGACTTTTAAAAATCAGAGGGATTGAGGGATCACCATGCGGAACGAAAGACTGTCTGCTCAAAATCGCGACCAGCTTTTCATTGATGAACCCGTCCTGACGGTGGGTTTTGACGAGGCCGCCGAAAGCGCCACGACCAGCGTGACGATCCCCCAGGAAGGGTCCGCCTTTACGCTCCAGATCCTACACGCCTCCGATCTTGAAGGCGGCGTCGCCGCCCTGGGCCGGGCGCCGAACTTCACCGCGCTGGCCGATGCCTTCGAACAGGACGTGGACAACTCCATCATCCTGTCCGCCGGCGACAACTACATTCCGGGTCCCTTCTTCAATGCCGCCGGCGACCGGGCCACGTTCCGCGACGACGGTCTGTTCAACGACATCTACAACACCCTGTTCGGCCTTCCGGGGAATGTGGACAACCAGGCCAGCGGCCTGCCGATGGAAGAGG
>CAYYTT010000009.1:0-48525 GCA_964474635.1 uncultured Alphaproteobacteria bacterium | reverse complement strand
TGACGGCATCGACATCTTCAATGCCTGGAACGCCGATGCGGTTGAGGCGGATGGCGATGTTTTCTTCTTCGCCAAAACCTACAATGACGCATTGAATGTGGGCCAGTCGGCCGATTTCGGTTTCCAGGCGAACGTCACCGAAGGCTCCGGCGCGCCCTACGATCCGGCGGCGGCCTTCGAGATCGTCAGCCTGGACGAACTGCCCGACGGGATCGACATCCCCGACAGCTTCGACTTCGGCTAAGCTCGGCCAACCGCGTCCGGATCATCCAGCACACCAAGTGGCGGCGGGTCTTCGGACCCGCCGCCTTTTTTCAAGATGCGCCTTAGGGCCGGGCGTCGCCTGGGCAATACCGGGCCGTGGCTTCGGCCAGGATGGCGTCACGGTCGAGGGGAATGGGGCGGGTTCGTTCCTGCGCGAAAAGGGCGGCCTGGTCCCCATAGTGGGGCGAGGCGGGCCGGCCCAGGGCGCTGCCATACTGGTGGATGCCGTCGGCCGCAACCGTGCCGTCCGGTCCCCAGGACACGATTAGGGTCATGCCGTCCCCGGCGGCGGCGACCAGCCTTCCGTCCGCGCCGATCTCGGCCGGATAGATCGCCCGCAGAACATCCGGTGCCCCCGCGAGGGGCAGATCCATCTTGCCCCGGATCAGGCGGTTGACCGAGCCCCAGGGCGGATCGATCCGCCCATGGGCCGCCATGAGGAGATCGACGGCGGCGCGGAAGGCGTCCCCGGGCACCGGCGCGGGCCGGCCCGTGAGCGGCGCGGTTACGGCGGCAATGGTGGAGAGCACGCCGAGGGCGGCCGCCGGATTGTCCGCATCCGTTTTGAAATCCCAGGTCGCCAGATGGGCGGCCGCAGCGGCCAAGGTCTCATCCTCAGACCAGTCCTGGGCGAGGATTTCGGCCACTTGGCGGGCCGCCACGGACCTTTTGGCATAGGCCGTATCGTATTTGAGGGCGCGCAGGGCCGCCCCGTCGAGCGGCGCGCCGGCGCGCACGCGCTCTGCGATGCGCAGGCTGCGATTGGTGTGGCTCTCGCTCAGCCCCATGCTTGCGGGGAAATCGCCGGGCTTCAGATTGTCCGGCCCGTCCGTGGCGGCAAAGGGCGTGTTGTTGGCGTTGTAGACAAAGCCCGACTGGGGATCGAGCAGTTTGGGCACTTGCGCGAAAGGCCGGTAGCCCTGCCAAATCACATCGGCCCGGTCGCCGGGTAAATCGCCGGTCCAGTCCGGCCCCTCGATGCGATTTGGAAACTGACCATTGTGCACGAAGGCGATCCGGCCCGTCTTATCCGCATAGATATAATTGATGTTGGGCAGGGCCTGGAGCGCCAGGGCCGCCAGCCAGTCCTCCCGGGTGCTGGCGCGGTTGAGGGCCAGATACTGGTCGAGCTGGCGCGCCTCCCCCTGCCCCGCGTAGCGCAGGGCATAGGCGCCCGTTTCGTTCTCGATGACGGGCCCGTGGCGGGTGCGCTTCACTTGCCGTTTGGCCGTGAAGGCAAAAGGCCCCCACAGGCCGATCTCGATCTCCGCTTCGCTCACCTCGAAATCGAGCCACCGGCCGTCGAGCCGGTATTGGCCCGGCCGCTCCGGTTCCGTGACGAGGCGATAGACATCGGCCAGGTCAGGCTTGTTCACCGTGCTGGCCCAGCCGAGATCGCGGTTGAAGCCGTGGAGCACAAGGGGCGTACCCGGAAACAGGCCGCCATAGATATCGAGGCCCTCGCCGCTGACCAGATGGGCCTCATACCAGGCCACGGGTCCCTCGAGGGGCTGGTGGGAATTCACGACGAGATGGGTGCGCCCGTCCTCGGACCGGCGTGAGGAGAGGGCAAAGGCGTTCGAGCCCTCCGGCGCGTAATCGGTCGGTACGGGGATGAAGGGACCCTCCCCGTCCCGCCCGTCCTGCTCGTCCCTGGCGGCGGCGCTGCGCTCGAGCTGGCGGTCGCCTTCTCCGGTGAAGAGTTCCAGCAGAATGCCGTCCAGGCCATAGAACAGGGGCGCCTTAAGGACGAAACCCGCAATCACGTCCTGGGCGGTGAAGGGCAACAAGCCGCGCCAGGTCTCGTCCAGGTGATCGGCCGCATAAAGATTGAGGCCGTCCGCATAGCCCTGTGCCAGCGCCCGTGCGGGCGCGCCCACTGCGCCGCCGAGCCCCCCTTCGGCCGTCCTTTGGACCTCAAGCAGCGCCACCAGGTAATCCGTGGCCGCCGCCGGCACACCGCGATAGCGCGCCAGAACGCCGCGCGAGGCGGCCACGACCTCCTGAATGGTCTCGAAGTCATCTTCCGCATGGGCATAGGCGATGCCGAAGGCCGTATCCCGGTCCCGCGCGCCGAAAACATGGGGAATGCCCCACCGGTCGCGGATGATTTCCGCGTCGTAGGCTTGGGCCGCCTCGCGCAGGGGCTCCGGGTCGGGGTGGGCCGGCAGGGGCGACCAGAGCATGACGCCGGCCCCGATGGCGAGACCGCCCAGGATAAGGCCAAGAACCCCGGCAAGACGCAGCAGCATGGACACTCTCCAAACAAAACGAGAAATGGCGCGACAAAAAACACGCGAAAAGGGAGGCTTCATTGACCCGCAGAGGCACCCGGCCTAAACCGGAAGGACAGGTCCACCCCCGCGCGCTTGCGCGCACGGGACAACGGAAGCAGCGATGGTTAAGACACTTCTAGAGAACAACAAGGCCTGGGCCAAAGAGCGAGTCACGGAGGATCCGGCCTATTTCGACCGCCTCGTGGGCATTCAAAAACCCCGTTATCTGTGGATTGGCTGCGCGGACAGCCGGGTGCCGGCGAATGTCATTGTGGGCCTGGAGCCCGGCGCGATTTTCGTGCACCGAAACGTGGCCAACATCGTCCACCCCACCGATCTGAACTGCCTCACGGTGCTTCAATATGCCGTTGAGGTGTTGAAGGTCAGCCAAATCCTGGTGTGCGGCCACTATGGCTGCGGCGGTGTCCAGGCAGCCATGGAAGACATCAATGAGGGCATGTTGCCCTATTGGCTGCGCCCTGTGCGCGATGTGATGGACAGTTATGTGGCGGAGTTGCGTCGCCTGGATGCTCCCTCGCGCCTGAAGCGCCTGTGCGAACTCAATGTGGAAACGCAGGTGCGCCACGTGGCCGAAACGCCGATCCTGCAAAAGGCCTGGGCGAACGGCCAGGACGTGGAAGTGCACGGCCTGATTTATGACCTGCGCGATGGCCTGTTGCGCAAACTCGATTGCAGCTGGGTCCCGCCTGAAGCCGGCGCCCCCGCCAGCCCTTCGACCGAGTCCTGACGGAGCCTGCCATGACCGCCGACCTCAAAGCCGTGTTGGACAATGCCGACGAGGCCCTGAAATCGAGCCTCGACCGCCTGTTTGAGTTGATGCGCATCGAGAGCGTTTCGACCGATCCGGCCTTCGCGCCGAAGGTTCGCGCGGCGGCGGAGTGGCTTGCGGTCATGCTGACGGATCTCGGCTTTGAGGCAAGCGTTCGGCCGACCAATGGGCACCCCATGGTGCTCGCCAAATGGACGGGGCCGGATGGGGATGGGGCCCGGCCTCGGGTTTTGTTTTACGGCCACTACGATGTTCAGCCGGCGGATCCGGAAGAACTGTGGACAACGCCCGCCTTTGAGCCGCGCCTTGAAAACACGCCCCAGGGCCAGCGCATCGTGGGGCGCGGAGCATCGGACGACAAAGGCCAGTTCATGACCTTTATCGAGGCCTGCCGCGCCTGGATCGCCAAGACCGGCGGCCTGCCCGTCGACGTGACGATCCTTCTCGAGGGCGAGGAAGAGACCGGCAGCCCGAGCTTGGCGCCCTTCCTGGAGGCCACGTCCGACGAGTTGAAGGCTGACATCGCCCTTGTGTGCGACACCACCATGTGGGACCGGGACACGCCGGCCGTGACCACGTCGCTGCGCGGCATGGTTTCGGCGGAAGTGACCGTGAGCGGCGCATCGCGGGACCTGCATTCGGGCTTTTACGGCGGCGCGGCGCGCAACCCGATCCATGTTCTCGCCCGCATTCTGGGTGACCTTCACGATGCGGACGGCCGCGTGACCATTCCCGGCTTTTATGACGGGGTTGCCGAGACCCCGGCCGACCTGAAGGCCGCCTGGGAAGGCCTGGGGCGCACGGCCGAGGACTTCCTGGGCGATGTGGGCTTGTCGGTGTCGGCCGGCGAGACGGGCCGCGGCGTGCTGGAACAGACCTGGGCACGGCCCACGGCGGATGTGAATGGCATTTGGGGCGGTTACACGGGCCAGGGCTCAAAGACCATTATTCCGGCCGAGGCCTCCGCGAAGGTGTCCTTCCGCCTCGTGGGTCATCAGGACCCGGCAAAAATCGAGGCGAGCTTCAAGCGTTTCGTAGAGACTCGCCTGCCCGCCGACTGCACGGCCCGCTTCAAGACCTTCGGCGCCAATCCGGCTCTTATGCTTAACACGGACAATGAGCCCTTGAAGCGCACCTTGAAGGCCCTTGAGGCCGAATTCGGCAAAGCCCCCCTCGCCATCGGATGCGGCGGCTCCATCCCAATCGTGGGCTCCTTCAAGGATAAGCTGGGTCTTGACAGTCTTATGGTCGGGTTTGCCCTCGAAGACGACCAGATCCACAGTCCAAACGAAAAATACGACCTGGCCAGCTTCCACAAAGGCATCCGCTCCTGGGTGCGGATTTTGGGCGAAATGACCGTTTGATCGCCCGAAACCGACCGCGCGCGTTATGACGCACACCGCCTAACGAAATTTTCAGAATTTTACTGGCGGCGTCGCGTTCGCGGCCCGCGCCCCCTGTCCCCGGTTCGGGGACCGGCGGCACACCCCTGGGCAGCGCTGGCCTATGGCCCGTGACGGCCGTGCAAAAGCGCCAAAAGTCCTGACATATCAGTCACGTCAAAAACCGTGCCAGACACCTGTAATAGGCGTGGCCCCAGGGACGTTCGGTTGAGGGGGGCCGAGACGCCGACGGGCCCGCTGCCGGAGGACACTGGGCCGCAACCCATGGGTTAGACCCTAGACCCCGCGCAGGCTTGTGATCTTGGGACGTGCGGGTACCTTCCTCATAAGAGAGCGGTCCGGAGTGGGATGGACGGCGGCGCGCCAAATCCGTGCGCCGCGTGAGATTTTATTTTCTGGCGCGCCGAGAGTTCCTTTTTGGTCCGAGGCAACGACATGACGGTGATCAACCTCAGTACCCTTTCCGAGGGCGGCATTACCTTCGCCGCGCCCGAAGGCGTGAATTTCCTGGGCTTTACCGTCGATGCCCTGGGCGATGTCAACGGCGACACCATTCCTGATTTCGTTGTTTCGGCGCCGTTCGCGGCTGTCCCGGAGCGGACGATTACATTAGACGGCTTCGACGTCCCCATCGCGGCGCGCAGCAATGCCGGCATCAGCTATGTGATTTTTGGGGCCGAGGGCGGTCTGCCGGGAGGCGCCTTCGATCTCGGGGCCCTCGACGGCACGAACGGGTTCGCCATCTACGGTGTCGACGGGCAGGCGCACGGCCGCGCCTTCGCGTCCGGCGACCTCACCGGAGACGGCATCGACGACATCTATATCGGGCCGAGCAACGGCTCGTCCTCGCGCGGCTACATCCTCCCCGGGCGCACCGAATTTGAACCCATCCTCGACCTGCTGCTGGTCGGCGATCGCGAGGAGGGCATCACTGTCGGCCGTGGCAGCGTGGGCGAGGCCCTGATCACGGATGTGGACGGTGACGGCTTGCTTGACCTCGTCACGGGCGATTTGCGCGGTGACCAGGTCACCATCCGTTTCGGCGAGGCCGGCGAGGACGGCACAACGCCTAGTCTGATCGATCTTGGTAATGACGATGCAAACCTCGATGAGGACGAAAGCCTCGACGCCTTCGGCGACGCCCTTGCACACATCGATCTGAATGCGGATGGCGTGAAGGACCTTGTGATCGGCGCGCCTAATGGGGGGCTGCGTTCGACGCCGAAGCAGGGGCTCGTCACGGTGGTTTTCGGTTCCTCCGATCGGGACCTTGATCCCGATCTGCCGACCGTGCTTGAGGACCAGGAAGCCGACGGCTCCCAAGGCTTCGTTCTGCGCAATCGGGGCATCGGGCCCAATGGCACCATCACCACCGGAGACCTGAACGGCGACGGCCGGGAGGATTTGATCCTGGGGGGCGAACGCAGCGTCGATGGCGTCTATGTGATCCTTGCACCGGGGCCTGACGATCCCGCCCTACCGCCAGTCCTTACGATGGACGATCTTCCGGTGGGCCAGGGCTTTGCCATCATGCCGGAAGGCACGCTGACCTCGGGTAATTTCGGATCCGTCGTGGCGGCGGGTGATTTCAACGGCGATGGCCAGGACGATCTGGCCGTCGCAGACGACGGCGTCGTCCACATTCTGTTCGGCCCCTTCCCCGCCAACGGCCCCATCGTGTCCGTGGCGGCGCTCGACGCCGCCCAAAAGGTCACGCTTACCGGCACGGGATTCATCCGTTCACTTGAGTTTTTGCCCGATATGAACGGCGACGGCGCTGAAGAGCTGCTGATCGGCGAAACACCTGCCGGCGGTTCTGGTGGCACGAGCTACGTTGTGTTCGGCCAGGTGCCGGCCACCCTGCCACCGCCGGAAATCAGCATCGCGGTGCTCGATGCGAGTGGTGTGGAAGGCAATCCAGGGGATCCTGCCTCGGCGGATCGTCAAATCTCGTTCGAGGTCCGGCGCACCGGCGATCTGACGGTTGCCAGCGACGTCACCCTGAATATTCAGGCCACGGCGGACACGAGCCTGGCGGCGGCCAGCTCCAGCGACGTGCTGAACGGCTTTCGCACCCTTCAGGTGAGTTTCGCGCCAGGCGAAACCGTCAAGCAATTCGCGTTGTTTGCGCAGCCGGACACCGTGGTCGAGACCGGACTGGAAGCCTTCGACGTCGTCCTGTCGAACCCGGTCGGCGCCACCTTGGGAACCGCGTCCTTCACCGCGTCGATTTTCGACGATGACGGTCAGCAGATCGGTACGCCCGACCCGGACAGCCTGACGGGCTCGTCCTTCAACGATCAGATTTTCGGCCGGGCCTCCGGCGACACCATAGAGGGCCTCGCCGGAAACGATGAACTGTTCGGGGAAGGCGGCGACGATACGATCCGTGGGGGTGCGGACAATGACGTGGCCTACGGTGACGAGGGCGCAGACGATCTGGACGGTGAGGGGGGCAACGATACCCTAATCGGCGGCGTGGGCGATGACACGCTCAAGGGCGGGGACGGCAATGACTCCCTGTCTTCCGACAACGGCGTCATCAATGCCTTTGGGGGCGAGGGCAACGACACCGTGTCGGTGGCCATCGCGAATAACGCGATCAACTTGACCGTGCTGGGTAGCTTCGGTCCCGGCGATGTCCGCAGATCCAGAATCGATGGCGGGGTTGGGAATGACAGCATCACCGCTGGCGACATGCCTTTCCCCCTTGTGATCACCGCTCGTGGCACCATCATCCGGCGTCCGGGCGCTGATATTTTGGGCGGTCAGGGCGAGGACACCATTTTCGGCACCAATGCGGATGACCAGATCGCTGGCGGCGAGTATCTCTATTCCGATGGTGAGTACCAGCCGGAATTCGGCTGGACACGGCCAATTCTGGACGGGGCTGACTTTATCGATGGACGGGGCGGGAAGGACATCATCAAGGGCAATTTCGGAAACGATACGCTGCTCGGCGGCGACGATGACGACCTTCTCCTCGGACAGGATGGCGACGATTTTCTGAGTGGCGGTGACGGCTTCGATAATCTCAGCGGAGGCGTCGGCAATGATACGTTGTTTTCCGGTGATGGCGGGGCCGTGTTGTCCGGCGATGAGGGCAATGATCTGCTTGTGGACGGTGACAACACCGTGTTCACCCTCGTTCGCGAAGGCAATCCCGGCGAACTTGACAGTCTTGTCGCGGTGCCGTTCAGCCTTGGGGCTGGTGTCAACACGCTGACCGGTGGTGCGGGCGACGACACGATTGACGGGGGGATCGGTGATGAACTCCTCATTGGCGGAGATCGGTTCAAGGGAGCCATCTCCACCAACAGCGGCAACGACTTGTTCCTGCTCAGCCCGGGCAATGACACCATCTTCGGCTCCGATGGCCTGAATATCGTCCGCCTGCGGGAGATTGAGGATATCGCCGGGCCGGCGGCAGCCGGTACGGTGACCCGCTGGGAGGACTTCAAGATCGGCGATCGGCTGGACCTGAGCCCGCTGCTTAGTGAAGGAAGTGCCTCGGTTCTAATCCAGAAGGACGTCCCGGCCGATTTGACCCGCGTGATTGTCTCCCAAAAGGGCCTGACAGGCGTCATTGTGCTGAACGGTACGGCCGATCTTGTGGAGACCGCAGCCGGGTCGCTGATTTATCAAATCGATGCACCTCTCCCGCCGGTCGTTCCAGGCCTCGACAGTCTCGGTACGGATAACCCGGACTCCCTGGAGGGCGGGGCCGGTGACGACACCCTGTCCGGCCTTGGCGACAAGGACACCCTGCGCGGCCTTGACGGCAATGATTCCCTCGACGGCGGCACCGGGGACGATTCCCTCGACGGTGGCCGTGATGATGACACGTTGATTGGCGCAGACGGCAACGACCATTTGGATGGCGGCAGCAACCTGCGTCCGGGCACAACCATCTTTGATGCGACGATCGACCAGAGCGGCAACGACTCCCTGTCCGGTGGGATTGGCGCCGACACACTGATCGGCAATGCCGGGGACGACACGCTGATCGGCGGCGAAGGGGACGACCGCCTCGTGGGCGGCGACGGCAACGACACCCTCCAAGGTGGTCCGGGAGCGGATTTCCTGGAAGGCACCTTCGGCGCGGACATGATCCTGATCGAGGGCGCAGACCGGGTGAACGGCAGCGGCACCAGTCTGAGCACCCTGGGCGACAAGTCCCGCGACATGTTCATCGGCACGGCCGCCGACATCGACGCGGCCGTATTCCTTGGCTTTGACCGTGGCCCGGGCGAGGACGTCATCGTCATCACCGATCTGCAGTTGGAGCAGGACGATTACATTCGCACGGCCGTCGTCGATGGATTTCGTCGATATTATTTTGACACGGACGATGACGGCCTTGAGGACTACAGCTTTAACATCGAATTTTTCGGCGCCCTCCTTGGCGAGAACTCCCCGGTTTACGTCGAGACCATCGGCGGGCAGACCCATATCGAGATCGACCGGCCGGATTTCGAACTGGTCCGTGCCGGCCAGGAGCGGGAAAGCATCGTCGAGCGTTACAAGGGCAATGAGGAAACCGCCAAGCTGGTCTTCGAGAACCTGTCGATCGATGAACGGAACATCTTGATCGAATATGGCTCGGCGGTGATCACCCTTGATCTCGACGGGGACGGTGTTTTCGGCGGCGAGGGCGACCTGGTCGTCAAACTGGAGGGTGATTTCCTCGGCGCGTCATTTGTTCTGTCCACCGACCGAGATGGGAACACGGTGCTCGACGCGGTCTTCGAGGAGGGCCAGAAGCCCGATCTCAACGACGCCAACGCCTTTGCCGGCGGGCCGGGCAATGACGCCATGGCGACCCAGGCCGGCGATGACACCGTCGACGCGCGTGCCGGTAACGACACGGTCGCGGCCGGCACAGGCCGTGACTCCGTGTTCGGACATGCCGGCAATGATCTGGTCGACGGCGGTCCGGGCGATGACACGCTGGAGGGCGGCTCGGGCGCCGATACGGTCAAGGGCTCGATCGGCGATGATCTGATCGATGGCGGCCCCGGCAATGACATCCTGACCGGCGACAGCGGCAAGGACACCGTCAAGGGCTCCCTTGGCGATGACAGTGTCGACGGGGGCACGGGCGACGACAGTCTCGATGGCTCCTCCGGCAACGACACGGTCAAGGGCTCCCTGGGCAATGACAGCATCGACGGCGGCGCGGGCAATGACGTGCTCGACGGCTCCTCCGGGAACGACACCATCAAGGGTTCGGTTGGAGACGATACGGTCGATGGCGGCACGGGCGACGACAGCCTCAACGGCTCGTCGGGCATGGATGTCCTCAACGGCTCGCTCGGCAATGACACGCTCGATGGCGGCACGGGCGATGACAGTCTGGAAGGCGGCTCGGGGACGGACGCGCTCAACGGGTCCGTGGGCAATGACCGGATCCAGGGCGGCGGCGATGCCGACACACTCGCCGGGGGCTCGGGCGACGACACCCTGTCCGGCGACGGCGGTGACGATGTGCTGCGCGGTGAGAGCGGGGCGGATGTCTTCGTCGTGGCGGCCTTTTCCGGCGCCGACACCATTGTCGACTTCACGGCCGGCGAAGACCTTTTCGATGCCTCGGCCCTGGGCCTGACATTCGGCGATCTTGATACAAACGAAGATCTGGCGCTCACGGACGCCGACGACGCCGTCTCGGTCGCCGGCGGCACGGCCCTCAAAATCGAATTCGAGGGCGGATCAGTGACGTTCGAGGGCCTGAGCGGCCTCACCGAGGACGACATCGCATTCTGACGCGGCGGGCTCGCCCCTCGGGCGGGCGGGCCCTACACCTCTCGCGCCGGTCAGTGCGTCCAGGGCTCCACCCGGTCATAGGCGAAGTTGTCGCCATAGGACTTGGCCTTGGGGGTGCGGTCCTGGTCGGGCAGTACCTGATGGGGGATATCGTTGCGCTGGGCGTAGGCGATGGCCTCTTCCATGGTATCGAAGAAAATCTTCACCTGGCCCGGCGTATCGCCAGAACTCGTCCACCCCATCAAGGGATCGATGGTGCGCGCCTCGGCGGGTTCGAACTCCAGAACCCATTTTTTCGTATTGCGCTGGCCCGATTGCATCGCGGATTTCGAGGGTCGATAGATGCGCGCGAACATGATTTTGCTACCTCTTGAGCATGCGACTCTGGTTGCCTGCGCGTTGGTATAGGACCAAAACCGCGCGCTGCGGAACCCTTTCCGGTCCAAACAATGACCGCTCGCCTTGCGTCGAGCCCCTGTCCTCGACAATCCCACCCCTGCCCGCCTTGGAGAGCCTGCCGTCATGACGCCGCTGCAAACCGCGACCGCCCTCGCCTTGGTGCGAGTCTTCGAGACGGGGCGCGTGGCCGGTGCCTATGGGGTGATCGAGGCCCTGACGGGGGACAAGGGGTTCCTGCGTTATGGCGAGATCCGGGCGGACCTGGCAGACGGCACGCTGCCGCGCCTGATCCAGGCCTATGGCAAGCGCGACGACGCGCGCCACGCCAAGGCCTTTCAGGTCTTCGCGAACACCCTGCGCGACCGCAACCCGGCCCTGCGCACCGACCGATACTTCCACAATCTGCTGCGCGCGGCGGCGGACGACCCGGCCATGCAGGCCCTGCAGGACGATCACCATCGCACGACACTCTGGGAGCCGGCCCTCGCAGAGGCGGACAAGCGCGGCCTCGAGACGGCCCTCGGGCGGGCGCTCGTTTATGAATCCCGGGTGCAGGGATCATGGGAAACACTGCGCCGGCGGACGAACAAAGCCCATGAGCCCATGACGGAGTGCGGTGAGGCGTCCTGGGTCGGCGCCTATGTGGCCGAGCGCCTGGATTGGCTGTCGAACCACCGCAAACCGAGCCTGCGGGCCGGTGCCTTCCGTATGGAAGTGTTCAGCGAGCTCGTGCGCCTGGGCAATTGGGACCTGCGCCTGCCGCTGGTGGTGCGCGGCACGGTAATCGATGCGGCCGCCCTGTCGGCCAGCCCTTTGGGCCTCTATGACGGACCGGCGGTCCGCAGCCGGACCCTCTCGCTCACCGATCCCCTGACCCGGGGCGCGGATGTGCGCCTCGTTCAGCTGGCCTTATCGGGTCTGACGGTGGGACGCCATGTGAGCGCGGACGGCATTTTCGGGCCCCAGACCGCCGACGCCGTGCGCACCCTCCAGGATATGCTTGGCTATCCGGCGACCGGCAGCGTGGGCCCCACGGATTACGACAGTCTGAAGCTCTGATCGTTCGTCCTGAAACGGACAGCCGATCACCGGGCGAGGGTGAGGACCTGTCCGGGCTGGGAGACCAGCACCGTGTTGTTTTCCGGCTCATGCAGGAAGAGCGGCAGGTCGGCGAGCGCCTCGGCGCCTTGCGCCGATGCCATGGCCGCCGCCTGGGCTTCGGCGCTTTCAAAGGTGACTTCGGCCTCGGCATCGAAAGCCTGGTCCACCCCGTCCACGGGTTCAAAGAAGGACAGCCGGTAATCCAGGATCCCTGGAAGCTGTAGCGCAAGGGGGACATGGACGGTCTTCTGGTGGTGCACGAAGTCCTGGAACGACATGCCCGTTTTGCGCTTCACCAGAAACTTCGCGCGAAAGCCGTGAACCTCAACCAAAGCCATGGTCTGACACCTCCCAACACAGGATGACCGGCGCACGGCGCCCTCACCCGGCCCCGCCTTACGCCTCTTGATGGGTCGAGGATTAGCGCCGCGCCCCGCCTCGCGGTATGGTGCGATCCGTCAAATCGGGAGCAAAACCGTCAATGGATCTGCCGCAGGATTACAGATGGTGGCGTCAGGTCGAGCCGGACCATCGGACCTGGGAAGCGGCCCGGTTTCGGGTCGGCATCATGCTCGTGCCGCTGGCGAGCCTTGCCAATGTTTTCGCCGTCTTCGAGGACCTGGCGGCGGTGAACAATCTTCCCGGCGCGGATCAGGACCGCCCCAGCTTCGCGGCCCGTATTCTCGGTTCGGACGATGGGACCTATCTCAGCCTCAGCGGTGCGCGGATCGAGCCCCATGGGCCTATCGACCGGTCGGGCCCACTCGACGCGGTTGTTCTGCCCACCCTCTATGACGACGGCTATTTGAGCCGGGGAGACGGCGGCCCCCTGATCACGGCGCATCAGCGACCCTGGCTGCATGATCAGCATGGGAATGGTGCACTGTTTTTGACCATGTGCAGCGGGGTTTATGCCCTGGCCGAAAGCGGGCTTGTGGATGGCTGGGAGGTGGCCATGCATCCGCTCTACGCGCCCTCCTTTTCGGCCCGGTTCCCCGCCGTAGGGTCCAATACGCGCCGCAGTGTGGTGGTCTCGGGCGAGCGCAAGACCTTCATCTCAGGTGGCCATTCCACCTATTCGGCCGATGTCAGCCTTTACCTCATTGCGCGTTTCCTCGGCCCCGAGGCGGCGCTCGCCTTCGCCCGGCTCTACCAGAAGGATTGGACCGCCCCCCCAGGAGCCGGGCAGGCCGCCGGCGCAGGCCCATCCCGCGAACCCGGCCCCGGATCTGACGGTGCGCCTCGCCCAGCGCTTTATTCTGGGTCACCTCAATTCCGCATCGCTTGTGTCCGCGGCAGCCGCGGTCGCCCATCTGGACGAGCGGACCTTCGCACGCCGCTTTGAGCGGGCCACGGGCCTAAAGCCCAGCGCCTATGTGCTGCAGGAGCGGATGCGGCGGGCGCGTGATCTGCTCAGCGACAGCCGTATGCCCATCGAAGATGTGGCCGGCCGGGTCGGCTACCGGGACCGATCCGCCTTCGCCAAGGCCTTCAAGGCCCAGACCGGGGAAACACCGGCGGGCTATCGGATGCGCACCCAGGCGCCCAATAAATTGGTCAAGGCGGAGTACGGCCTTGGATGAGGCCATTCCCCTACCGCGCCCCGGGTCCACAGGCGAACCGCGCGATCGCGGGACACCCGTGCCGCACCGCGGCAGACCATTCGCCTAATCACATTTTAGCCACAACAACGACCAATCCCAGCGTGTGATACCATGGCTCTTTGGGGCACATGACCACGAGGCAATGTTTCGAATTTTGAGCCAATTTTCGGCGGTCCTGTCGCATTTCGCTACAAACCCGATTGAACAGGAAGGCCAGATCATCAATAGTTCATACTTAGCAAAAAAACCGGAGGTCTTTGACACCTCCGTCGCGGATCGCCGCAATTTTATTCCGGCCCGATGTGTCTCGCCTAGCAGGGGTGGGCGTGAGTGGGGGGCCGCCTGAACAACCTGGAGGTGGACAATGACCGTTGAAAAGATGACATGGCGTGCGTCGCTGCTGGCCAGCAGTGCGCTTTTCACGATGGCCTTGGCCCTCCCCGGCACGGCCGCCTACGCGCAACCGACGCCCTCGGACGAAGTTCAAGTCGAAGAGGACGAAGACGAAGCGGAAGATCGGATTGTCATTACCGGTTCGCGTATTGCCCGGGACACGACCCTTGAGGCGACGAGCCCCGTCATAGCCTTCGGCGGTGACGACATTCGGGATTCCGGTTTCATCGATATTGGTGCCTTGTTGCGGGAGTCGCCGCAGCTGCAGGCCTCGTTGCCCGGCTCTTTCTCGGCGTTCAATGGCACGCCGCTGGGCGCGAGCTTGCTGAACCTGCGCGGCCTTGGCGAGGAGCGGACCCTGGTCCTTGAAGACGGCCGGCGGCATGTCTCGGGCATTGAAGGCACCGGCGCGGTCGATGTGAACACGATTTCCACCGCGCTGCTGAAGCAGGTCGAAGTTCTGACCGGCGGTGCGTCCTCTATTTACGGTGCGGACGCCGTGTCGGGTGTCGTGAACTTTGTTTTGCGGGACGGCGGTGACTTCGACGGCTTTGAAATTCGCGGCCAGGGCGGCATCGCCGATGACGGTGACGCGGGCGAATATTTCGTGTCGATCGCCAACGGGTTTGAGACCGGCGACGGACGGGGTTCGGTGGTTTTCGGCCTTGAGTATCAGCACACCAACGGTATCGACGCAGGTGAGCGTGACTTCGCCGGGTTCGGCCGGTCCTTCCTGTCCCCCAACAATCCTGACGCTACGGGGATCAGCGGCGATATCGCCAATGTCTGGCTGCCGGATCTGCGCCTGCCGATCTCCAGTGCGGCCGGCATTATTGCGCTGGGCGACGGCAACACGGCCGGTTTCTCGAGTGCCTTCGTCGAGGTCGTGGGCAGCGGCGGCGTGCCGGGCTGTGACACCATCGGCGCGGCCGCGATCCCGACCTGTCAGATTTTCTCCAACGGTCAACTTCGCGCCTATAATCCGGGCAACATCTATCTCGGCCCGTTCGATGCCAGCGGCGGCGACGGTGTTTCCGCGGAACCGGACGACGAATTGCTGATCCCGGATACCGACCGCATCCTGTTCCAGGCCCGTTCGAAATATGAGTTCAACCGGTATGTGACCGGTTTCTTCGACGCGAAATATGTCCGCACCCAAACCACCGAGTCCAACCAGGTGAACGGGTTCAACGACGATATCCCCATCGCGCTCGACAACCCGTTCATTCCGGCGGCCCTGAACACCCAGATCGCACAGCTCCAGGCCGAAGGCATCGACCCGATCATTGCGGTCTCCCGCGACGTGCTTGACGTGACCACCCGGTCGAACCCGGAAGCCACGCGTCAAACCATCCGGATCGTCGGCGGCGTGATGGGCGCCATCGACGAGTTGAACATGCAGTACGAAGTGTCGTTCAACTACGGTCGGACGGATGCGGATATTAAGGTGCGCAACCGGGTTGAGGACCGGTACTTCGCCGCCATTGACGCGGTGGTCGATCCGGCCACGGGCGATATCGTCTGCCGCTCCGACCTCGATCCGAACGCGGTCGTTCCGCCCTCCTCGCCGTTCCCGGCCCAGAACGACAACTTCCAGATCTCTACGTTCATTCCCGGCGACGGGCAGTGCGTGCCCGTCAACATTTTCGGCGACAACTCGATCAGCCAGGAAGCCGCTGATTTCATCTTCCAGGAACTGATCAGCCAGAACGACATTGAGCAGATGGTCTTCCTGGCCACCCTGTCGGGCGACACGGAGCCGGTGTTCTCGCTTCCCGCTGGCCCGATTTCCTACGCCATCGGTTATGAATGGCGCAATGAGGAGTCCAGCTTCACGCCGGACGCGTTGGACCGGGCGGGCCTCGTCTTCGGAGCCATCGACTCCAATGGTGGCCCGACAAACCCGGCCCAGGGTGAGTATCAGGTGTCGGATTACTTCGTTGAGGTCAGCGTGCCCCTGCTCGCCAACCTGCCCTTCATCCGGCGGCTTGAAGTCAATGGCGCTTATCGTTATTCCGACTACGACTCCTTCGAAAATACCAACACCTGGAACGTTGGCGCCAAATGGGCCATCGTCGACAGTGTGACCTTGCGCGGTACCATTTCCCAGGCTGTCCGGGTGCCGAATATTGGGGAAGCCTTCGGCCCGATCACCCTCGCAACACTCGGCGCCGGCTCGGATCCATGTAACCCGCAATTCATCGACGCAGGCAGCGAGTTCCGTGCCACGAACTGCGCCATCCTGATCCCGAACATCGAAGATTACGACTCCACAAACTTCGTCTCGGCACGGATCCCAGGTCAAACGGGGGGCAACCCGAACCTGGAGCCGGAAACCGCGGACACCATCACCGTTGGTGCGGTGTGGCAGCCCAGTGGCGAATTCGGCGGCCTCTTCGATGGCCTGATCGTCACGGCGGACTACTACACCATCGAAATCGAAGGCCTCATCGACAGCCTGTCGGCTTTCCAGATCGCCTCGAACTGCGTTGACCTGCCCAGTGTCGACAACCAGTTCTGCGCAGCCATTGACCGGGACCCGACCTTCGGCTTCATCACCGACTTCCGTTCGGGTCTCATCAACCTGGGCTCGGTGAAGACCACCGGTGTCGACTGGCGCGTCCAGTACGGCTTCGAAACGCCGAACGTGCTTGGCCTGACCTCGGGCGTGCGGCTCAGCTCCCTCGGCACCCGCTTCATCACGGATGAAGAAGTGCGCGACCCGCTGCAGCCGGACGACGTGACGGACGTGCTGGGCGAGAACACCCGGCCGCGCTGGATCGTGAACTTCACGGCCGACTGGGATCTGGGTGAGCATCTGACCCTGGGCTGGCGCGGACGCTACGAGTCGACCCAGCTTTTGACCGGCATCACGAACAACGACGTCATAAGCAACCCGAACTTCGCCAACATCCTGGAGAACGACGGGGCCTTCGTGAACGACTTCTCCGTGAACTTCCGGGTCAACGACGCCTTTGAGATCTATGGCGGCGTCAACAATGCCTTCGAAGTGGAGCCCTATCTCGGCAACCTGTCCCGTCCGGCAGGTCCGCGCGGTCGGTTCGTGTTCATGGGCATCAACGCAAGGCTCTAGGGCACGCATCGCGGACCTGGGTTCAGGTTTGCCAAGACGAGCAAAGCGCTGCACGGTCCCTGACTGTGCAGCGTTTTTTATCGCCCGGCCTTGAGACCCCCCGTTTCCTGCCTTTGATCGGGGAGGGGCTGACATCCGTGCCCCTGCCCCGCCCGGTCGCGCCCCTCACCCTGGCGAGCCGGCATTGACGACCACATTCCAGTGCTAAACTTGAGTACAGCACCCGAGCGCCCCTTTACCGGAGGATCCCCATGACCGATGCGCCGCAGATTATGCTCACCGACCCCGAGCACTACGACGTGTCCTACACGATCAATCCCTGGATGCATCCGGATGACTGGAAGGCCCATGAGGCCGAATACAAGGCCGCCGCCCGCCAGGCCTGGGCCGACCTTGAAGAGGCGCTGATTTCGGCCGGCGCCGATATCCACGTGATCCCGGGCCAGTTGGGCCTGCCGGACATGGTGTTTCCGGCCAATGCGGGCGTGGTGCTCGACGGCAAGGCAATGGTGGCGCGCTTTAAATGTGCCGAGCGCCAGGGCGAGGAAGCCCATTTCCTGGCCGGCTTCGAGGCCTTCAAAAACCAGGGGCTGCTCAAATCCGTCGAGACGCTGCCCCAGGACGTGAAACAGGAAGGCGCCGGCGATTGCATCTGGGACGCCGGGCGGCGCCATTTCTGGTGCGGTTACGGCCAGCGGTCCGACAAGGCGGCGCTTGCCCATATTGAGCGCATTTTCGGCTTTCCGACCGTGGGCCTGGAACTGGTCGATCCGCGCTACTACCACCTCGATGTCTGTTTCTATCCGCTCGAAGGCGGCGAAGTGGTCTATTTTCCGGGCGCGTTTTCTAAAGAGTCCCTCGACAAGATTGCCCAGATCGTGCCGGCGGAGATGCGCATCGAAGCCGGCGAGGAAGAGGCCCAGCTCCTGTGCCTCAACGCCGTGCGTCTGGGGCGGCATTTGATTTGCGCTCAGGCTACGGAAAGTCTGCGCGCCAAACTTGGTGAGCGCGGCTACACCATGCGCGAAATCAACCTCAAGCCGTACATCCTCTCCGGCGGTGCCGCCTACTGCATGACCCTGCGCCTGGATCTGAAAAGCACGTGAGGCGTTGGGTGCTGCGCATGGCTTGCGTCGCAGCACGGATCAGGTGAGCGGCAGCGACCGAAACGCATTTGTCATGGCGAGGCGCGCAGTGCCGACGCCATCCGGGGCCGCCCCTCCTGTGCATGAAGCCCCTGGATCCCTTCGCTGCGCTCGGGATGGCGGGTGAGCGCTGCACCAGCCATCCTCTCTCGCCAATTCAAACGGCCTTTACCTCTACCGTACGGGCTTGCCGTTTTCGAAGGCGTCCCACACCTCTTCGCGCCACAGGGCCGGGGGGCGGGTGGCGCGGACTTCGAAGACGAGGCGGTCCGTGGACATGCGGCCGTGGTGATCCTGGTGACGCACCGTGGCCACATGGGTGCCTTGGGGCAGAACCTCCGGCAACTGATAACGCCACAGGTGGGACGAGCGATCCGCAACGGAAGTCTGGGGCTGGGGCGCGGCGGGGCCGAAGCGCCCGCCCCGGAAGGCTTCATAGCCCTGGGAGCGCGGATTGCCCGAACGGCTCTGGTGGGCAAAGCGGGCCACGGTGAGCTGGCGCGTTGCCGCGAAGGGATCGGCGAACAGGGCGCCGATCTGGGCCTCCTCGCCCAGCGCATTCTGGGTGCGGGTCATGGCCACCGGGGCACCGTCATTGATCTGCACCGTGACGCTTGATGCGCTGGAGCCGTGCCAGACATTCGCGGTCAGATAGGACCCGCCATAAAGATCCTCCGGCGTCAGGATTTTAGGATCGGGCAGGTCGGCAATGGTGCGCGGGGGCACGGGATTGCGGGTGTCGCTGTCCTCGGCCCGCCAGGCCATGATCAATTCGAACCAGGAGCGAAAGCCGGGCGTGTTGAGCCCCAGCCACATCTGACGCTCCGGGCTCAGATTGGTGCCGAAATAGCTGTCCACGTAATTGGGGCCCGAAAATTCAAGGCGCAGCCAGCCGCGCGGGCCGCCAAGACGCTGCAGGGCCATCGGAGTGCCGTCCACGTCAAAATCGCCGTGCCACCAGCCGCCTGAAACCGCGCCCGCCACAATGTGCTGGAAGGGCAATTCGCCAACCCCCACGGCCTCCTGCCAGCCCGCATGACTGTCCCCGGGCTGATGGTTCTCTATGGTGTGGGTGTGGCCCGAAAGGGACAGGGCCTTGCGCCCCTCCAGTAGGGCGTAGATCTCGGCCACATTGTCCGTCTGGTGCGTTACGGCGCTTTGATCGACAAAGGAGACGAAGGGAATGTGATGGGCGAGCACGACGGTCTTGTCGGCCGGCAAGGCCCCAATGAGATTGCGCAGCCACGTCATCTGCGGCTCGGGCACACGGCCGTTATAGCGCTTGGTCTCCGCCTCCACGCAGTATTCACGCCCCGGACGGCGCGCATCGTCCTCTCCGCACGGATAAACCACGTTATCGAGGATGATGAAGACGGCCTCGCCCATCTCGAAGGCGTAGTAGGCCGGGCCCCACAAATTGCGCCAGGTGTCGGTGGAGTCGGCATCCCGATCCGCGTCATGATCAAAGTCGTGATTGCCATGCACCCAATAGTGCGGCACCTCAAGGCTGCCCACCACATCGGCCATGCGCGGGATCAGGCCCAGATCGTCGCCCACCACATCGCCCAGGAACACGAGGCAATCGAGCGGCCCGCCCTTTCCGTCAGCCAGATCATCGATCACCGTATCGCGCACATGGCCGATTTCCGCGTTCGAATAGGTTTGCGTGTCCCCCAGGATACCGCAGGTGAATTCTTGCGATCCGGACACCGGAATAAGCGGAAAATTGATCGCCGCGGGGAGCGGCCCCGTGGGGGCGATCCCGCCATAGCGGAAGGTCTTGGGGCTGCCGGCCGGTTTGTGCTCGTAGGAAAACTGGGGCACCCAATCCTCATCCGTCGGCACGCGCCAGCCCGAGGGCTGGACCACCGACACGGACATGTCGTCCCGCACGGGCAGGCTGTAGCGCCCCTGGTCATCGGTCCGCGCAATGCTCTCGCCATTGGAGACGAGGACCCCCGCGACACCGGGCTCGCCCTCCTGGCGTATGCCGTCGCGATTGCGGTCATGGAAGACATGGCCCGCCACGAGATCGGCCGCCTCGCCCTCCCCCGCTGGCACCACATCGATGCTGGCGACATAGGGCGCCGGGCGCGGCGCGGGTGCGGCCTGCGCCCCGCGGGTCTCGGCGCCGCGCTCTGGTGCCGGTGTGCAGGCAATCATCAAAAGCCCCGCCGCCAATGGGCCGGCGGCCTTGCGAAAAACCCTCTCCATACGCGTCTCTCCGGCCTGATGTCCTCGCGCCCGCGTCCATCGCCGGCGTGCCCGCAACAGGGGCCCCAGGGCGTGGGCGCCGTCAACCGCGCTTTGAACAAGAAGGGCTAAACTGCCGTCTCATGAGCCCGTGTTAACGAATTCTCAACCCGGGGGTCTGCGATGCGGCCTTGCCGCCCCCGGCCGGGCTGATATCGTGACGCTAGCGTCACGATTGATGGCGGCGGGTCACCATGGACGGCATGGGCCTCGGGCGAACTGCCCCCGGCCACGCCGATTTACAGGAGGAACAGCCATGCGCGGAACCCCTTTCGGGCGGGAGCAGACCCCCGCCGTCGACCCCTACACCCTGCCCCTCGAAACGCTGGATGTGTCGGACCCGGAACTGTTCCTGACCAACTCCTTCTGGCCCTATTTCAAGCGTTTGCGTGAGGAAGCGCCGGTCCATTACTGCCCCGACAGCGCCTATGGGCCCTACTGGTCGGTGACCAAATACGCGGACGTGATGCAGGTGGAGACCAATCCGAAGGTCTTTTCATCCGAAGGCGCCATTACGATCATCAACCCGCGTGAAGACTTCCCCTGCCCATGTTCATCGCCATGGACCCGCCCAAACACGATGACCAGCGCAAGGTGGTGCAGCCCATCGTGTCCGGTGAGAACCTGTCCCAGATGGCGGGCACGATCCGCTCACGGGTCTCCACCATCCTGGACGGGCTGCCGGTCGGTGAGACCTTTGACTGGGTCGACCGGGTGTCCATCGAAATCACGACCCAGATGCTCGCGACCCTGTTCGATTTTCCGTGGGAAGAACGGCGCAAGCTGACCCGCTGGTCCGACGTGGCGACGGCGGACGAGCAGTCCGGCCTGATTGAGTCCATTGAGGCGCGGCGCGAGGAACTGCGCGAGTGCGGCGCCTATTTCGTCAATCTGTGGAACGAACGCGTCAACGAGGCACCGCGCAACGACCTCATCTCCATGCTGGCCCATGGCGAGGCGACACGGAACATGGATTTCCAGGAATTCCTCGGCAACATCATTCTGCTGATCGTCGGGGGCAACGACACGACCCGCAACTCGATCTCCGGCGGCCTTCTGGCCCTTAACCAGAACCCGGACGAGTATGACAAGCTGCGCTCGGACCCGCGTCTGATCGAAAACATGGTCTCCGAGATCATCCGTTGGCAGACGCCACTTGCCCATATGCGCCGCACCACCACCGAGGAAACCGTGCTCGGCGGCAAGACCATTCCGGCCGGGGAAAAGGTCGTCATGTGGTATGTCTCGGCCAATCGGGACGAGGACGCCATCGCCAATCCGGACGCCTTCCTGATTGACCGGCCCCGGGCGCGCCAGCACCTGTCCTTCGGCATGGGCATCCACCGCTGCGTGGGCAACCGCCTCGCTGAACTTCAGCTCAAGATCCTCTGGGAAGAGATCATGAAGCGCTTCCACACGATCGAAGTGGTGGACGAGCCCAAACGGGTGCGCTCCAACTTCGTGAAAGGGTATGCGAGCCTGCCGGTGCGCATCCGTGGCTGATCAATCGGGCGGACGGGAAACCACACCTGTTGCCGCCTGGATCTCCGGTGTCATGCCGCCCCTCATTGCGGGGCTTGAAGCCCTGGAGATCCTGGCCCGCCGGCTCCACCCGCCTCTGGTGTCCCAGGTCGTGGCGGAGCTTGGCTGGCCGGACGGTCCCTTGCGGAACCAGTTGGCCGGCGTCGACGATGTGGATTGGCCCGATCATTTGCGCCCCGTGCGCGACTGTCTGGTGACGGCGGGAACGGCCGTCGCCGATGCCTTTCCGGAAGTGCGCCAGGCGCTGCGCGCGCCCAATGGCGTGCTGGAGATCTACCGGGCCTTGCGCGCCTGGTCGTTCGCCTGCGAGACCGTTTATCCGCTGGCCCCGGTTTTGTTGCCGATTTCCCGGTACTTCGTGGAACCGGACAAGCGCAGCGATTTGGGCCTGCTCGGACGATTGTCCTCCGGCGGCATCGGCTACAGCGAGACCACGGGGCTGCTGCACGGGGGCGGCGATCCGGGGATCCGGGGGGGATTTTCCGTCTATGTCCCGGAGACCTACGATGCCTCGACCCCGCTTCCGCTTGTCATGGCCCTGCATGGGGGCGGCGGAAACGGCCGGCATTTCCTGTGGAGCTGGGTGCGCGCCGCGCGCAGCCATGGGGCCATCCTCGTTGCCCCCACCTCCCAGGGCGACACCTGGTCCCTGAACAATCCGGATGTGGACGGACCGCGCCTGTTCGAGATCTACGCGGCCATCGCCGACGGATGGTCGATCGATCCGGACCGGCTCTTGCTGACGGGCATCAGCGACGGGGGCACGTTCAGCTATCTTGCGGGGTATCACAGCGCCTCGCCTTTCACCCATATCGCGCCCGTGGCGGCGAGTTTCCATCCTATTCTGCTCACCCTCGCCGATCCGGAGCGGGTGCGCCGGGTGCCGCTGCATCTGGTGCACGGTGTCCTTGACTGGATGTTCCCCATCGCCATGGCCCGGGAAGCGGATGCATCCCTGCGCACCGCCGGCGCGGACGTGACCTATCGCGAGATCGAGGACCTGTCCCACACCTATCCGCGGGAGGTGAACCCGGTGCTGCTCGAATGGATGAACACGACTGCCGCCGGCTGAACGCCGACCCCGGTCCGGCCCGGCTTGGCGGATCCTTACCGTCCCGCTTACCCTGAAAGCCTATCGTTCCATCGAGACACCGCGCGGCCGGTAAGGAGGACTTTCCCCATGACACACCATCCCTCGACGCCACGGCTCGGCCGTCTTGGTCTCACCCTTGCGCTTGGCCTTGGGGCCGGTCTGTTCTCAGCGACCGGCGCCCTCGCCAAGGGGCCCTGCGAAGCCCAGGACGCCTACACCATCCTGATCCATGGCGGCACCTCGCGCGCCGGGCGCGATCACACGGCCCGCCTCAGCTTTCAACTCAAAATCCTCGCCGAGCACCGCACCCGGCTTCAGGCCGGCGCCAAGGCTCTCGACACGGTCGAGCAACTCATCCGCGCCATGGAAGACTCCGGCCTCTTCAATGCGGGCAAGGCCTCCATCGCCAACAGCGCCAAATTCATCGAGACCGATGCCTCCATCATGGATGGCAGCACCATGGACGCGGGCTCGGTGGCCTCCATGCGCCTCCTGAAAAATCCGATCACGGCCGCGCGCATGGTCATGGAGCAGACCCGCCACGTCATGATGGTCGGCGACCGGGGCGAAGCCGCCATGGTGAGCCTGGGCGCCGACATGGTGAGCCCGGATTATTTCATCAATGCCGCCCCCATTGATCCGGAGACCGAAAAGCACGGTACGGTGGGCGCCGTCGTCCTTGACCGGTGCGGCAATCTTGCCGCCGGCACATCCACAGGCGGCTACGGCGCCAAAATCCCCGGGCGGGTCGGGGATGCGCCAATCATCGGCGCGGGGACCTTTGCCCAGAACGGGGTCGCGGCCATCTCCGCCACGGGCCATGGCGAGTATTTCATCCGGTTCGGTGCGGCCCGCGATATCGCCGCCCGTGTCGCCCATGGCGGCCAGGACCTGAAAGCCGCGGCCGCCGCCGTGATCGCGACCATGGCAAAGGCCGGCGGTGAACAGGATGGCCGGGGCGGGGTCATCGCCGTGGCCGCCGATGGTTCCATCGCCATGCCACACAGCACGGCCGGCATGATCCGCTCCATGACGAGCCACACGATCTTGCCCAAGGCCTATGTCTACAGCAACGAGCCGGCCCTGACCCTCGATCTTGAGACCGGCGCCATGCAGTAAACGCCTGCGCGGCCCCGCGCCGCCCCGGACGGGGCGGGGCCGCAGCCCTCGCCCCCTGTTGATGGTGTAAAACGAATGAAAAAGAACACGCCATGGCACTGATCCCCCCGGCCGTCCCGCCCGCCCAAAGCGAGCGGACGCATACCGGACTTCCCCTCCTCCAGGTTCTGGCTTTCGCCTCGATTGCCCTGCCCCTCGCGGCGATCGGCCTGCCCTTTGCGGTTTATCTGCCACGCTTTTATGCCGGTGAAATGGGCCTTGGCCTGGAGACCACCGGCATGATCTTCATGGTGCTGCGCTTCTGGGACATCGCGACGGACCCGATCATGGGCTATCTCGTCGACCGGCACCCCTCGCGCTGGGGCCGGATCAAGCACTGGCTCGTGCTCAGTGTGCCGATCCTGATTTTGTCCGCCGCCTTCTTGTACATGCCCGGGCCCGGCCCCGTTACACCGACCTATTTGATCATTTGGCTTCTCGTGTTCTATGTCGGCTTCACCATGTTGCAGACGCCGCACCAGGCCTGGGTGCCGGCCCTTGCGAAAACCTATGACGAGCGCTCACGCCTGTTCCAATGGCGTGAAATCGTCAATGTGGCCGCGCTGCTCAGCCTGCTCGCCCTGCCGGACCTTGTGGCGCGCACGGGCGGGCTCGACGAGACGGGGCAAATCCGCCTCATGGGTCTTATTTTGATCATCGGTCTGCCGGTCGTTGTGTTGCTCGCCCTTGCCGCGGTGCCGGACCGCACAGCGCCCCTGGCCCAGGGCGGAGATTTCAGCCTTCCGTCCCTGGTGCGCGCCTTGCGCAATGGCGCGCTCTGGCGCGTGCTGATTATCGAAATCTGTATCGGTACGGCCATTGCGGGGACGGCCGCGACCTATCTTTACGCGGCCGAATGGGGCTTCGGCGTGCGCCAAGGCGCCAGTGCCGTCCTGATGCTGTTTTTCGTGGCCGGCTTTTGCGCCATTCCCGTCTGGATGCGCCTTGCCCGGGGCCAGGAAAAACACAAGATGGTCACGGCGATCTGCCTCTTTGCCGGGCTTGCCTATGTGGCGTTTTATTTTCTGGCCGGGGTCGGAGGGATGGCGGCGCTTGTCATCGGGGCCGGTCTTTCCGGCCTTGCCTTTGGCACCCCGTTCATCCTGGTGCGCTCCATGATGGCCGACCTTGTGGAGCGCGAAGTGATGCGCACGGGTGAAAACCGCGCGGGCCTTTATTACTCGTTGATGACCAGCGCCTATAAGACCGGCGCCAGCTTCGCGGTTGGGATCCCGTTTCTTCTTCTGGCCCTTTTGGTGGGCTTTGATCCCGTGGGCGAGAACGATCCGGCCACGGTCAATGGCTTGATGCTTGTCTTCGCTGGCATCCCGGCCCTTGGCTACGTCATCGCCGCCGCAACGGCCTGGAGTTATCCCGTAACCCGGCAAGCGCAGGCGGACATTGCCGATCAACTGCGGGAGCGCGACGACGACCTCTTCTGAAAGCGCGGCGGCGCCGCGCTCATGCACCCATTCAGTCCACAACAGAAAAGGCGATGCTGTGCACGCCGCCTGCCTCGCCTGTGCCATTCTCGCCGGCGAAGGCACGCCCCGCCAGGTCATACTCGCGGTCATCAAGGGCGAGCGGGCTGTGGTCGCCGCCCGTATCGCCGCCCACCGAGAAGGGGGCGTTGTTTTCCGTCCTGAAGCCCACCATGCCGCCGAAATCGAACACCACACTGCCCGGTGCACCGAAGGTGACGGCGCGAATGGCGAGATTGGGCGGCAAGTCACCGCGGTAGAGCCGGTCGCCGTCCCGCAAGGCCTTGATGTCGAGATCGGTATCCGCATTGACCAGCATAAAGCCGATGACACGGCCCACGGTCGAGGCCGCCTGGGCGGCACCCAGATCGCAATCATCACTGTCCTGGTGGCGGGGCACGCCAAGAACATCGCGCGGCTCGCAGCCATCGGCCGCCGGCGGCGGAAACCTGTAGCCCGCGCTTTCGGCCACGCCCCCGCCGAGTGGAACATAGGACGCAGGACTGCCCGGCACGGACACAAGAACGCCCAAAGTCGGGCTCTGGTCGAGCAACCAGCTGCCCGTCGCGCCGGGCAAGGTGCAATCGGACCCGACCGTTTCAACAAGATTGTAGCGGCTGTCCGGGGCGAAGGTGCCGACGCAATCGGGCGGACCGCCGCCACCATCGTTCTCCGCCAGAATGGAATTTCTCATCACGGTGTTGGAACCGGAAGCCATTTGCAGACCGCCGCCGCGGAAACTGCCCAAACTGTTACCCGACCCCCGGTTCTCCGTAAGGGTCACATTGTTTAGAACAGCAAAATTGCCATTATAAAGACCGCCTGTTCCGGCAGTGGATTGGACGATCTCATTTTCCGAAAGGGTCACATTGCGCAGGTTAAGGAGGCCGGTGCTGGCATTCTGGATGCCGCCGGCCCGGGTGGAGCTGTTGCCCGTGATGCTGGAGTCCCAGATCCAGAGCGTGCCTTTTGTGTAAATCCCGCCGGCCTGGGCTCCACTGTTGCCCTTGACGGCGCTGCGCCGCATACGGACTTCTCCACCCTCTTCCAGCCAGAGGCCGCCGCCGCCAGAGAAGGCGACATTGTTTTCGATCGACAATCCGTGGAAGGCGATGTCCTCCCCATCGCGCACGAGAATGCCGGCGCCGGCCTGGGCATCCCCGTTTCGGACCGTCATATGGTTGAGGGTGACCTCATCGCTGTCGATCTCGAAGACGCCGGAGTCACGGTCCGCGTCCACAATCGTCTCCCCGGCCCCGCTGCCCTGGATGTGCACCGGATTGGTGATGTCCAAAACGCCTAAAGTCAGCGTGTAAGTGCCCGGCGGCACTTCGATGCGGTCCCGGGAGCCGCCCGAATTGGCCTCCATGATGGCCGCGCGCAGGGTGCAGGTGGGAGCGGCGCCCGGGGCCACGGGCTCGGTGCTCTCGCACTCCCGGTCGCCCGGATCGGCGTCCGGTGCATCGAAGGTGCTGTTGACTTTGTGCGTACACGACGCCGCCAGCAACGCGGCCGCAAGGACCGGCCCCAGGGGCGCATACGGATCTTGCCGTTTTGTCTTGGCGTTCATGTTCTGTCCTTCGCGCTTTTTTGTCTCGGGTTTTGGACGAAAGACCGATCACTCCCACTCGGCCCGGTCCGATACGATCCGGGATTGCCCCATGCCCGTGGAGGCGCCGGCATGCATCGAAGATCTGCCGGCAGAGCTCTTTTTGAACGGAACGGGCGCGCAAGAACCGTCTTCCAGCGGATGGCCCGCACCATTTTCATTCCCCGGATGGGAGGCTAGCCCAGGGGCACGTGTGCGACAAGATGCATCAAAAAATGCGGCGCGGCTCAAAAGAGGCACGCAAACACAGGCCCACAGGCGCCATCTTGCTCAAACGCAAGTGATCATGCGTCAATGACCATCACGTCAGGGCGGTCGCGAAGGGCCTGAGCCTTAAGGAGCGTTTCATGGACATTCGGACAGCTCAGCGCGACATCAATCGCGCCTATCTCGGCGGCGCACCCGGCGTCTTGGTCTCCGGCCTTGTGTGGATCGCCGCGAGCCTTGCGGACACGTTCGTCAGCGTGGAGCGGGGTGTTGCGGTTTTGCTCATCGGCGGGGCCCTGATTTATCCAGTCTCCACGCTGGTGTGCCGCATGCTGCTGCGCGTGCCTCCGGCGGCGCCGGACAATCCATTGAGCGTTCTGGCGTTCGAGAGCACGGTCGCCCTTTTCGCTGGGGTGTTCATCAGTTTCGCGCTTTTGTTCGTGGCACCCTATCTCGTGTTTCCGCTGTTCGCGATCATTGTCGGCGCGCGCTATTTCGTCTTTTCCACCGTATACGGAAATCAAGTCTACTGGGTCGTGGGCGGCGCGCTTTTTGGCATCGGCGTGTTCACAACGATTTCGCCGGACATGATACCGGTAAGCGCGGCGCTGCCCGTGGGCCTTGCCGAAGTGGCCTTGAGCGCCCTTGTCTTTGCCACGCGCCGCGAGGTGGATCGCTAGTGGTTCGAATCTGACGTTTCGAACCACTAGGTTTTTTGTTGATGGATCAACTTATCCAGACATTTGAAGGGCTTATCCATTGCCTCACCTCGACCTGTCGGGCTTCAAATGTCTGGGTCGATCCACTAGGCGCCTTGTTCCCACACCTCACAAGAAACTGTAGGGGTCGATATCGACCGCCAGACGCACCTTGCCCGGCAGTTTGACCGGGGCAAGCCAGGCGCGCAGATAGGCCTGGAGGTCAAAGGCTCGCCCAGCCTTGATGAGAAAGCGCATGCGATGGCGCCCGCGCAGGACCGCGATGGGCGCCGGAGCAGGACCCAGAACGGTGACACCTTCCGCCCCCGGACGGGCCTGGGCCAGCACCCGGGCCGCACCGTGAACGCTTTCCTGATCCGGCGCCGACAGGATCAGGGCCGCAAGCCGGCCAAAGGGCGGATAGCCCGCCGCCCCCCGCGCCGCACTTTCAGCCTCCAGAAAACTGTCACGGTCCCCGGACATCAGCGCGGCCATCACGGGGTGTTCCGGCATGTGGGTTTGCAACAAAACCCGTCCCGGCCGCTCCGCGCGGCCGGCCCGCCCGGCCACCTGGTGGAGGAGCTGGTAGGTCTTCTCGCCCGCCCGCAGATCACCGCCCGTGAGCCCCAAATCAGCATCGACGACGCCCACGAGCGTCAGCCAGGGGAAATTGTGCCCCTTGGCGACCATCTGCGTTCCGATGAGCAGATCGATCCGCCGCTGCGCCATATCATCGATCAGGGCCTGGGCCTCCCTGGGCCCGCGCACGGCATCGCTTGACATGAGGCCGATGGCGGTGGAGGGAAAACGCTCGCGCGCCTCCTCCATAACTCGCTCCACCCCGGGGCCGCAGGAGTGCAGACTGTCCAGCGCATGGCAGGCGGGGCAGCGCTTCGGCTTGGGGATGGAATACCCCGTCAAATGACAAACGAGCCGGCCCAGATACCGGTGCTCCACCAGCCAGCTCTCCGTATCCGGAGCGGTCATCCGGTGACCGCAGGTCCGGCAGATGACGAGCGGCGCATAGCCCCTCCGGTTCAGGAACAAGAGGACCTGCTCGCCGCGCTCGAAGGTCTCGATCATCGCCGCGACCAGGCGCGGCGAGAGCCAGCGGTCCTTGCCCTCCGGCGGATCCTTGCGCAGATCCACCGCCTCCACGCTCGGCAGCCGAGCCGCGCCGGCCCGCGAGGGTAGCACGACCCGTGCGTAGCGACCGGCCTCGGCGTTCGCCACCGTTTCGAGCGACGGCGTCGCGGAGGCAAGCACCACGGGACAGTCGGCAAAGCGGGCGCGCACCACGGCCATGTCCCGGGCATGGTAGACGACGCCTTCTTCTTGCTTATAGGCGGTCTCGTGTTCCTCATCGACGATGACCAGACGAAGATCCTTATAGGGAAGAAACAGCGCGGACCGGGCCCCGACCACGACCCGCGCCTGCCCCCCCGCCACATGGCGCCAGACGCGACGGCGCTCCTTTTGGCTCAGATCCGAATGCCAGGGCGCCGGGCGGCAGCCGAAGCGCGCCGCGAAGCGGTCCAGGAACTGTACCGTCAAGGCAATCTCGGGCAGCAGGATGAGGATTTGCGCCCCGGGCCGGCGCAGGGCCTGCGCCACGGCCTCGAAATAGACCTCCGTCTTGCCCGAGCCGGTGACCCCGTCGAGCAGAATGGGCGCGAAGGTGCCCTCGGCGACCGCCTGGCGCAGGGCCCGGGCGCCCGCCTCCTGGTCCGGCGACAGGATCTTGGCCGGACCGTCCGCATGGGGCACGGGCAAAGGCGCGTCCTCGCTGACCTCGAAGGCGTGGAGCGCGCCCACCTCCACAAGGCCTTTAACGACGCTTACGCCGACCCCCGCCGCGCCCGCCAGATCGGACGCGCTGCGCGGCTCCCCATCGGCGGCAACGGCCAGCACCTTGTCGCGGGCCGGCGTGCGGCGGGCCGGCGTGCCCTCGCCCCGACGGACCAAACGCTTTGTGGGTGCAGGCTCCAGGGCGCCCGGCGCGCGCAAGGCCAGCGCCAGAACGGAGCCGGGGGCATTGAGCGTGTAGGCGGCCACCCAATCGACAAAGGCGCACAGCGCGTCCGGCAGCGGCGGCGCATCCCGGATCTCGGCCACGGGTTTGAGTTTCTCCGCCGGCACATCATCCGTACCCGGCCCCCACACCACGCCCGCGACGAGGCGCGGGCCCAGGGGCACCACCGCATGGGTCCCGCGCGGCGGGACCTGCGCGACGCCCGGCGGCAGGGCGTAGTCATAAGGGCCGCTGAGGGGCATGGGGATCAACACCGCCACACGGGGCGTTTCGCCGAAGAGGGTGTCTTGCAGGCTCATGGCTTCAGGCAGGCTTGGCCCTCCGGAGCGGTCGGCCCCGGGGGAGGACGGCTGGGGTCAATTGGCGCGGGCCCGCTCCCGCGCGGTCGCTTCAATCTTGCGGGCGATGGCCTTGTTGCCCCGGATATGCTGCTGGAAGTCCCTCCGGTTCAAGACCAGCAGGGTGCAAAAACCCGCCGCCTCCACATCCGCGTTGCGGGGCGCTTTAGTGACCAGGGCCACTTCGCCAAAGAAATCTCCGACCCCAAGGCGCACACAGCGATCCGGCAGCAGGACCGAGACCTCACCGGCGGCGATGAAATACATGCACTCGCCCAGTTCGCCCTGGCGCAGGATCATCTCTCCCGGCGCGGCGAAACGGGGAATGAGCACGCGGGCGATCCGTTTCAGCGTCGCCGGATCAAGATCGTTGAACAGCTCCACCTTTTGCAGCATGGAGGTGAGCCGCAGACCCAGATCAAGATCGGGCCGGCGCTCCAGGCGGCGCGAGCGCTTGCGCCGGTCCTGCTCCAGATCCTTGAACACCTCGTTGCCGATGACGGACTGTTCCATCTGCTGCCGGTATTCGCGGCCCTCAATGACGAGCGCCACCCGGTGCAGGTACCGGGTGCGGAGCATCTCGGCATAGGCGGGATACTGAAGGTCAAGCACCTCGAGCGCTCCAGCCACCACGGACCGGCGCCGCTCGATGGCGCCGACAAGGTCTTCGGCAACATCCTCACCGGTGAGCGGGATCAGATCCTTTTCGACAAAGCCGGACAGATCGCGCAGAGCGAGCTGCATGACGATGAGCATCTCAAAACGGTCCGAAATGACCCGGGAGAGCGGCCCGCCGAACCCAAAACTGTTGTAAAGCCAGCGGGCCAGGTGGATGCGCCGCCCCAGGGCCGCCGCGTCGACGGCCGCCTCCAGATAGCGCTCCCGGCCGCCGTCCTTGACCGCATCGACCATGCGCCCTGTATGGGCACGCAGGTCATCCGCGATGCGCCGATCAAGAAAACCGTCGCGGAAATACTCCAGATAAAGCTCACGTTCCCGGCCGGCGAGGGAGATGAACCCGAACCGGCAGCGTTCCGCAAGCGGGATCTGGGCCTCTGCCTCGGTAACGCCGATCTCGTCAGCTTCTTGACCTTGCAGGGGAGCAAGGCCGCCCAGGGCCAGCGTCGTCACCCCGATTTGACCCGGGTCTGCCGCCGGTGTCGTGGGCATGGGGGCGGCCGATACCGGGGCGGGGCCTGCGGCCTGCGCGGCGGCGCCTTCGGGATCGGCGGCGATGGCATTGGGCATGGCGGCCTGGACCCTGGAGAGCGCGCGGGTCTGGGCAAGACGGCGAGCGCGATCACGCAGCATCTTTTCCCGCTCGCCGAGATCATTGAGACCCACCGCGCCCATCAGGGGGCGGATCGTTGGTGCCATGAAGACCAGCGTCAGCAGCACAAGGCTCGTCGCGGCAACCAAAATGAAGCGCTGCGTTTCCTCCGGCACGGCCGGATTTTCCGAAATCGCGAGCGCCAGGGCCACGGTGACCGCACCGCGCAAGCCGCCCCAAACCAGGACTGCCTTGTAGGAGCGGCTGATGGGTTGGCTCACACCCAGCACGCTCAGGCCCGGCATCAGGCCGTAAAGCACCAACGCCCGCGCCGCCACGGTGGAGGCCAGCAACACCAGCGCCACCCACAGATCGAGGGGCGCGAAATCGGCCAAAGCCGCCGGCGCCAGCATGGCGGCAAAGGTGAAAATCAGCGACGTGGCGAGGAAATCGACCAGGCTCCAGGTGTGCAGCAGGCTGTCCCAGGCCCCAGGGCTCACCCGGGTGCGCCCTTCCGAGCCCATGACAATGGCGGCCGTCACAACAGCGATGACGCCGGAGACATGCAGGTAAAGCTCCGCCACCACAAAGGCGAGATAGGCGAGCGCCAGGGTGAGCGTGATCTCGGTCAGGGCCACATCGCGCAACACCCCGATCACGCCGGCAAAAATGCGCGCCAGCACATAGCCGAACAGGAAGCCGCCGATCAGACCGGAAAAGAACGTCGCCATGCCCATCAGGAGGCTGGCCTCGCCGAGACCGGTGAGGATATTGAGCAGCACGACAAAAATCGCGATGGCGGCGGCGTCATTCAGGAGGCTCTCGCCTTCCACAATGATCGAGAGGCGGCTCGGCGCCCCAAGATCACGGAAGATGCCCACCACAGCCGAGGAATCGGTCGTCGCGACAATGGAGGCGAGCAGCAGACACGCCACCAGGCCGTATTCGGGGGCCACAAGATAGGCGGCAAGCCCGGACACCCCGGTGCACACGATCACGGCGACGACGGCGAGCAGAATAACGGGCCCGATATCGTCCATGAGCCGGCGGACATTCACACCAAGGCCCGCCGCGAACAGGAGAGGCGGCAGGAAGACGTAGAAAAACGCTTCCGAGGACAGGCCGAACAGGGACAAAGCGTTGCGCAGGTCCCCGAGGGGTCCGGGCAAATCGGGCACGAGCGAGAGCACGGCCCCGATCGTGACCCCGCCGATGGCGAGCAGGACCGTGTAGGGCACGCTGAAGCGCTGCGCCACCGGCAACAGTAAGCTGACCAGCGACAACAGGACCGCCAGACCGAACACGGCCAAAATCACTTCACCCGTGACACCACTCATCATGGCGCGTGGTCACTCCTTCTGGCCCGCGGTCGAGGGTGTCCACTCAGCCGCATTCATGGGGCCTCATTCATATGTGCGCTCGGGCCACCAGGGGAAGAAGTCGGGCATGTCCTGGGAGACCTTCAGGCTGTATTCGGCCGGGCGCTTCTCCAGGAAGGACATGACGCCCTCGCGCGCATCGGCGCCCTGGCCCGTGGCATAGACGCCCCGGCTGTCGATCTTGTGGGCTTCCATGGGATGGTCCGCGCCGAGCATGCGCCACATCATCTGGCGCGTCAGCGCAACAGAGATGGCAGTTGTAATTTAGGGAATTTCACGGGCCATTTCACGGGCCGCCGGCAGCAGATCCTCGGGCGCGTAAACATGGCTGACAAGGCCCGCCGCATGGGCCTCGTCGGCTTTGAAGACCCGGCCCGAATAGGTCCACTCAAGGGCCTTCGAGACGCCGACGATGCGCGGCAGGAACCAGCTGCTACAGGCCTCGGGCACGATGCCCCGGCGGGCGAACACGAAGCCGTATTTCGCGTTTTCCGAAGCGAGCCGGACATCCATGGCGAGCTGCATGGTCGCACCGACCCCGACACCGGCGCCATTGGCGGCCGCGATGACCGGTTTGAGGCATTCAAACAGGCGCAAGGTCAAAAGCCCGCCGCCGTCGCGCAGGCGCGGGTCGGAATAATCGACCGCTTGCTTCGCCTTGCCGCCATCGCGTTCGTAATCGAAGGTCTCGGCCCCCGCGGAGAGGTCCGCACCGGCACAGAACGCGCGGCCCGCGCCGGTGAAAATGATCGCCCGAACCTCGTCGTCCTTGTCGGCCCGGTCCAGCGCCTCGATCAGTTCCTTCAACATGACGTTCGTGAAGGCATTCATGCGGTCCGGCCGGTTCAACGTGATCGTCAGAACCCGATCCGCGACGGCGCATTCAATTTGTTCAAAGGCCATGGGGCAAGCTCCTCCCGCAGTCTTGTTAGGCATCTTTCGGACCGGGCGCGCAGGCGCTCCAGGCCGCCGGCGGGGCGGCGCGGCGGTGCTAGACTTTACGCCTGATCGAGGCTGTTCCTATCATGGGATGCAGAACCATGGCCCATGGTCGGATGGGTGCCGGCAAAGCGCAAGGCCAGGCCGGCCCACACCATCGACCGCAGGCGCATACGGGGACGCCGACAGCCGTGAACGGGCCAAGGCGATTTGGGAGGAAACATGTTCGATTACATTATCGTTGGCGCCGGGTCCGCCGGTTGCGTGCTCGCCAACCGTCTGACCGAGGACGGTAAGACCAAGGTCCTGCTGCTGGAGGCCGGCGGCCGGGACACCAGCCCCTGGATCCACATCCCCATCGGCTATGCCAAGACGCTGAAAGACCCCAAGGTCAACTGGATGTTCGAGACCGAGCCCGATCCGGGCACGGAGGGACGCGTCCACACCTGGCCGCGCGGCAAGGTGCTCGGCGGCTCCAGCTCCATCAACGGCCTCCTTTATGTGCGCGGTCAGGTTGAGGATTATGACGGCTGGCGGCAGATGGGCAATGAGGGCTGGTCCTATGCGGATGTACTGCCCTATTTCCGCAAAGCCGAAGGCAATGAGCGGCTTACGGATGATCAGCACGGCACCGACGGCCCCTTGAATGTCTCCGATCCCGCGGCCCGCAATCCGGTCAGCGACGCCATGATCGAGGCCGGCGTGCAGGCCGGCATCCCAGCGCGGGACGACATCAACGGCATGGAACAAGAGGGCATCGGCTATTTCCAGCTGACCGTGAAGGGCGGCCGGCGCTGGAGCGCCGCGCAGGCCTATCTGCGCGAGGCTGAAAAGCGGCCCAACCTGAAAATTGAGACCAACGCCCTTGCCGCCCGTGTCCTGTTCGAGGGCCGCCGCGCGGTTGGCATCGCCTATGAGCGGGGCGGCACCCTGGTTGAGGCACTGGCGGGCAAGGAAGTGCTGCTGTGCGGCGGAGCGATCAACTCGCCGCAGCTTCTGGAACTTTCCGGCGTGGGCGATCCGGCCGTCCTGAAGGCGCAAGGCATCGACGTGCTCCACGCCCTGCCCGGCGTCGGACAGAACCTGCAGGATCACTTCGTCACGGCCGTCCGCCACCGGATCACCGAGCCCTTGACCGTGAACGATCAGATGCAGGGCTTCACCTTCATACGCGAAGTGCTCGACTATCTGATCCGGCGTAAGGGCCTGCTCACCTTGAGCGCGGCGCATCTCTACGCCTTCGTGAAGACGCGCCCGGAACTCGCCACCCCGGATGTTCAGTTCCATATTCTGCCCGCCACCATGGACATGCAGAAAATGACCGAGACCCAGGAAATGACCCTGGAGAAGCTCCCGGGACTGACGAGTGCCCCTTGTCAGCTGCGCCCCGAAAGCCGGGGCAGCGTCCATCTGCGTGCACCCGATTTCAGGGCCCCGCCGAGCATCCGCCCGAACTATCTCTCCGATCCCCTCGATCAGCAGACGGTCGTGGAGGGCCTGCGTTGGGGCCGCCGTCTTGTGGAACAGCCGGCCATGGACCCCTACCGCGGCGAGGAACTGGCGCCCGGAGCAAGCCTGCAACGGGACGATGAGTTGCTCGACTATGCCCGTCAGACCGGCGGCACGATCTATCACCCGGTCGGCACCTGCAAAATGGGCCAGGACCCCATGGCCGTGGTCGATGCCACTCTGAAGGTTCATGGTCTTGAAGGGCTTCGGGTGGTGGATGCGTCCGTCATGCCGCGCCTTGTGTCGGGCAACACCAACGCGCCGACAATCATGATCGCGGAAAAGATCGCCGATGCGATCCGTGGACGGCCGGCCCTGCGCTCCGCTTAAGGACGCAATCGGCACGGCACCCCAATGGAATAGACCTTCGGCGGAGGAACATCATGCACCCCTATCAACATGCCCAGTCCGACCCCAACAAGGTCGCCTATATCATGGCGGGCAGCCTGGAGACCGTCACATATCGTCAGCTCGAGGAACGCTCCAACCAGGGGGCGCACCTGTTTCGCCGTCTGGGGCTGCGTGCCGGGGACGGCATCGCCATCTTCATGGACAACACCCCCCGCTATCTTGAGATCTGCTGGGCGGCGCAGCGGGCGGGGCTCTATTACACCTGCATCAGTTCTCGCCTGACGGCGAGCGAAGTCGACTATATCGTTGGCGATTGCGGGGCCCTCGTCTTTATCGCCTCGGCGAGCCTGGCGGGCACGGCCGCAGAACTTGCCGACCTGATGCCGAAAGCCCGTCACCGGATGATGGTGGGCGGAACCATTGAGGGGTACACATCCTATGAGCGCTGCCGGGATGCCGAGCCCACGGGCCGCATCTCCGACGAGACCTCCGGCGCCGACATGCTCTATTCCTCCGGCACGACGGGCCGGCCCAAGGGCATCAAGATCCCCTTGTCGGGCGAGCCGATCGATGCGCCAAATTCGCTCCTGAGGCTGACACAACTGCTTTACGGCTTCGACGGATCGACCACTTATCTGTCGCCCGCGCCGCTCTATCATGCCGCGCCCTTGCGCTACTGCATGGCCGTGCAGCGTTTGGGCGGTACTGTCATCGTCATGGAGAAATTCGACCCGGAAGACGCCCTGCGCCTTATCGAGTGGCACAAGGTGACCCACAGCCAGTGGGTGCCCACCATGTTCGTGCGCATGCTGAAACTGCCAGAAGAGGTGCGCAAACAATATGACGTGAGTTCCCTCCGGGTTGCCATCCACGCCGCCGCCCCCTGCCCCGTGCCGGTCAAGCAGGCGATGATGGAGTGGTGGGGCAAGGTCATCTACGAATATTATGCGGGCACGGAAGGCAATGGCTTTTGTGCCATCTCGCCCGAGGAATGGCTGGCGCGGCCCGGCAGCGTGGGCAAGGCCCTTCTCGGCGAGTTGCATATCCTCGGTGAGGACGGCACGGAGCAGCCGCCCGGCGAGCCCGGCAGCATCTTCTTTGCCAATGGTCCGGAGTTCTCCTATCACAACTCGCCCGACAAAACCGCCGAAAGCCGCAATGCGGACGGCTGGAGCACCCTTGGCGATGTGGGCTTTGTGGATGAGGACGGCTATCTGTTCCTGACCGACCGCAAGGCCTTCATGATCATCTCCGGCGGCGTGAACATCTATCCCCAGGAAATCGAGAACCTGCTGATCACCCATGACAAGGTGGCGGACGTGGCGGTGATCGGTGTGCCCAATGAGGATTTCGGCGAGGAGGTCAAAGCGGTTGTCCAGCCCATGACCTTCGCCGACGCGGGCCCCGATCTGGAGGCTGAACTGATCGCGTTCTGCAAGGAGAACCTGTCCTCCATCAAGTGCCCGCGCAGCATCGATTTCATGGAGGAATTGCCCCGACACCCCACGGGCAAGCTCTATAAGCGCCTGATCCGCGACCGTTACTGGGGCAATCGCGACTCTAAGATCGTTTGAGCCAAGACAGAAAGAGGATATCCTGCCATGAGAGAAGTTTCCTTTGACGACCTGCCTGGCCTCGTGGGCCAGGAAATCGGCGTGTCCGACTGGTTTTCGGTCAGTCAGGAGCGTATCAACCAGTTCGCCGAAGCCACGGGCGATCACCAGTGGATCCATATTGATGCCGATCGAGCCGCCAAGGAATTGCCCGGCGGAACGACCATTGCCCATGGTTTCCTCACACTCTCCCTGATCCCGATGCTCGGTGCCCAGATCATGCGCATCACAGGCGTTAGCCGGGGCATCAACTATGGCTGCAACAAGGTGCGTTTCACGAACATGGTTCCCACGGGATCGAATGTCCGTGCCCGCCAAAAGCTGATGTCCGCCGAGGCTCGGGGGGGCGGCATGCAATTGATCAGCGAATTCACCATCGAGATCGAGGGCGCGGACCGCCCGGCCTGCATCGCCGAGTCCATCACCATCGTCTACCCGTGACGAAAATGGGCGGCCAAGGGGAAAACCTTGACCGCCCATTTCGATACTGACAAAATCGTAATGCTACTGCAGATCGCCGATCATGGCGAGACAGACGCGCCGTCCCGGCAACACGCCGTGTTGCCGCCCGCTTCCACACACCGCGCAATCGCCATGTGATGCGCCTTGGTTCGATCCAAGGACACGGCCGTCCCCTCCTCACCCGTCGCCTGACATTGGGCAAAGCCGGTATAGGCTTCACGCTTTTTCACAACAGCCGCTGTCTTGGCGCAGCAGTCACGCTGCCCCCCCTTGCCAACGCACTGACCAATAGCCTGGGCCACCGCCTTGGACTCAGAAGCGCGATATTTGGAATAGCCGTAGACACGCTGCGCTTCGCAAAAAGCCTGAGCTTGGTAGACCGGTTTTGCGTAAGCACCTGAAACAACGAACACAGACGCAAACAACGCCAGCGAAAAGAGACCCGTCAGAATTCTGCGCACGGTTAACCCCATCTCTTCACTTTCACCTGACACACGGTGTTAGTCCCAACCCAGAACATGGGTCAAATTAAAGGATCGAGGCTTGACCGCCCCATTACGCCTTGGAAAGGCCGCAAGAAATTTAGGAAGCCATTTTCCCCGTCGGGATCGCTGAAAATGCAATCCCCACCCCGCCTCTTATCGGCGCTCCAGTTGGACCCGCACCAAGCCAAATCACCCATCCTGGCCAAAGCGCAATCCATGCCAACGCCGCCACACCGGCATACCCGCCCCAGGCCACGCTGATATATAACCCACACCAGGGGTCGGCGTGAAGCCGGCGCACAGAAAAGTGTGAGGACCGGACCATGCGCCGTCTTTTTGGGATCATTGGCCTACTGATGGCCTTGGCGGTCGCCGGGATGGGGGCGCTGGTCGCCTTCTGGCCCGATCCCGACAAAATCGCCCATGCCTATTTCGAGGCCGCCCCCACCGGACGCGCGGCCGTGATCGCCCATCGCGGGGGCGCGGGCCTGCGTCCTGAAAACACGCTGGCCGCCTTCGATGCCGCCATGGCCATGGGCGCGGATGTGCTTGAAGCCGATGTCCGGCGCACCGCCGACGGTGCGTTGGTGCTGCTTCACGATGAAACACTGGAGCGCACCACGGATGCCACCGGCGCAGTCGCCGATTTACCCCTGGCGCAAGTCCGGCGCGCGGATGCGGGCGCCGGCGGACCCAAAAAGGGCGCGGATTTTTCAGGGCGTGGGCTGCGCGTCCCCACCCTTGCGGAGGCGTTCGAGGCCCATCCTCAGGCACGCTGGGTGCTGGAGATCAAACCGGCGGGGACAGCGACGGCGCAGGCGCTTTGTGCGGCCCTGCGCAATGCCGGCAAAACACGTTTCGTGCTTGTCGGCTCCTTCCACCACGGGGCCGTGACGGCGTTCCGGGCCGCCTGCCCTGAGGTGGCCACGTCCATGTCCTCAAGGGAGGTGCTCGCCTTCGTCCTCACGGCCTGGCTTGGGATTTCAAAAGTGATTGCCACAGAGGCGGTTGCCCTCCAGATCCCGCCGAATGCGGGCGCCCTGACGCTTGCCCATGGGCGCATCGTCAATGCGGCGAAAAGCCGAGGGCTGAAGATCCAGTTCTGGACGATCAACGACCCGCAAGTCATGGACCGCCTGCTGACCTTGGGCGCGGACGGTCTCATCACCGATATGGTCCCGGTCGCGCGGGACGTGCTCGCGAACCGGGGCCTGCTCAAACGTTAGGGCTGTCAGCCGACCCGGCCGATATTGCTGAGCATCCGGTTGAGGCCGGTGTCAGGAGATTCTAGCGCAGAGGGACCATCTTCCGAACGCCCGCCGCGGCCCTTGCCGGGCATGGACCGGGCGGGGCTGCGATCCGTCCGGCCTTTGGAACGCCGTGCACCGCTGCCGCGCGGACCGTCGTCGCTGCGCCAGGGCTTTGACGCGCGGTGATCGGTCTTTGCCGAATTCCGTTGGGGGGCGTCCGCAGGCGCGGCTTGCCGGCGGTCCGCACCGCGGGCCGTCCCAGCGCCGGGGGTCCCAGAGCCGGCCGTCCCAGGGCTGACCGTCCCAGGGCCGGCGGTCTCAGTGCGGGCTGGGCGGGCCTTGCCGCGCGCGGGACCCGCGCTGCGCTGGCCGCCGCCATGTCCGGACTTACCGCTGGGTCGGCCGCGGGCCTGGTGTCCCCGCCCCTGCCCCTGCGGTTTGCGCTCCGCCGGCTCGGGCATGGGGGCCGCCGGCACGTCTTCTCCGGATACGGACTGGGCCTTGAGGGAAGCCCCGATCAGCCGCTCAATGTCCCGCAGCAACGGCTTTTCTTCCGGATCGCACAGGGACACGGCCTCGCCGCTCTTGCCCGCGCGGGCCGTGCGCCCGATCCGGTGCACATAGGCTTCGGGCACATTGGGCAATTCGAAATTGAACACATGGGAGACGTCATCCACATCGATGCCGCGCGCCGCAATGTCTGTCGCCACGAGGATTCGCAACTCGCCGCTCCGGAACGCGTCCAGCACCCGCGTGCGCTGGTTCTGACTTTTATTGCCGTGGATCGCGCCGGCGTTCAGGCCGGATTTTTCCAGATTGCGACTGACCCGGTCGGCACCGCGTTTCGTGCGCGTAAAGACGATGGCCCGCTCAATCGGCTTCTCGCTCAGAATATTCGTCAGCATGCCCATCTTCTGGCTGCGATCCAGGTGCATGACCATCTGATCGATCCGGTCGATGGGTTTGGCGGCCGGCGCCACTGACACTTCAACGGGTTTGTGCAGGAAATCGCTCGCAAGGGAGCGGATTTGCTTGGGCATGGTGGCCGATAGCAGCACCGTCTGGCGCTGCTTCGGCAGTGCGCCCATGATTTTTCGGATTGCCGGGAAGAACCCCAGATCAAGCATCTGGTCCGCCTCGTCGAGCACCACCGTGTGGGTTTCTTTCAGGCTCAGAACGCCGGCGGCGAGATGATCGAGCAGGCGGCCGGGCGTTGCGACCAGAATGTCGACGCCGGGCGCGAGGGCCCTGATTTGGGGACCGGGCTTGGCACCGCCCACGACAACGGCCGTGCGCGGTTTTACGAATTGGCCCAGGGTCTCGATGGTCTCATTGATTTGGGCGGCGAGTTCACGCGTGGGCACCAGAATCAACGCGCGGCACGTCTTGGCCACCCGCATTGGCCCTTCGGACACCAGCCGCTCAAGCAGGGGCAGCGTGAAGGATGCGGTTTTGCCGGTGCCGGTCTGGGCGATGCCCACGACGTCGCGGCCATTGAGAAGTTCGGGGATGACTTTGGCCTGGATGGGCGTGGCCGTTTCGAAGCCGGCGGCCGTTGTGGCACGCAGGAGGGTCTCGGACAAACCGAGGGTTTTGAATTGGGTCAAGAAAACACCTTGAAGGCCCACCGGATCGCGCTCCCGCGGAGCCGATCGACGGCGGAACAGATCGGTTCAAAAAGGGGAAGCTTGCGCAGAAAAGCCGCCAGTTCAGGGGCATTCGGGCGAGCGGCCCGATTTCGACGGCACCGGATGGGATCCGTGCCGGAAGAACGGCGACAGACGCGTTGGGCGCCCTCTACGCATCACCGAACTTACCCCTAACATAATCATGGACGTGTGAAGCGCAACTTAATTCCGCGCCCTTTTGTCCGCCCGCGCCCGACCGCGCTGCTCCGCCCGCCATTTCATGAAAATTTCACACAACGGACGAAAAAGCGGCACGCTCGGGCGTACGCGCTCGTCAGCGCCCAAACGGATCGCGTACCAGGATGGTGTCGTCCCGCTCCGGCGAGGTCGACAGCAACGCCACGGGGCACTCGATCAACTCTTCGATGTGACGGACATATTTCACCGCTTGGGCCGGAAGATCGCCCCAGGTGCGCGCGCCCCGGGTCGTCTCCTGCCACCCGTCCAGGGTCTCATAGATGGGTTCGACCTTGGCCTGGCCCGCCTGCCCTGACGGAAAGAAGTCAATAATCTCCCCATCAAGACGGTATTTCGTACAGACACGGATCTTATCGAACCCATCAAGGACATCGAGTTTCGTAAGCGCGATGCCATCGATTCCGCCCGTACGGATCGCCTGGCGCACCAGGACCGCATCGAACCAGCCGCAGCGGCGCGAGCGCCCCGTGACCGTGCCAAATTCGTGGCCCCGCTCTCCGAGCAGGCGCCCGGTATCATCGGTGAGTTCTGTCGGAAAGGGCCCCTCGCCCACCCGTGTGGTGTAGGCCTTGGTGATGCCAAGCACATAATCGATCGTGCCCGGCCCAACGCCGCTGCCCGTCGCGGCCTGGCCCGCCACCGTATTGGACGAGGTCACGAAAGGGTAGGTCCCGTGATCCACATCCAACATGATGCCCTGCGCGCCTTCGAACAGGATACGCCGGCCCACGCGGGCCGAACGCTCGAGCCGGCGCCAGACACAGTCCGTGTAGGGCAGGATTTTCGGCGCAATGGCGAGCAGCGTTTCGATCAGGGCCTCAGGCTCAACCTCCTCCCGGCCCATGCCGCGGCGCAGGGCATTATGGTACACAAGAAGGCCCTCGACCCGCTCGCGCACGGTCGCCTCATCGGCCAGATCCACGACACGCAGGGCCCGGCGACCAACCTTGTCCTCATAGGCTGGACCAATACCACGTTGAGTGGTGCCGATACGGACGGTCTTGTTCCCCGTCTCCCGCAGCACATCCATTTCCCGGTGCACGGGAAGGATCAGAACCGCGTTTTCGGCCAGAACGAGATTATCCGGACCCACCGGAACGCCCATATCGGCCAGTCGCTCCACCTCCTCGGCGAAGGCCCAGGGATCGATCACGACGCCATTACCGATGACGGCCAGCTTTCCGGGCCGCACAATGCCGGACGGCAGGAGATTAAGCTTATAAGTCTGTCCGCCGATCACCAATGTGTGACCCGCATTGTGCCCGCCCTGGAAACGCACCACCACATCCGCCCGCTCGGACAGCCAATCGACGATCTTGCCCTTGCCCTCGTCACCCCATTGGGATCCCACAACGGCCACGTTGGACATGGGTCACCCTTCCTTTTTTGCTTGATGGCGGCCGGAAAAAAATGGCCTTGCGAACAACAAAGGGCGGCTCTCAGGGAACCGCCCTTCATCCCAGATCCGTCAATCTGCGCCAGACTGGATCAGAAGGTCAATGTGCGCGCACTGCGCACCAACGGCAACTGGCGCACCCGGTCCAGCACATCGCCGGCCAGGGGATTGTCCACATCGATCAGGGCAAGGGCGTCACCGCCCGGGGCCGTGCGCGCCAGGGAAAACCCGCCGATATTGACCCCGGCCTCGCCAAGCGTCATGCCCAGCGACCCGATGAAGCCGGGCTTGTCCTCATTGGTGGTCAGCAGCATGTGCTGGCCCAACTCCGCCTCGATGGGAATGCCCTGGACCTGAATCAGACGCGGCTGCCCGGTGGAGAAGATGGTTCCGGCCACGCTTTGCGTGCCCGTCTCGGTCTCGACCTGCACCCGGACATAGGTCTCGAAGACGCCCCGCTGCTCGCGCAGGACTTCCGATAGTTTCAAGCCCCGCTCCTTCGCGATCACGGGCGCGGAGACCATGTTCACATCCGCAAGGCGCGGGCGCAGAACGCCCGTCAATGCCGCCGAGGTCAGCGCCTTGACGTTCATCTTGGCGACGTCGCCCTCGTATTCGATCTGGATGGCGCGGATCGGCGTGTCGCAGAGCTGCCCCACAAAAAGGCCGAGGCGTTCCGCGAGCGACACGAAGGGCTTCAGGATCGGCGCCTCCTCCGCGGTGATGGAAGGCATGTTGATGGCATTGGTCACCGCGCCGGTCAGCAGATAGTCCGCCATCTGCTCGGCCACCTGGAGGGCGACCTTTTCCTGGGCTTCCATGGTGGAGGCGCCCAGATGGGGGGTCGCCACCAGCTTTTCATGGCCAAAGAGCGGATGAGCCTTTGCCGGCTCCTCGGCGAAAACATCGAGCGCGGCGCCGGCCAGATGCCCGCTGTCGAGGGCCTCTTTGAGCGCGTCCTCGTCGATCAGTCCGCCCCGGGCGCAATTGACGATCCTGGCGCCCTTGCGCATGGACTGGATGGCCTTGGCATCCAGAATGTTTCGGGTCTCATCCGTGAGGGGAACATGGAGCGTAATAATGTCCGCACGCTTCAGGAGGTCCGCGAAGGCAACTTTCTCCACACCGAGTTCCTTGGCCCGCTCCTCCGACAGGAAGGGATCGAAGGCGATGACTTTCATCTTCAGCCCCTGGGCCCGGTTGGCGACGATGCTGCCGATATTGCCGCACCCGACAACGCCAAGGGTCTTGCCGGTCAACTCCACACCCATGAAGCGGGATTTCTCCCACTTGCCGGCCTGGGTCGAGGCATCCGCCAGCGGAATTTGCCGGGCCAGGGAGAGCATCATGGCAATGGCATGTTCAGCCGTCGTGATCGAGTTGCCAAAGGGCGTGTTCATGACCACGATCCCGGCCGCCGTGGCGGCGGGCAGGTCGATGTTATCCACCCCGATGCCGGCGCGGCCGATCACCTTCAGATTGCCGGCCGCCTTGATCACCTCCGGCGTTGCCTTGGTGGCCGAGCGCACCGCGAGACCATCATACTGGCCGATGATCTCAAGCAACTCCTCCTTGGGCAGACCGGGTTTGAAATCGACCTCAAGACCACGGGTGCGGAAGATCTCCACGGCGGCTTCGCTGAGCTTGTCCGAAATGAGCACTTTGGGCATGGGATTGCCCTTTCCTGATGAGAGGACCAAAGGGGGCCTGATGAGAGGACCAAAGAGGGCCTGCTGAGAGGACCCAAGGGGATGGTCGGCCCCGAAGCACAGGGGCGGGGCCGACACAGGGATAGGGTGAAGGTTTGAAACCTGATCAGGCGGCGGCCTGATGCTCCGCCATGGCCGTGGCATAGGCCCAGCTCAGCCAGGGGACCAGGGCCTCCAGATCGGCCGTGTCCACCGTGGCACCGCACCAGATCCGCAAACCGGCGGGGGCATCGCGGTAGCTTTCGATATCGAACGCGACGCCTTCCCCGTCCAGAAGACCGCCGAGACGCTTGACAAGCGCCTTGCGGCCATCGCCGTCGAGCGACAGGAACGCCGGATCGGTGATTTTGAGGCATACGGAGGTGTTTGACCGGGTTGCTGGATCTTCCGCCAGGAAATCGATCCACGGCGTTTCGGCGACGAACCGCTCAAACACGGCGAGATTGGCATCGGCACGCGCCCGAAGCCCAGCAAGGCCACCCACGGACCCGGCCCAGGTCAAGGCATCCAGATAATCTTCGACGCACAGCAGCGAGGGCGTGTTGATGGTCTCGCCGCGGAAGATCCCGTCGATGAGCTTGCCACCCTTCGTCAGGCGGAAGATTTTGGGCAGCGGCCAGGCCGGCTTGTAGGTTTCCAGCCGCTCAACGGCCCGGGGGCTGAGGATCAAAACACCGTGAGCCGCCTCACCGCCTAGAACCTTTTGCCAGGAATATGTCACCACATCGAGTTTTGGCCAATCGAGGTCCTGGGCAAATGCGGCCGAGGTGGCATCGCAGATCGTCAGACCCTGGCGATCCGCCTTGATCCAATCCGCATTCGGTACACGAACGCCGGATGTGGTGCCATTCCACGTGAAGACCACATCACGGTCCGTGTCGATGGCGCCGAGGTCGGGCAACTGCCCATAGTCAGCCTCGATCGTGCGGCAATCCTCGAGTTTAAGCTGTTTGACCGCGTCGGTTACCCAGCCGGCACCGAAGGACTCCCATGCCACCACGTCCACGCCGCGCGCACCGAGCAGCGACCACATGGCCATTTCCACCGCGCCCGTATCGGACGCCGGCACGATGCCAATACGGTAATCATCGGGGATCTGAAGGATGTCGCGGGTCAGGTCGATGGCTTGTGCCAGTTTCGCCTTGCCGATCTTGGACCGGTGGGACCGGCCGAGAGCCGCATCACTCAGGGATGCGGGGGTCCAGCCTGGCCGTTTGGCGCAAGGACCGGATGAAAAATGCGCCCGCGCGGGACGTGTCACCGGCTTCGCCGGCGTCGTTTGCACTGTCATAGTCTATTCCTTCCAGAATAGAAGCACTCCGTTGGGGGAGCGTGGCCCAGGACTGATATACGGACCCTCCCCATCCGTCGTCAAGTTGAGCGCGTATTATTTTCTCGAAGAGCCGGGGAAAAACGGAGCGTGGGATACGGACGGCCGCTGTACACCATCGGGCATAAGACCGCGTTAACACCTGGGCCCGGGCGCCCGCTTGCCGGCATGGCAGATGCGTCACCGTGCGATCCGGGCGGTGACGGGGGCGGCATGCGCCCGAATCGCGCCACCGCCCGGGTCGCGCCACCGCCCGGGTCGGATTGGGGCGCTCCAATGGAGACAAAAATGACACGTACGGACCAAAACGCTTCATTCCCCGAGGCCTGGATCCTCCTCGGCGTTCTGGTCGTCCTGTGGGGGACGGCGTTTATGCTTATTCAAGAGGCCGTAAAAACCATTACGCCGGCAACCGCCGTGGCCATCCGTATCGTGACGGCCACGGTTATTTTGCTCACCGCCATGGGCATCGCCAGGCAGCGCCTGCCCCGGCTGCTCGGCGAGCACGGCCCCGTCAATCGCACCTGGGGGATGTTGTTTGTCCTGGGACTGACGGGAAATGTCATTCCCTTTATTCTGATCAGTTGGGGACAGCAGGTGGTGCCCTCCAGCCTTGCCGGCATCCTGATGGCGATCATGCCGCTCACGACCATGGCGCTGGCCGCCGTGTTCGTTCCGGGCGAGACCATCACGCCGCGCCGGCTTGGCGGGTTTGTGCTCGGGTTTGCCGGACTGGTCGTGCTGTTCGGCCCCGGGGCCCTCGGGCTTGCGGGCAGTGTGAGCTGGCTTGCGCAGCTTTCGGTTCTCTCAGGCGCCTGTTTTTACGCCGTCAATGCGGTGCTCACCAAAAACCGTCCGCCCATGCCGCCGCTCGTGGCCGGTGCCGCGATCCATATCTGCGCAAGCCTGGTCATCGTGCCGCTTGCTTTTGCGCTGGAAGATCCGCTGGCCCTCACGCCCAGCCTGACCTCGCTTGCGTCCGTGGCAATCCTGGGCATCTTTTGCAGTGCGATAGCGACCTTGATCCTGCTCCGCTTGATCGACCTTGCGGGGCCGACCTTCACGTCACAGATCAATTATCTGATCCCTGTGTGGGCCACATTTCTGGGCATGGCCGTTCTGGGCGAAAATCCCGGCCCGGCGGCCATCCCGGCCCTGCTTTTGATCCTGTTCGGCATCGCCCTTGCGCAAGGCTTGGGCCGGCACAAGGGCGCCCATCAGGCTCACAAATGAGCGATTTCGGCGAGGCCGCGATTTTCCGCACGGATCCGGATCGTCAGCACACCCGCATGGACAATCGAGACCGCGAGCGCGAGCCAGACCTGACCGAGCGCCAGCGGCACCGCGGCGATTTCGGCGATCACGAGCACATAGTTCGGATGGCTGATGAATTTGTAAGGTCCGCGCCGCACCAGGGGCTCATCAATAATGATGATCCGGGTGGTCCAGCGCGGCCCAAGGCTCATCAGGATCCACACGCGAAAAGCCTGAAGAAGGACGTACACAACAAGCCACGGCGCAACCAACGCCTGGTTCCAGCCGAAAAGCCACATCAGCGCGAGCCAAGTGGCGTGGAAACCGACCATCAGCGGATAGTGATCGGCGCCAATCTCGCGGGCCCCGCGCGCCAGGAGCCGGTCCGTGTTGTGCTTGGCAAGGCGCAGTTCCACAAGGCGCTGCAGCGTCACCACAGTCAGCAGCGCGGTACCCCAGCCGACGGGGCCCTGAAGGAGCGTGTCGAACATGGCTGCGATCTCCTCAGTGTCCGTCGCCGTCAATGGTGAGCGGGATCATGGAGGCGGTGAAGCCCGGGCCAAGCCCCGTCAGCAGCGCGCGCCCCGATGGCCGGGTCTCAAGGAACCGCTTCAGGACGAACAGGACCGTCGGCGCGGACATGTTGCCGAAATCTTCAAGGACGGAGCGCTCATGGGCCAGCAGGCCAGGCTCCAGATCCATGGTGCCCTCGATGGCCTCGAGCACCTTCATGCCGCCCGGATGGCACACGAAGTGGTCGATGTCGCCGCGCTCAAGGCCCATCCGCTCCAGGCAGAAATCCACTGCCATGCCGAACTGGTCCTGGACGAAGGGGGGGATCGAGCGGTCGAAAATCACGCCAAAGCCCGTCTCGTCCACGTCCCAGCCCATGATGTTGAGACTGTCGCGCCAGATGTGCTGGACCCCGGCGCCGAACCGGAGCACCGGCGCATGGGCCCCGTTGCGTCCCGCCGCGCCGTTCGTGGACCCGGCATGGCCGGTCCCAAGGCCCGGGGGGGGGGGGGGGGGGGGGGGGGGGGGGGGGGGGG
>CAYYTT010000008.1:11889-49270 GCA_964474635.1 uncultured Alphaproteobacteria bacterium | reverse complement strand
GTCATCGGGCAGAACGATTTCGCATTTGTGGTCCGCCGCGGTCTTCATGATGGTGCGGGCCGTGTCCGCCAGGTCGTGTTCGCACAAGGACGATCCGACCTTGACGCCCTTTGCGGCCAGAAACGTGTTGGCCATCCCGCCGCCGATCACCAGGTAATCGACCTTGGCCACCAGATTGTTGAGCAAATCGAGCTTTGAGGAGATTTTCGCGCCGCCGACGACCGCCACGACGGGCCGGTCCGGGGCGGTAAGGGCCGAGGCAAGCGCGGTGAGTTCGGCCTCCATGGCCCGGCCCGCAAAGGCCGGCCGGTGATGCGCGATGCCCTCGGTGCTCGCATGGGCCCGATGCGCCGCCGAGAAGGCATCCGCCACGAAGGCATCGCCAAGTTCGGCGAGCGCTTTGGCAAAAGCCGGATCGTTTTTTTCTTCGCCTGCGTGGAAGCGGGTATTTTCAAGCACCAGCAGACCGCCCGGCGCCAGGGCCTCAATGGCGTCGCGGGCCGCATCGCCGATGCAATCGGGCGCGAAATTCACCGGCGCCCCCACCACATCCGCAACCGCCTGGGCCACGGGCGCAAGCGACATCTCTGCAACGACCTCGCCCTTCGGCCGGCCGAAATGGGACAGCATGACCACTTTGGCGCCAGCGGCGGCCAGGTCCTTCAAGGTGACCGCGCTGCGCTCGATCCGGGTCGTGTCGGCTACGGCGCCGTCCGTCATGGGAACATTGAGGTCGAGACGCACCAGAACAGTCTTGCCGTTCACACCGTCCGCAATGAGATCGTCAAGCGTCTTGAAGTCCCGTGTCATAAGACCAAGCCCCTGTATCGTCGGTCCGCCCCGATAATCAGAAAACCGGCGCGGCGGATGTGACCCCATCCGCGCCAGTCCTTAGTTCAACCGCAGTATGGCTCGGCCGTAAAGCGAGCCAGACCCAGGGCGCTCCTATCAGAGCGTCCGGCCGATGGCGACGGCCGTGTCGGCCATCCGGTTGGAGAAGCCCCACTCATTGTCGTACCAGCTCAGCACACGGACCAGACGGCCCTCAAGCACCTGGGTCTGGGTCACATCGAACGTGGACGAATGGGAATCGTGGTTGAAATCGATGGACACGAGCGGCGCCGTATTCACACCCAGAATGCCCTGCAGGCGATTGGTCTGGGACGCCGTCACCATGGCTTCGTTCACGTCCTCGACGGTAGTGTCCCGGCCCGGCGTAAAGACAAGGTCAATCATGGAGACGTTGGGCGTGGGCACACGGATGGCCGTGCCGTCGAGCTTGCCGGCAAGTTCCGGAAGCACGAGACCGACGGCCCGGGCCGCGCCAGTCGAGGTCGGGATCATGGACTGACCGGCCGAACGGGCCCGGCGCAGGTCGCCATGCAGAGCGTCGAGAACACGCTGGTCGCCCGTGTAGGCATGGACCGTCGTCATGTACCCGCGCTCGATGCCGACGGCCTGGTTCAGCACATGGGCCACGGGTGCAAGGCAGTTGGTGGTGCAGGACGCATTCGACAGAACCAAATGACCCGGCTCGATCTTATCGTCATTGATGCCGTAAACGACGGTCAGGTCGGCGCCCTTGGCGGGGGCGGAGACGAGCACGCGCTTGGCACCGGCTTTCAGGTGCGCCTCGGCCTTGGCCCGGTCGGTGAACAGGCCCGTACATTCCAGGGCCACGTCGACGCCAAGCTCGCCCCAGGGCAGCTCTTCGGGATTGCGGATCGCGGTCACCCGAATGGGGCCGCGACCGGCATCGAGGGCGTTCTCACCGACGGCCACTTCACCGGGGAACCGGCCGTGGACGGAATCGAACTGCAACAGATGCGCGTTGGTTTCGACCGCGCCCAGGTCATTGATGGCGACGACTTCGATATCCGTCCGGCCGCTTTCGATGATGCCCCTCAGGACCAGACGACCGATCCGGCCGAACCCATTGATCGCTACACGAACCGCCATGAACTCTCTCCTTTTCCAAGCCCGGGCGCCGGTCGTGCCGGTCCGGGAAAACCCTTATGCCTCCGGCCGGCGCCGCGCGCTCCGGACCTCCAATGACCGTGACGAGCCAAGCCTTACAGGGTCGGGCTCGCGGGGCCGCCGCGCTTGCGGGCCGTTTCGACCCGCGCCAGGGCCGCATCGACCAAGGCATCGGTCGTAATGTTGAAATGCTCGTAAAGAACGCCGTGCGGCGCACTCGCCCCAAAGCCGGTCATCCCCACAAACGCGCCGCCCTCGCCCAAATAGCGATGCCATCCGAACCCGATGGCGGCCTCAACGCCGATCCGCACCGGCGCCCGTCCCAAGACGGCCTCTTTGTAGGCCGGATCCTGGGCGTCGAACAACTCCCAGCAGGGCATCGAGACGACCCGCGCCTGGATACCCTTTTCCGCGAGACGCGCGCGCGCCTCCACGGCCAGTTGAACTTCCGATCCGGTGGCAAGGAAGGTGACGCCCGCTTCGCCGGACGGGGCGGGAAGCAACTCATACGCACCTTTGGCACACGGATTGTCGTCAAGGCCCGGGGCACCGGCCTCGGCCCGCAGGGTGGGCACGTTCTGGCGCGTCAGGGCGAGCACGCTCGGCCGGTCTGTGAGACCGAGGGCGGCCTGCCAGCATTCGGCCGTTTCGACCGCGTCGGCGGGGCGGAACACGGCCACATCCGGCATGGCGCGCAAGGCGGCGAGGTGTTCGACGGGCTGGTGCGTCGGACCGTCTTCACCCACACCAATGGAGTCATGGGTGAACACGTGGATGACGGGCAGTTTCATCAGGGCGGCAAGCCGGATCGACGGCCGGCAGTAATCGGAGAACACAAGAAACGTGCCCGAGAAGGGCCGCAGGGCGCCGCTCAGCGCCAGCCCGTTCATGGCGGCCGTCATGGCATGCTCGCGCACGCCCCAGTGGACGAACCGCCCGCCCGGATTGTCCGCGCTGAACACATCGAAGTCCGGCACCCGCGTGTTGTTCGATCCGGTCAAATCCGCCGAGCCGCCGATCATCTCATGCATGTGCGGCACGAGGGCCTCGAGGGTCTGGCCCGAAGCCTTCCGCGTGGCGACGGGTTTTGCGTCCTCGACGAACTTGGCTTTCAGATCATTGACCGCCTGTGCGGCCTCGGCCGGAACTGTGAGCGCTTTGCGTCGTTCGTAGTCGGCCTTCAGCGCAGGGTCGAGGGCCTCGAAGGCCCCTTGCCAGGCCTCGCGGGTCTGCCGGTGCCGTGCGCCGGCTTCGCGCCAGGCCGCCAGAATGTCTTCCGGTACCACGAAGGGCTCATGGGACCAGTCGAGGGCCTTGCGGGCGCCGGCGATTTCCTCCGCACCCAGAGCGGCACCGTGGCTGGAGGCCGAGCCTTCCTTGGTCGGCGCGCCAAAACCGATCCGTGTGCGACAGGCGATCAGGCTGGGCTTGCCGGAGGTCTGGGCCCGTTCCATGGCGGCCGCGACGGCGTCCTGGTCATGGCCGTCAACCCGCTCGGCCGCCCAGCCGCAGGCTTCGAAGCGCTTCAGGGTGTCGACGCTTTCCGACAGGCTCGTGGGGCCGTCGATGGAAATCTGATTGTCGTCGAACAGAACGATCAGCTTGGAGAGTTTCAGATGGCCGGCAAGGCTGATGGCCTCGTGGCTGACGCCTTCCATCAGGTCGCCGTCGCTGGCCATCACATAAGTCCGGTGATTGAACAGGCTGTCGCCGTAGCGGGCGCCGAGCATGCGCTCGGCCATGGCCATGCCCACGGCCGTGGCAAGCCCCTGGCCGAGCGGGCCGGTCGTGGTCTCGATCCCCGGGCCGACGCCATATTCCGGGTGGCCGGGCGTCAGGGAATGCAATTGGCGGAAATTTTTCAGGGCATCGACGCAATAGTCCTCGAAGCCAAGCAGATGATACACGGAGTAAAGCAGCATGGAACCGTGCCCGGCGGACAGGACCACCCGGTCGCGGTTCGGCCATTCGGGCGCGGCCGGATCCAGCCGGGCAAAACGGGTGAACAGGACCGTGGCCACGTCGGCCATGCCCATGGGCATGCCCGGATGGCCGCAAGTGGCCCGCTCCACCGCATCCATGGACAGGAAACGGATCGCGTGGGCCATGACCTGGGGGGGGATGGCGTGTGTTTCGGTCATTGAGGCGCAAACTCCCTGGGCGGCTCTGGGCCCGGCCAGGATTTACGATGACGATGCCCTGCCGGACATACTTTCGACATAGCATATCGCGGCGCACCTGAAGCCCCCAGGCGAGGCGATGTGACCAAAAATCAGCACGGCGCGCCCGGCATGCTCGCGAGCCAAGAAAAGCGCCGTTCGCCATGCCACGTCAGGCTCTTTCGCCCTAACCCTCCGGCGCAATTCATGGCTGATCTGACAGGCCTGCAAGGCTCTCCCATGGCTGGGCGGATCCTCTGGCGGAGAGGGGGGCGAAGCGCCACCGGGATCGGTGTGCGCGTGGATCGTTGTGCAAGCGCTTGCCTGGTGCGATGGTTCCGCAAGGATCGCGCGCGGGCAGCCGCGCGCCCGAGGAGACTTGTGACGATGAGCGAGTTGGACAAAGCCCTGGCGCGGTTCGACGGGGCCGTAATGGCCTTGGAAACCGCCCTTGAGCCCGTGATCGAAGCGCGCGGCGCGGCCGCCGTGGCAGTGGCCGCGGAAATAGATGCACTAAAGCAGGATCGCACGCGCCTGGAGACGGATATGGGCTCCATGCATGCCGAACTCGCCATGCTGGAAGTTTTCACGGATGAGATTTTTGAGAAAGTGGACGGCGCGATCACCGAGATCCGCCAGATCCTGGAAGAGTAACGCTCGGTTGCGCGGCGGGGCGCCCAGCGATGCGCCCCGTGCCGCCGCGTCCGCGGTTTGAGGAGAATGGCGTCATGGGCGAAGTCCCCATTACCATCAACGGCAAACTCTTCAAGATGTCCTGCGGCGACGGGCAGGAGGAGCACACCCAGGTGCTCGCCCGCTATGTGGACAGCCACGTGGCCGAACTGCGCGAGGAGACCGGCTCCGACAATGAGCGGTATCTGTTTCTGATGGCCTGCCTCCAGATCGCCGATGAGCTGTCCGACAGCCTGGAACGTCTTGGCCGGCTGGAGGACGACATGGCCGCCATGCGCGCCGACATGGAAAGCTCGCGCGGCCAGTCGGCGGCCAAGGTGAGCGAGACCGAAGAGCGGGTGGCCGGCGCCCTGAACAGCGCCGCGGGCCGGATCGAAGCCCTGTTGCATCGTCTCGCCCCCGATGCGCACGAGACAGCGGCCCCCTCTGCCCCGGCCGGCGACGGCTCCGACAGCGCGTGAGACCGGGCGCATTTATTGCGTGAACCGGTCATCGACTTCCAACGCAACGACCTTACATACTGGATCCTGGGAGCTGCCTGGTGCGTTAGGAACGCGATACCCTGGGGCCGATACCCACCTCTTAGGGAGCTGTCCCTGACCGGGATCGTGGTCCCGGACACACGGCGCCCACCTGCTTTGGCAGGCCACAGAGGTTTCCTTTTTCCGACGGCCAAGGCGGCTTCCTCCCATCGTCCCACGTGACGGTCCTCTCCACCGCGTTGAAAGGCTTTCCCGGCATGGCGCAGGACGCTCCGCAAGGGCCGGCCGGTGCATCCAAGGCTTGGGCCCGTGCCCGCGCCAGGGATTTGCGCGCCGCCGCGTTCAAAGCGTGCGGTCCCGAGGCCGCCCAGAGCCTTGCAGAGACGCTTTTCGCCTCGCCGCTGGCCGACCTCATCCGTCCTGGTGTCGTGGTCGCGGGCTACATGCCGATTGCCACCGAAATCGATCCGCGCCCCCTGATGGAGGGCTGCGCCGCGCGGGGCGCGCGCCTGTGTTTGCCGGCCATCCCCGCGGAGCCTGGACCTCTGTGCTTTCGCGCCTGGTCCCCGGGCGATCGGCTCGAACGCGGTGGTTTCGGCACCCGCGAGCCACGCCGTGGGGCTGAAGACCTGGTGCCGGCCGTCGTGCTCGTGCCGCTGCTCGCCTTTGATCGGCGGGGGGGCCGGCTTGGCTATGGCCAGGGGCATTATGATCGCACCCTGGCCGCGCTCGCCCAGGCGGGGCCTGTGACGGCCATTGGCCTTGCCTTCAGCGCGCAAGACATGGAGAACGTGCCGTCCGAGCCCCACGATGTCGCCTTGCCGTGGATCGTGACCGAGCGCGCGGCGATCCGCTGCGCCCCTTAGACCCAAGACAGGCGCCGGACGGGCGGCGCGGGAAAGGCTGTTTCGTGCGGATATTGTTTCTGGGAGACGTGGTCGGAAAATCGGGCCGCGAGGGCGTTGTGGAGCGCCTGCCGGGCCTGCGCCAGGACCTGGCGCTCGATTTCGTGGTGGTCAACGGCGAAAATGCGGCCCACGGCTTCGGCATCACGGAGCGGATTTGCCAGGAGCTTTTGGACGCGGGCGCCGATGTGATCACCACCGGCAACCATGTCTGGGACCAGCGCGAGGCGCTCAGTTTCATCGACCGCCAGGACCGCATGATCCGCCCGGCCAATTTCCCGCCCGGCACGCCGGGGCGCGGCGCGGCCCTGGTCGAAGCGGCCAATGGCGCGCGCGTCCTTGTGCTTAATGTCATGGGCCGCGTGTTCATGGACCCCCTGGACGATCCCTTCCGCTCCATGGACGACAATGTGAGCGCCTGCAGCCTGGGCAATGAGGCGGACGCGATCGTGGTCGATATCCATGCGGAGGCCACTTCTGAGAAGATGGCGATGGGTCATTTCCTCGACGGTCGCGTCAGCCTTGTCGTCGGCACCCATTCCCACATCCCGACCGCTGACGCGCAGATCCTGCCCCAGGGCACGGCGTACCAGACCGACGCCGGCATGTGCGGCAGCTACGATTCCGTCATCGGTATGGATAAGGCCGAGCCCCTGAACCGCTTCGTGCACAAGGTGCCTTCAAGCCGGATGAGCCCCGCCGAGGGGCCGGCCACGGTGTGCGGCGTGCTCGTGGAAACCGACGATGCGACGGGGCTGGCCCGCTCCGTGGAGCCCTTGCGGCTCGGCGGCCGGCTGATCGCCGCCATGCCGGCAAAGGGGGCCGTCCCGGACCCTGATTAAGGCTCCCGCGAGCACCCCACGAGGCTGTCGACCCGCGCTTCCACGAACTCCACTTTTCGGGCGAGTTCGCCCATGGCGGCGTCCACGTCCCCCGCGCCGTCACGGGATCCGCGCACCAGATCCGCGAGGCTCTGGGCGGCACCGGCGATGGTGGTGAGGCGCTGCGCCAGATCCTGAATGTCCCGGGCGACGTAGCCGCTGTCCTCGCCCCGGGCGGCCATTTCTCCGGCAACGCGGGTTGCAACCGCGGCGATGCCCGAGACCGCGCCGGAGACCGTCGTCATGGCCGTGACCGTGCTGGTCGCGGCCGATTGGATGTCCTTGATCTGGGCGGTGATGTCACCGGTCGCCTGGGCAGTCTGGGTCGCCAGCGTCTTGACCTCCGTCGCCACGACGGCAAAGCCACGTCCCGCTTCGCCGGCGCGGGCGGCCTCGATGGTGGCGTTCAGCGCCAGCAAATTTGTTTGCTCGGCGATATCCTGAATCAACGTGACGACCGCGCCGATCCGTTCGGAGGCGGAGGACAGCCGGCCCAGGGTGTCCTGTGCCGCGGCCGCCGTCTGCGCCGTTTCCCGGGCCTTGGCAGCCGACTGGGTCATGTCGCGCCCCAGGGCATCGATGCTGTCACGACTGCGGTCGGCCCGGTCGATGATGCGCTTGGCCAAATCCGTCGCGCCGCCGATTTCGTTTTGGATAACGCTGCTCTGCTTTTCGGACGTGTCCACCGTCTCGCGCATGTTGCGCGCGATCAGCCCCAGCGATTGGGTCGCCATGAACAGCTCGCCAATGGCCGAGGACGTATCGACTTCCAGCTGATCGACCCAGTGCGCCGATTTCGTGATGTGCCGCACGGTGAACAAGGCCATTTCACCGGCCAATCCGATCAGGGTGCAATGGAGTGTTTCGGTGCCCCATTCCACAAGGCCGCGCCAGGGCAGGGCTGCGTCGTCCTGGAGTTTTTCGGTAAGGGACGGGCCCGCCGGGCACAAGCTCTCAAGAGCGAGGTCCTGCACGTCATCGGGCAGGTCGGCTATGGGCTCGGCAACCCCGCGCAACGTCTCGATCAGCGTTTGTGCGGGGCCATTGGCGAACCGGACTTCTGCCGTCTTGCGATCAACGATCAGGGTCGCGTCCGGCAGGGCCGCAACAAGGGCCGTTGCGGGAAGGGCCGTGTCGGCTGCCGGGCGCAATCCGGGCTCGGCAGTCGTTTTTGGAGGCCGGGACTTTCGCCACCCGTTCAAAGCGCCGAACACGATACGCACCCTCCCATCCGCCCATCGCCTTTGGACGGGCAAAAGCAAAACTTTCCTCCTGCATGCTGAAGGAGACAGGGTTGCCGGCGCGTAAAGGGCACGCGCCGTGACCTCACCGTCGCGAATGCCCATCTGGGCGAGGTGCATTGCCCATCGATGCGCCGCATGGCATACGCCTTATTCCCGGCGGCCGGTTGCATGATGGACAGGGCCGCGTTGAAAACATGGGGCGCAAGCTTGGGACGCAACTGTCCTCAAGGCGGCGTGCGCACACGATCCCTCAGCCGGAGCGCGGTGCGCCCGGAGTGAAGACGAACAACGGCATGAAGACGAACAAGAAGTGGTGAGGAGATATGGCCGGCCATTCCCAGTTTAAGAACATCATGTATCGCAAGGGCGCCCAGGATGCGAAGCGCTCCAAACTGTTCTCCAAACTGGCCAAGGAAATCACCGTGGCGGCCAAAATGGGCGGTCCGGATATCGACGGCAATCCGCGCCTGCGCCTCGCCGTGCAGAACGCCCGCGCCAATTCCATGCCCAAGGACAACATCGAACGCGCGATCAAAAAGTCCCAGGGCAATGACGCGGAAAACTACGAAGAGGTGCGCTACGAGGGCTTTGGGCCCGGCGGCATCGGTGTCGTGGTCGAGGCTTTGACGGACAACCGCAACCGCACGGCCGGCGATGTGCGCACCGCCTTTTCCAAGAATGGCGGGAACCTGGGCGAAACCGGCAGCGTGACCTTTATGTTCGACCGCATGGGGAGCATTTCCTACACCGCCGAGGCCGGTGACGCGGACGCCATGCTGGAAACCGCCATTGAGGTCGGCGCGGACGAGTGCGTCTCCGGCGAAGATGGCCACGAGTTCCTGTGCGCCGCCGATGCCTTTGCCGAAGTGCGCCAGGCCCTCGAGGACACGTTGGGCGAAGCCAGCAGTGCGCGGATCATCTGGAAGCCGCAAAACACCATCGAAGTGACCGGCGATAACGCCGACACCCTGATGAAGCTGCTCAACACGCTCGATGACAATGACGATGTGCAGAACGTCTTTGCCAATTTCGATATCTCCGATGAGGAGATGGAGCGGCTCAGCGCGTGACAACGGGGCGCGTGAGGGCCGGACCGTCGGCCGCGCCGCGCCGGGTTCGGCGCATCATCGGCATCGATCCGGGCCTTCGCCGCATGGGCTGGGGCGTCATCGAAATCGAGGGCACGCGTCTGCGCGGTCTTGCCCATGGCGCTGTCACGAGCCGGGCCGACCTTTCCCTTGCCGAACGCCTCGCCCAACTGCACGAGGGTCTCACGGCGGTATTTGACGATCAGACGCCGGACGAGACCGCCGTGGAGCAGACCTTCGTCAACCGCGATGGCGCGGCGACCTTGAAGCTCGGTCAGGCCCGGGCGGTTGCCCTGCTGGTTCCGGCCCTGCGGGGGCTGCCGGTCCACGAATACGCGCCAAATCAGGTGAAAAAATCCGTGGTGGGTGTCGGCCATGCGGACAAGGCTCAGGTCTTACTCATGGTGCGGATGCTGCTCCCTGGCTGTCAAGTGAGTGCGCCGGACGAGGCCGATGCGCTTGCCGTCGCCATCACCCATGCCCACCATGCGCCCGCGAGCCGTCTGGCGGAGGATTTGCCGTGATTGGACAGTTGCGCGGACAGGTCGTCGAAGTCAGTACCGATACGGTGCTGATCGATGTTCAGGGCGTGGGGTACGAAGTCCATGCGCCGGCTGGTTTGCTCGGACGTTTGTCCGTGGGCACGGGCGAGCCCGTCACGCTCGTCATTGAGACGGTGGTGCGGGAGGATCTGATCCGGCTCTACGGGTTTTCCGGGCCGACGGAACGGGCCTGGTTTCGCCTTCTCCAAAGCGTGCAGGGCGTGGGCGCCCGGGTTGCGTTGGCCCTGCTCAGCGTGTTGAGCCCGGAGGATCTGGCCCGTGCGGTCGCCCAGTGCGATCACGCCACATTCGCGCGGGCGCAAGGCGTGGGGCCCAAGCTTGCCAAACGTCTCGCCACGGAACTGAAAGACAAGGCGCCCATGCCGGGCATCGCCGTTCATCCCGCCGCAGGTCCTGCCCCGGTCGCCCAGGGCCCGCACGCCGAGGCCGTCTCGGCCCTGACCAATCTCGGCTACAATCCGGCAGAGGCCGCCGCCGCCATCAAGGCCGCCGGGGACGAGGCCGGCGACGGCGCCGCACTCGAAACGCTGATCAGATTGGGCCTGCGCCGTTTGTCCGTGTGACGAGGATGGACGGCGCCTGATCCCCCCCATTCGTCATTGCGAGGAGCGCCCGCGACGAAGCAATCCAGAGCCACGGGCTCGGCGCATGCGGCCCTGGATCACATCGCCGCGCCCGTGATGACGGATCCAGGGGGCTCCGTGCCCCACATGCCACTCCTACCGTGAGCCGCCGTCGATGCGTAGCAGGGCGCCGGTCGTGTAGCCGGCATGGTCACTGCACAGATAAAGGGCCGCGGCAGTGATTTCGTCGGGCGCGCCGCCCCGTTTCATGGCGATGGTCGCTTCGGCCGAACGATTAAAGGCCTCCATGTCCCATGCCTTTGATATGTCGGTCAGGAACGGGCCCGGCAGGATGGCGTTGACCCGTACCTTGGGGCCAAGCGCGTCCGCCATGGCCTCGGTCATGGCATTGAGGCCCGCCTTGGCCGCAGCGTAGGGAATAATGTCCTTACGCGGCCGGATCGAGGCGATGGACGAGATATTGAGGATCGCGCCGCCGTCTCCGGCCATCATGCGCTCGCCAATGAGCGCCGACAGGCGGAACGGGCCCTTCAAATTGAGCCCCAGAACCTTGTCATAAAGCGCTTCGGTAATGTCCGTAGGCTTATCATAGAGCGGTGACATGCCGGCATTGTTGATCAGAACGTCAATCATTCCGAACCGGGCATAAACAGCCCCGGCCAGGCGGTCGGCCTCGTCCCAATGGGACATGTTCGCACTGACCGCGTAGGCGCGCCGGCCAAGGGCCTCGACCTCCCGCGCAACGGCCTCGCACGCCTCGATTTTGCGGCTCGCGACGGCGATATCGGCGCCGGCGGCGGCAAAGCCAAGCGCCATGTCGCGCCCCAGGCCCCGGCTGCCGCCGGTGATGAGCACGGTCTTGCCGGTCATATCGATGATGTGTTTGGCGGTCATGGCCCGTGTCCTCCCGGGTTTGTTTTTGTGGTCCTTGCGTGTGCGACTGCGCCTATAGGACCTGAAGGCGCTTCTGCCCGCCGGTCAGCACGATGTCGGCGAAGGCGCCCGTGCCGGTTCCACGCTGAAAGATGCTGTTGGCGATCAGCCAGACCCGCGTGATGCGTTGGGGCGGAGTACCCATGTGGCGCTCATAATCCTGGTAAAGACTTCGGCTCTCGGCGAGCCAGTCGCCAAGGCCCTTGGCCCCGCTGCGCACGACGACATGATATTCCCGACCGGACCAGTTGGGCAGGGGGCAGTCGTAACCGGTCTCGACGGGCAGGGTCGCACTCCAGTAGTAAGTAATGTCGCGCCCATTCTCGAACTCAACCGCAATACTCAGATAATCATGGGTCGGAACGGTATCTTCCCGCAAGGTCGAAGGCAGGCTGTCGATGCGCCAGCGCCAGGCAAGCCCCGTGTCCGGCGTCAAAGGCAGGTCCACGTCCTTGCGCAAAATGCCCACATCACCGTGGGTGTGGCAGTCGATGCAGGGCCGGCCCGCATCATCTTCGCCTGGCGTGTAGATTTCCGCCGGCCCGAGGATCCAGTGATAGGACCATCCCGGCGGCGTGGTCTCGCCCTGTTCAAGCCGTGCCATTTCGCCCGTCACAAGGCCGGCCGCCTCCCCTTCGCCGGCAAGGGCGTCGAGGCGCGCCATGCCGTCCGTTGCCGGAACGGCCCAGCGCACGATCACAATCTCGAACCCGTCGCCGATGGATTGGTGGGCTTTGGCGGGCAGACGCAGCGTGCCCTGATCGTCTGTCCATTCATTGGGAAAATAATTGCCGAGATAAAGCAGCCCCGCGCCGTCGACGCGGAAGGAGTGACTGGCACGCGTGCCGCGGAACGCGGTGCCCATTTCGCCCACGCGCAGCCAGACATTCAGGGCCGGGCTGACCCAGATGTCGAGCGGCTTGCTGACCGTTGCGCGGCCCACTATGAAAGTGGTGATTTCGTCGGCATCCTCGACCGTCAGGCCCGAGGACATCCAGGGGGCGCGGTTTGCCGGCATGCTGACCCAGGTCACATCGCGAACCGTGCCGGCCGGCAGCTTTGCGAGCAGGGCCTCCATGTCCCGGCGAAACATGGCCGCGTCCGGATGGCGCGCTACGCTCCCGGCCATGCGCCGCCGCAGGGCCCGCATCAACAATCGTCCGGCTACGCCGAACTCGACCAGGGCTCCCGCCATGGCATCCTCCCTGTGTTTTCAGAACAGCATGGCCATCCCAATGGACGCCAGCGCGGCAATGACCGGGATGACGACGGTGATGATGCCCACATCCTTGTAGCCCTCCCGGTGGCTGAGCTTGGTAATGGTCAGCATGGCAATGATGGCGCCGCAATGGGGCAAGGAGTCGATCCCGCCCGCCGCCATGGCCACCAAACGGTGCAGCTCCTGCGGGTCGATGCCCATGGCAAGATAACTGTCCGCCAGGGTCGCCATGAAAATCTGCAGGCCCCCCGACGCGGATCCCACAATGCCGGAAACGACACTGATGGCCGCGAACATGGAGAGCAGGGGCGGAAGATCCGCATTCACCATGGTCTGGGCAAAGAGCGTGAAACCCTCCGTCGTCACCACGACGCCGCCAAAACCAATCACGACCGATGTGGCCATCAGGGGTGTGACCGCGTCCTGCGCGCCGCGCCCCAAAACGGCCAGGGGCGCGCGGCGCACGGCCGAAAAGAGCACGAGCGCGACAAGGCTGGCGAAGACAAGCGCAATGCTGGGCCACAGGATGGGCTGCGTATTGGCGAACTGAACGAGCGGCCAGTCGGCGCCCAAGCCCACCAGGGGCAGAAGACGCGGCGCCAAAATCGTTCCGATCACGAGCACCAGCGGCAGGAAGGCGAGGGGCCAGGGCGGCAGATCATGATCGATGTCGCTCAAGTCGGGCACGTGTTCACCCGGCGCGGGCACGAAGCCCTCCCCGGCGGCGCTCGCGCGCGCCTGTTCCCGGCCCAGATAGGCGATGCCGAGCAGCAGCATGAGAGCGCCGCCGAAAAGGCCGAGCCATGCGGCGGCAAACAAATCCGTCCCCAGGGTGACGGTCGGGATCACGTTGTGGATCGAGGGGGTGCCCGGCAAGGCCGTGAGCGTGAACGTGCCCGACCCCAGGGCCATGGCGGCCAGGAACAGGCGCTTGGGGATGTTGGATTCCTTCATCAAACGCAGGCCAAGGGGATACATGGCGAAAATCACCACAAAGACCACCACGCCGCCATAAGTGAGCAGGGCCGTCGTGAAGACGGTGATCCAGAGCGCCTGGTGCGCGCCCAGCGCCCGCACCATGGACATGGCGATGGAGGTGGCCGCGTGGCTTTCATCCATCACACGGCCGAAGATCGCGCCGGCGGTGAACAACAAAAAGAAGCGCCCGGCGAAGGTGAAGGCGCCCAAATCGCCAAAGGCGTAGGCGTCATTAAGGCTGCTGGCCAGGGGCAGGCCGTTGGTCGCAATCACGATCAGTGTGCAGAGCAGACTTGCAAGGATGATGTTCACCCCGCGCAAGGCCAGCAGAATGAGGAGCGCAAGGCCCCCCAGAAGTCCGAGCATGCCGATCATGGATTGGCCTCCCAGGCCCGCCGTTTTTTGGTGGTGCGTGTCACGCCTGCCCCGGGGGCCGGGTCAGGCCTTTTCGTCTTGTTCTTCCTGGCGATGGCGCTCGGCAACATAGGCGCCCAGATCCGCGAACAGGGCGAAATAAGCCTGCGGATCGGCATGGCGCAGCTTGGCGGAGTCAAGCTCCTGGCCCTTGGCGAAGATCAGTTCCGGCTCACCCGCCGCAACCGCGTCCAGGATCGCCTTGGCGCAGTCCATGGGATCATCGCCCGCGTCGATCACCGCGTCGGAACGGCCCCGGCTGGAGCCATCCGAGGTGAGCGCATTGCGCGAGACATTTGTTGCGACCGATCCGGGCAGCACATTGGTGACCTTGATGCCGTGGAGCTTGTCGACTTCGCAGCGCAGAGCATCCATGTACCCAATGAGGCCATGCTTGGCCGCGCAATAGGCGGTGCGCAGCGGCGCGCCGATCCGTCCGGCAACGGAACTGATCGCGATAATATGGGCTCCGCCGGCCGCCACCATTTTCGGTAATTGCAGTTGCGTGAGCCAGATGGGCGCGATGAGGTCGATATCGATCAGATTGCGGTAGACTTCGGGCGCGGTGTCGACGGCAAGGCTGCGCTGGCTTACCCCGGCATTGTTCACCAGGATGTCGACCCGGCCGGTCCAGGCCCACGCCTCCTCCACGACGCCTGCAAGGTTTTGGTAGTCGGTCGCTTCAAAGGCCAGAGTCCGGGATGGCGCGTCGAGGGCCTTGGCCACGGTCTCCAGGGCCTCCACGCGTCGGCCCGACAGGATAAGCCGTGCCCCCTCCCGGGCGAAGGCATGGGCCAGCGCCTCGCCGATGCCCGACGATGCGCCCGTGATCCAGACGGTTTTTCCCTCAAAACGGTTCATGGATGTCCTCCCTCGACATGCGGCCCTCGACATGCGGTCTTGCGCGTTTTGGATGCCCGGGGCGGCGGATGCCTGGCTGCCCGGCGGCCTTTCGGTCTTATCGCAGCACGGTTCAGGCGCCGTGACCACCATGGCCGCGGCGCCGGTGGGCGCGCTTCGCTCCGCGCCTGGCGGGGGGGCGGTTTTCCCAACACATGTGGAAAAAAGTGCCGCCGGCTGCATCCGCGGACCGTGGTCCCGCGTCCTTGTCTGGGAATGCACGAAAAACGCCCGCTCAGGGCCGCTTTTGGGGCGTTCCATCCCGTCGAAGGGTCTGCAATTCAAGGGAAAGAGGTGCAGCGATGACCACAGAGGCAACCGTCGCCGGAGCCGTTCATTTTCTGAAAGCGCCGGGCTTTTCTCGATGGTCTGAGCGGCGGGCGGCCGTCCGCCACGGCGCCGACCGAGCCATGGTCCGCCGCGAACGGACCGGGCCGAACCGGCCTGCGGCGCCGATCGGCCACGTGCTGGGGCCCGTGACACGGTATGGTGCGGCGGGCGTGACGCTCTGGCTGCTGTTTGCCGTGAGCGCGCTCAACGGACCGCTGACAAGCGTCTGGTGAACCCGTAGGCGACGTTTTGTGCCGCGGCCCCGAATGCGGGCCACGGCTTACCGGTCCAGCACTGGCTAACTAAGCACTGATGAGAGGTCAGTACGTGATCTCGAGCGCCAGATCGATCTGGCCGTAGCCGCGGCAGGCGCCCGTAATGGGGTCCGTGCCGCGCGGCCGCGCCGTGGTTTCGAGCACGACGCAGCGACCGTTGAAGTCGATCCGCCCCACATCCGAGACCCGTTCAGGCAAGACAAGGCGCACATTGGGCGGGATGGCCCCGGGCTCACTTTTGGGGCCCGTGATGCGGCTTGCACCCTGCACCCGGTCCACACGCACCACGACCTGGCGGATCCGCCGGCCCGCGGGCACGCAGCGCCGGTGCGCCCGCCGGGTGGGCTTTTCGCAATCAAGAGATCGGTTCGCGGTTTTCACGGTCACCGTTTCGGCGCGCGCGCCCTGGCCGTCCAGCGGAAGGGCGGCGAGCACCAGCCCGAACGCTGCGGCGGCGAGACAGCCCGCCGAGCGTCCGCGCGCCGGGCTCATCCAGGTGAGGGCTTTCCAGATCGGGGTCATATCGCGCTCCGGCGCCGCGGCCTCGCATATCGTTGTCATTGGGAACCCTCCGGATCCATGGAGAGGATTTCATCGCCGCCGCTGATGTCGGCCTTGTAGTAGACCGACCGGCCCGCGTCCTCCAGTTGCCGCTCGAGTTCCGCGATCCGCTCATTCCGTTCGGCAATGTCCGCGTTCGCCGTCTCCAGACTGAGGCGCAGGCTGACATTATCGGAGAATGCCAGCACCAGGATGAACGGCACGATGAATACGGGGATCGCCCGCAACAGGAATTGCAGCGTGGAGCGGCCCGGCACGCTGAGGCGCACAAGGGCAAGGACTGAAATCAGCCCGACCAGCACCGCGATGGCGTAAATCACCACCGTGTAAATGAGGCCGTCGGCCGTGAGCCAGCCCCACCCCTCGCCGTCGCCGCTGTAAAGGCCCTGAACGGCGCCATCGATCAGGTCGTAGAGAAACTCACTGGCAAGGCCCTGGAACAGGGGAATGAGGAAGGTTGGCACAAAGACAAGATATTGCTGCCACACAGGAATTTGCCGCAGGCTCCAGCCGCCCTGGCTTTGCTGCTGGCCTTGCGCGGTTGGGCCCGCGCCTGGCACGTCTTGCTCGGCTTCGTTCGCCATCGTGATCTCCCGAACTCCCCCCCGGATCTCAACTTGGGCTTGATCCTATCGGGCCCTCTCAGGCCAGGCAACACGGGGCCCCAGCAGGTGGTGGGCCCCCGCAGGTGGTGGGCCCCGCCCGGGGCCTGCCTGGCGCCGGGGGCTTCAGTACCGCCAGCTTGTCAGGTCCGCTCCCTGGGGCGCGGTGTCTTCGATCCGTTTCAAGATCTTCGGCACATATTGTGTGTTGTAGCGCAGGCGGGTGATGTGATTGGGCAGGCTCGCATCGCCGTTCCAGCAATGCTCGGCCCGGTCGCCATAGAGCACCTCGCCCTCGTAAGGCGGGTCGGCCCGCTCCAGAAACTCTTGGGCCAAATAAACCGCGTTGTTCAAGTAGTAATTGTCCATGTCGCCCACATAGATGTGGAGCTTGCCGCGCAGTTTAGGGCCCAAGGTCGCCCAGTCCCGCTCCAGAATATGGCGCAGGTCGTAGTTTTCCCGCCAATGGGCCGCGACCTGCGGGTCTATCTCGCCGGTGCGCTTGTCCCACAGACGTTTGGGGTAGCCGTCCTCGCCCATGGGCGAATAGACCGCCTCCCAGATGTCCCACTGGTCGCCGGACCGGTTCTTTGTGCCCAGAACCAATTCGTAGTGGTTCATCATCTCCACCGTGGAGCGGACATGGCCAAGATAATCGCGGTGGCCGACCCGGGAAAAGCGCTTGAAGGGCCCATCCATGTAGTAGGCGTTTTTGTCCTTATAGATATCGATCAGTGTGTAAGCGCGAAAGTCGATGGGATCGGGGCAGGCGATAAAGGCACCGTTGTAGTCGTCCGGATAGAACACTTGAGCGGCCATCGCCTCCCAGCCGCCCGTGGAGCCGCCATAAAGGAATCGCGCCCAGGGCTCCCCGATACCCCGGAACATTTTCTCGATAAAGGGCACAAGTTCCTTCGTGATGGCATCGCCATAGGGCCCCAGATTGGCTGAATTCACCGCATAGGAATCATCATAATAGGGGTTGGCATGCTGGATCTTGACGATCAGCATGCGCGGGAAGTCCGGCCCCGTCCAGGCCTTGTAGAAGTCATGGGCCTCCTGCTGCTGAACCCGGTTGTAGCATTCCACATCGAAGCGCGCGCTGTATTCGCACTCCAGGTCCTCCGCCGGCGGTTCGGGGCGAAACCCGTCGAAATCGGCCGGGAAATGGCCGTGGAAAATGGCGAGGGGATAGCGTGCCTCCGGATGGTCCTCAAAGCCGTGGGGCACCAGCACATGGGCGCCGAGATAGATATCGCGGCCCCAAAAAGCGCTCAGCAGGTCGCTCTTCATGCGGACATGACGGATGTAAGCCGTGTCCTCGGGCGCCTCGACGGACGGGTTCATGCCATCAAGTTCGATCTCGATCCGCCCGCCCTTGGCCGGATCGACGGTCACGGTCTTGGGTGTGCTGAACAGATTACCCGGGGCGCGGCGCCAGTTCTGTCCGGCCCCCCGGTTCATGGGCAGCTTGACCGTCTTGCCATTGCCGAGCCGGAAGGTCTCGTATTTGTGCAGCACGGCCTGCACCGTGTAGGTCCCGGCCGGGATATCCGCGAGCGACGTCTTGGGAAAGCCGAAGGTCTCGGCACCGATCGTTATGGATTGACCGGGCCCGAAATTTTCAACGCCCTTGCCCAGGATCTGCGGGCCCGTGTAGCGCCAGGAGGTCTGGAAACGCGGCTCGCGCGTCTCGTCGGTCGCCAGGATGACAATGACCCGGCCGTCGCTCGGCTCCGAGGCCAGGGTGTCCGCGACGGAAACGGAGATTTCGAGCGCTTCGGCGGCCCTGGCGTCCAAGGACAAGGCGCCCAAGGACAAGGCGCCCAAGGACAAGGCGCCCGCGACGCCCAGACCAGCAAGGGCCGAGAGGGCAAGCCGTGCGGCAAAGCGTGAAAAAAGAAGATGGATCATGGGCTTGGCTCCGTCCGGGGACCGGCGCGGAGGGGCCCGGTCGCGATGTCGACAGGGCGCAAGCATGGGGCAGGGGAGGCGGCTTGCCAAGCCGGGCTCTCATACGTGCCGGCGGCAACAGGGTGCTCCGCGCGGAAGGGCAGACACTCGGTGCCCGGATCCTCCGGACACCGAGTGTGGGACGGTGTCAGCGCTTCACGTCGAAGCGATCCAGGTCCATGACCTTGCCCCAGGCGGCCACGAAGTCGTGGACGAACTGCTGCTGGCCATCGCTGCCGGCGTACACTTCGGCAATGGCGCGAAGCTGCGAGTTCGAGCCGAAGACGAGGTCGACCCGCGTGCCGGTCCATTTGACGGCGCCGGTTTTGCGATCCCGCCCCTCAAAGACGTTGTCGGCCGATGAGGAGGGGGCCCAGGCCGTACCCAGATCGAGCAGATTGACGAAGAAATCGTTCGTCAGGGCCTCAATCTGAGTGGTGAGGACGCCGTGGCTGCTTTTGTCCGCATTGGTCTTGAGCACCCGCAGGCCGCCCACGAGCACCGTCATTTCCGGCGCCGTAAGGCTGAGGAGCTGGGCCTTGTCGATGAGCTGTTCCTCGGCCGGGACGTTCGAACCCGGGGTCAGATAGTTGCGGAAACCGTCCGCCCGCGGCTCAAGCACCGCGAAGGAGTCCACATCCGTCTGCTCCTGGCTTGCATCCCCGCGGCCCGGCGTGAAGGGCACGGTGACATAATGGCCAGCGTAAAGGGCGGCCTGTTCAACGGCCGCATTGCCGCCGAGCACGATCAGATCGGCCAGAGAGACTTTCTTTCCGCCCGTCTGCGCGGTGTTGAAGGCCGCCTGGATGTCTTCGAGTGTCTTCAGCACCTTTTGAAGCTGCGCGGGCTGATTGACCGCCCAATCCTTTTGCGGCGCGAGGCGGATGCGCGCGCCATTGGCGCCGCCGCGTTTGTCGGAATTGCGGAAGGTGGACGCGGACGCCCAGGCCGTGGACACAAGCTCCGAGATGGTGAGGGTGGAGGAGAGGATCTTCACCTTCAGCTCGGAAATGTCCCGTTCAGTGACAAGGTCATGGGTGACGCAGGGCACGGGATCCTGCCAGATCAGGTCTTCGCCCGGAACTTCCGCACCCAAATAGCGGGCCTTGGGGCCCATGTCCCGGTGGGTCAGCTTGAACCAGGCCCGCGCGAAGGCATCGGCAAACTGGTCCGGATTGTCGTGGAACCGCTTGGAGATCGGCGCATAGACCGGATCGACCTTCAGGGCGATGTCCGTCGTGGCCATCATGGGCGCATGGCGCTTGGCCGGATCGTGGGCGTCCGGAACGGTACCGGCGCCGGCGCCGTCTTTGGGCGTCCACTGATAGGCGCCGGCCGGACTTTTCGTCAGTTCCCAGTCATAACCGAACAGATTTTCAAAGTAGTTGTTGTCCCATTTGGTCGGCGTGGTTGTCCAGGCGCCCTCAAGGCCGCTGGTGATGGTGTCAACGCCCCTGCCGCTGCCGAAGGTGCTCTGCCAGCCCTGGCCCAGCAATTCGATGGGCGCGCCCTCGGGCTCGGGACCGACAAGGCCCGCGTCGCCTGCGCCGTGGCATTTGCCGAAGGTATGGCCGCCCGCGATCAGGGCCACGGTCTCTTCGTTGTTCATGGCCATGCGGCCGAAGGTTTCGCGGATGTCGTGGGCCGAGGCCATGGGATCGGGCTTGCCGTTGGGGCCTTCCGGATTGACGTAAATCAGCCCCATTTGCACCGCGCCCAGCGGGTTCTCAAGGTCCCGGTCGCCTGTATAGCGCTTGTCGTCGAGCCAGGTTTCCTCAGAGCCCCAATAGATATCGTCCTCGGGCTCATAGATGTCTTCACGGCCGCCCGCAAAGCCGAAGGTTTTAAAGCCCATGGACTCAAGAGCGCAGTTGCCCGCGAGGATCATCAGATCCGCCCAGGAGAGCTTGCGGCCGTATTTCTGTTTCACCGGCCACAGCAGCAGGCGCGCCTTGTCGAGATTGGTGTTGTCGGGCCAGCTGTTGAGGGGAGCAAAGCGCTGGGTGCCCGCGCCGCCGCCGCCGCGACCGTCGGCAATCCGGTAGGTGCCGGCGCTGTGCCAGGCCATGCGGATGAACAGGGGGCCGTAATGGCCATAATCCGCCGGCCACCACTCCTGGGAGGTGGTCATCAGGTCATAGATGTCCTGCTTCACGGCGGCGAGGTCGAGGCTCTTGAATTCCTCGGCGTAATCAAAGGCCTCGCCCATGGGATTGGTTTGGGGCGCGTTCTGATGAAGGATTTTCAGGTTGAGTTGATTGGGCCACCAGTCCCGGTTCGACGTGCCGGCGCCGGCGGCATGATTGTGTACGCCGCCCGTAAAGGGGCATTTTTCCACGACCTTCATCGTTATCCTCCTGGATCATCTGCTGATGCGCAGTGTGTCCTTGGATAACGCGGCCCGGCTGATCGATCCAATCGATTTTGTCGTGATGGACCTATCGGATTTTTGCCGCCCCGTGTGCGGGGATTTTTAATGCGCGGGGATTTTTAAACTGTCCTTAGGCATTGGCGGCGCCCGCCACACTGGGCGGGGACGCCCCTTACTCGGCGGCCTGGCTTCCCTCCTGGGGCCGGGCAGGCAGGTGGCAGACCACGCGGGTGCCCTTGTCGGGTTCGGACGTCAGCGTGACCCAGCCGCCATGCAGTTCCACGAAGCTCTTCACAAGGGACAGGCCGAGGCCCGCGCCGCGCCGATTGCTGTCATGGCTGGAGAAGCGGTCGAACACCGAGGCCTGATATTCCGCCGGGATGCCTGAGCCCGTATCGGCCACCCAGATCGTCACCATGCCGCCTTTCTTGGCCGCGCCGATGGTCACTGTGTCGCCCTTTTCCGTGAAGCGCAGGGCATTCGTGGTCAGATTGAACAGAATCTGCCGCAGGCGCTTTTCATCGGCCACCATGGCGCCGATGGATTGCGGGCAATCGACGCTCACGGTCACGGCGCTGTCCGTGGCCCGGCTCACGGCCACGTCGCGGGCGTTCTTGAGCAGGTCTGAAATGTTCACCGTGTCGAGATCGAGCGACAGGGTGCCCGCCTCGATCATGGCGAGGTCCAGAATGTCGTCGATCAGGTCGCGCAACTGGGCGGAGGCCTGGAGGATGTGGCCCGTATATTCGCTTTGACGCTCCGTCAGGTCACCGACCATGCCCTCGCTGATCATCTCCGTGAAGCCGACAATGGAATTGAGCGGCGTGCGCAGTTGATAGGAGACATTGGAGACAAATTCCGACTTCAGACGGTCGGCCGTCTCCAGGGCCTCGTTGCGCTCGCGCAGGGCATGTTCCATGCGCGCCGTATCCGTCACGTCAAGGAAGGTGAGCAGGAGCCGTCCATCCGGCAGGGCCTCGCCGGCGAAATCCAGGATGCGGCCATCACGGCGGATCAGGCGGCCGGGCTGCAAATCGCCCTCGCTGTCGATTGAGGTCACCGAGGCTGCGATGCGCGGCCAGTCCCCGTCGTCATAAAGATGGGCTTCCTCCAGCTGCGGCGCGCAGCGTTCCGTCAGCACCGAGAAATGGGGCTCGCCGCGCAGCAGAGTCTGCTCCAGGCCCCACATCCGGGCAAACGCCGCGTTGGACAGCTTCAGGCGTCCATCCCGCCCGAACACGGCCACGGCCTCATGCAGATGGTCGAGGGTGACCCGCTGCACGGAGGTCAGCGTCTTGTAGGAGCTTTCAAGCGTCACCTGATCGGTTACGTCTTCGTACAGATAAATCAGGCCGCCAAAGGGGTGGGCCCGGCAAATCACCCGCAAGGAACGCCCATCCGGCAGGTGCCACAGCTCGTCGCCGTCGGCCACTTGCTGATAAAGGTCGAGGCGGCTGCGCTTCCAGGCCTGGAAGTCGGCCTGCTCGGGCAATTGGCGCTGCTCGCGCAAGTGCTCCAGGATTTCCCCGTCATCCGGGTTCTGATCGAGCCAGCGCGGATCAAGGCCCCACAGGCCCACATAGGCCTCGTTGTGGAAGACGAGCGTTTTGTCCGCGCCGAAGATGGCAACGGCGGTGCGCAACTGGTCGAGCGTCTCCCGGTGGGCGCGCAAATGGCTTTCCAATTGCTGCTGCGCCTCGTCGACCGCAGATAGATCGAGGGCGATGCCGCCCGTACCGTCACCGGCGGGAATGGCGATCAGTTCCATGGCTCGGCGCTGTCCGTCCACAACCACATAGCGCCGCTTGGTCTGCACTTCCGTGTTGCGCGCCGCGAGCGCCGACAAGGAGCGCTCGGAACTGTCGAGTTCCCGGCGGCCCTCGACGGCGTCCTCCGGGCTCGCGCAATCGACCGCCCGGGCATAGGCCTCGTTGGCCCACACAAGGGTATGGCCACGCCGGCGCCAGATGGGGAAGGGGGCCCGTTCCAGCAATTCGGCAAAGCTGTCCCGGTCCCGCTCGGCCTGTTGCAGGCGCTCCGCCAGGGTTTCGATCTCGGTGCGCTCCGGCGAGACATCCCGCAGTTTGACGGCGGACTGGGTGGCGGCGGGGCGGCCATGAGCCTCGATGATCCCGCCCATGCGCCGCGTCAGCGTCATGCGGAAGGGTTTTCCTTCGCCGCGCAGCCGGGCAACGGCGGCGGCAAAGCGCTGGCGCGCGCCGTCCTCAAGGCTCGCGACGAAGGCTTCGAAGCGCTCATTGAGGCTCAGGTCGTCCTCGTCGATATCGTCAGCGTCGAGGACGATATCCGTCGGCTGAACGCCCGCGTCCTCAAGGTTGGGCTTGTCGAGGGCCGTGCCCCGGCCGAGCACCTGGTCGGGCGCCTGGAGGCCCGCCGAGCCGCCCCGGCCCGCGCCGGCCACGGAAGCGCCGTGCCCTTCGTCCCAAATGAGCGTCAGGTCCGGGTCGGAGCGGAACAGAATATCCGTGCGCGCCATGGCCGTATCCATGGCGCGGCGCGCCTCCAGCCAGTTGCGCGAGACATTGCGTCGGCGCAAACCCTCCTGGATGGCCCACAGGGCGCAGGCGAAGGCGAACAGGACGGATCCTGCCGTGATGATCCACTGGCTTGTGGCCGCTGCCATGATTGCGTGCCTTTCACCGCCGCAGGTTTCGAATCATTCCGAGTCTAGTCCATCGTAGGATCAATGGGAGCCGCGCCTTCCACAGTTTTTCGCGATTGGAGCGGCGAGTCGGGGAAAACGGCGGGTGCCGCTTAACCGAACATTGACACTTGCTTTTTGTGCCGATTGATTCGCGGTGATCACAGGGCTGCGGCGCCGCGGGGGCGTTCACGCCGCGGCGCAAAAGAGGCAGTGCCGGTTGGGAGGTCGAGAACTATGGAAACCCGTCCGCTGATCACGGAAAAGACCCTCGGCGTGCTGATCAGCGCAGCTGAGCAGACCCTGGGACGTGAAAGCCCCGTCACGCAGGCCCTGTTCCTGGCGGCGGCGGATGCGGACTATCTCGACGACGCCTGGGCGGCCATCGAGGCCCTGCCCGAAACACAGCGGCGCAGCTTCGCCGCCGCGCTCGCCGACATGCATCCCCCCTTCGTCATCGGCGGGACGGATCTGGAGACCTGAGCGGGGGCTGCGCGTTATTCGGTGGCCGGTCCCCGGAACAGCACCACATCGCCGCGTCGCTCAAGGGGCGTGAGGCCGCGCTGGGCCGCAAGATCGAGGAAATCGTCTTCGCTTGCGCCGCGGGCGGCGAAGGCGTGGGGGTGCACTTCGACGATGGCGTGGGCAACGCGGGAAAAAATGCCGTCTTCACGCTCGAACACGTCCCATTCGCTCCCCTCGATGTCGCAGACCAGGGCAAAGGGGCGGTTCTCAGGCAGATGGGCCGCACAGGCGCTCAAGGTCATGGCCGGCACCGTGACGGCGTGGGCGGATGCCGCGCCGACGCTCAGGACCTGGCCCACATGGGCATTACCGCCATGCTGGAACGTGACCGTCTGGGCGTCATAGGCAATGGCCCGGCCGAGGACCTCCGTGCGGCCGGTCTGACCGGCCATGCGGGCATTGGCTGCGCACACGGGCAGGAGATCGGGATTGGCCTCGACCACCACATGGTCCGCCTCCGGGCCAATGGTGTCGCGGATCACCCGGGAGACGACACCGAGGCAGCCGCCCAGTTCCACAACATCCGTGCTCCGCTTCAAGGCGGAGCGCACGAAATGGGCCTCGGCCTCCTCATAGGGGCGGCCCCGCGCCAGGTGCTTGTAGAGGACCGGATCCGCGGCGAGCGGCACCGTGACCGTGACCCCGTGGACCTGAAAGGTCTCCCCCCGGACGAGTTTGCGCATATACAGGGGGGCGAGTTTGTGCAGTCTCATGGTGTTGTTCCTTTCCGGTACCCGCCTCGGCCCATGGCGTTAAGGGCCCCGTAGCGCCCGCCGTCGCGCAGGGTGCTGAGCACGCCGGACAGGAAGGCGCAGGCCCAGCCGCGCTTTTCGGCCGAGCGCAGGATCCGCGGTTTGACAAAGCGCGTCACCGCATAGGACAGTGCACTGACGAAAGGCAGGAACCGTCCATGCTTGCGCTTGGCATACACCCGCGCCCGGGCCATGTGATAGGCCTTAAAGCGCACGATCTCCGGCGACGATCCGGAGCCGGTCGTCGGCTCATGCAGCACCAGGGCATCGTGGATGAACATGATGGGGCCATGGTCGGCGGCCAGGCGCAGGCCCAGATCGTCGTCTTCGTAATAAAGGAAGATATTTTCATCGAAGCCGCCCACGGCCTCGAATGTGCTCCGCTCCATGAAAATGGCGGCGCCCACCAGAAAGGGCAGGGGGTGATCCTCGGGCGGACACTCCCGTGGCATGCGCATGGACCGGGGCAGGAGCAGGCTGTCCCGTTTGAACAGGGGCCGTCCGTCCGGTGTCGCAAGGCGCGGGTTGAAGGCGCTGGCCTCCGGATGGCGCGCTCGCGCGGCGAGTAAGGCCGGCAGGGTTTCGGGCTGAAGCTGCGCGTCCGGATTGAGGAACAGCACAAAGCGCGTCCGGGCCGCCGCCGCGCCCTGGTTGCAGGCCCGCCCGAAGCCGCGGTTCTCGATGTTGCGGATGACCGTGAGGCCCGGACGGCCGTGGGGGAGGGCAGGCTCAAGGGGGCGCGGGCTCGCATTGTCCACCAGAACGACCGGCACGCCCTCGGGGATCGAGGCGAGCATGGCGCCGATCACGCCATCGCTGTTGTAGCAGACGGTCACGATGGTGATGTTGTCGGGCGCCATGGGCGAGTGGGTCCTTCCCTGCGAACTCCACCGGAGCCCGCATGGGCCCCAGTGGTTCGACAGTGCAGTGGTTCGACATTCGAGTGGCGTGACTATCGGCCCGTCCTCGCCTGTGTCAATCGACACCCCGGGCAAGGGCCCCAGAACGGGTCAACGTAACGTGGGGCGTGCCATCCGACAGGCGCGCCGGGCTGCGCCCTTCGCCATCGATGGTGCAGGTGATCCGGTGGCGCCAGGAGGAAAAACTGCTGAAACGGACCACATCGACGGGCTGGTCAAACTGGATCGTGAGGCGCGTCCGGTCCGGGGCCAGCCGTTCGCAGGCGAGGATCTCGCCGTCGAAACTCTGATGCAGATAGATCCCGCTGATCCGATCGCCGGTGCGCCAGCGCGGCGCGCCGCCTGTCTCCGGCAAGGCGGCTGACAGGGTGTTCCAATCCCTGAAACCGTGGGCATGGGCCAAATGCTCCAGCGCGGCACCATGGCTGATGCTCGTGCCGCGCTGAGCCGCCTCGGCCTTCAGAGCGCGGGCCTGCGCTTTTGCGTCAGTGCGGGATTGGGGGAAGGGCTGCGCGTCGACCATGGGGTTCTCCCGATCATGGATCCGGATGGGTCGACGGGGCCCGCATTGCCGTGCGTGCCGGATCCTGGAGGAAACCACACGTTCAAGGCCAAGCGCAGAACTTCACCAAGGGCATGGCCCGCGGGCGGCTGGAGCCTGCTTCCGGAAGGCAAAATACCCCCGCGCCGCCACGCGGACAAGCGGGCTTTCCGGGCCGGACTACAAATCGAGCAGCATCTGGCAGTTGCAGCGGGAATAGGGCGTCGGCCGCATGTCCGAGCCCGTCAATTCGCGAAAGCCAGCCCGTTGGTAGAGGGCGACAGCCGCATCCAGACGGCTGTTGGTCTCAAGCCAGATTTGGCGCCCGCCCATGGCTCGGGCGTTCAACAGGGCAGCGTCCATCAGCGCCCTGCCGATCCCGTGCCCGCGCAGATCGGTCCGCACAGCCATTTTGATCAGTTCCACCGTCTCCGAGCCATGGCCGGGCCCATGGGCCGGCACCAGGGCGACCGTTCCGACCGCATCACCGCCAAGTTCGGCGATCAGGATGCGGCCCCCATCGGCCAAAATAGCACCTTGTGGGTTGTCAAGCTGGCGCAGATCGCTCTCTTCCACGGCGAAATGGGCCTCGATCCAGGCGAGGTTCAACGCTCTGAAGGCCTGCGCATCCGCGGCCGTGTAGTCTCGCACCGTTACCATGACCTCTCCTTGACCCCCGAAGCGCTTTGGAGTGTTGCATCCCTCGCTGGAAAGCCCGTCCCAAGGGCTTGTTAACGCGGCGGTATTAAACCAAACACGTGGGAGAGGTCTCGTCCCGGCGTCTTAAACTCATTGTCCGCCCGCCCTGTGCGGCCGGATTGGCAGACTGGCATGATCGATCACCATCTCGGCCTCTTCATCAAGCACATCCCCATGGCGGTCGCGATGTTCGACATGCGCCTGTGCTACATGGCGGCAAGCGATCGGTGGTATGCGGACTACCAACTCAAGGCCGAAGATATCATCGGGCGGCACCATTACGACATTTTTCCCGAAGTGCCCCAGCGCTGGCGGGACATCCATGCGCGAAACCTGAGGGGCGAGCATCTGTCCTGCGCGGAGGATCCGTTTCCCCGGGGCGACGGCCGGATCGACTACATTCGCTGGGAAAACGTGCCCTGGTACACGCCCGAAGGCGCCCAGGGCGGCGTCATCATGTTCACCGAAGTGGTGACCGAGGCCGTGGAGATCCGCGATCGCCTGCGCGACTCCGAGGAGGCCTTTCGCCTCGCCCTCGAGGCGGCGTCCGATGGCGTTTGGGACTGGAAAATCCCCGTCAACCGCATGACCTTCACGCCTCAGAACTGGCTGATGCTGGGTTATGACCGGGAGGACTGGCCCGACATGCTGGGCTCCTGGCAAGGGCGCATCCATCCCGACGACAAGCGCAGCGTCGCCCAAAACTGGCAGCGCCACCTGCAGGCGGGGGACCCTTTCGACGTCACCTATCGTATCAAGAGCGGGCGCGGCGACTGGCACTGGTGGCAGTCGCGGGGCCAGGCCCTGCGGGACGAGGATGGGCAACTCATTCGTGCCATCGGGACGAACACGGACATTACCGAAATTATCCGGGCCAAGGAACTCGCCGAGGAGCAGGCCGCCGCGCTCCTGGAAAAAAATGCCCAACTTGAGGCCTTGCGCGGCAAGGAGGCCTGGGCCGCCGAACACGACAGCCTGACCAAGATCCCCAACAGACGCTACCTGTCGCGCAACTGGCATATCCTCATCGAGCGGGCGCGAGAGCGGAGCGGATCAATCTGTATGCTGCATATTGATCTTGATCACTTCAAGCGCGTCAACAACCGTCTTGGTCACGGGGCGGGCGATGCGGTGTTAATCGAGGCGGTCTCACGATTGAAGGGCCTCCTCCAGGTCGGTGTGGTTCTGGCCCGCGTGGGCGGCGTCGAGTTCATCGACGTTTTGTTTGCCGATCATGGGGGCCGCCGGGCGCAGGCCATGGGCGAGGCGATCCTTGAGGCCATCAAGCAGCCCTTTTCCCTTGAGGGACATGAGTTTCGACTGGGGGCCAGTATTGGTGTCGCCCTGTCGACGCCGGAGGAGGCGGACCGCGACCGCCTCGTCGCCGAAGCGGATTCGGCCATGTCGGCGGCAAAGCGCGCAGGGCGGTTCCGGATTTGCCTTTACGATGCAGGCCACGCGGCCCATGTGAACCGGCAAAAACAGTTGGCGGACGATCTTTTTCGTGCCCTTGAGCGCGACGAAATCGAGCCTTACTTCCAGCCCAAGGTCGACGCCGCCACCTTTGAGATCGTCGGCGTGGAGGCATTGGCGCGCTGGCGCCATCCCGGCCTTGGCCTTCTGGCTCCGGACAAATTTGTGGGCCTTGCGGAGGACCTGGGTCTTATTTCGCGGGTCGACGATATCATCATGCGCAAGGCCTTGCGCGGCGTGTTCGAGGTGGAGGCGGCCACGGGACAGCCTTGCCGTCTCGGGGTTAATGTTTCCATGCGGCGTCTCGACGATCTCGCCCTGGCGGCCGATCTTGAAACGCTCGCCATGCCCAAGGGGGGGCTCGCCTTCGAGATCCTGGAATCGGTATTCCTCGATACCATCGATGATCCGCTTACGCTGAATCTTGATCGGATCAAGGCCTGCGGTATCGACATCGAACTTGATGATTTCGGCTCGGGCCACACAAGTATCATCAGTGTGGTGCGCATCAAGCCACAGCGGATCAAGGTCGACCGGCTCATTGTCCAGGCCGGTTTCGAAGACCGCAGCCGCATGGCGATCCTGCGCGCGATTATCGAAATGGCACGGGAGCTGGATATTGCCGTGATTGCCGAAGGCGTGGAGACACAGGCGCAGGCACTGGTCCTGCGCGGTCTCGGGCTGCATGAATTGCAGGGCTACTATTTCGGGGCGCCCATGTCGCTCGGTGACTTGAAGGCCCGCCTTACTGCCGCCGATGGGGGCTCTGGGGGCCTTCCCCCCAAGGAGCACCCCGGGGCCGCGTAAGGTCTTGTGGCTCAAAAGGTCAGGGATGCTGACGTGGCCGCCGCTCGCTTTTGTAAATCAGCCTGGCGCTGGCCTTGGTGTTCAACAAGGGGGCCGCTGACAGGGCCGCGTCCTCCCGGGACCCAAACGGGACGCGGTCCTGTCAGGGGCTTTCGCGAAAAAAGGCGTAGATCCGTTCCGCGATGGCTTTGCTGATGCCCTCCACGGCCTCCAGATCCGCAAGGCCGGCGCGGGCAACGCCCTTGGCCGAGCCAAAACGGTGGAGCAGGGCCTTCTTGCGCCGTGCACCGATGCCCGGAATTTCATCAAGCGGATTTTTCGCAATCTCCTTGGTGCGCCGGGCCCGGTGGGTGCCGATGGCAAAGCGGTGTGCCTCGTCGCGCAGGCGTTGCAGATAGAACAGCACCGGCGATTTCGGCTCCAGGCTGAAGGGCTCGCGTCCCGCCATGAAGAACCGCTCCCGTCCCGCATTGCGCTCCGGGCCCTTGGCGATGGCAATGAGGGGGACGTCCTCCTCCAGCCCCAGATCGGCAAGGATGGCGCGTGCGGCGCTGAGCTGACCCGGCCCGCCGTCAATCACCAAGAGATCGGGCCATGGGGTTGCCTCGGCCGGCGGGTCGCTTTGGCGCTCGCGCTGCCCTGCCTCCCGCCCCCCGGTCTTATCGCCTGAGCTTCGCGGAGTTTCCTTCAGCAGGCGTTCAAAACGCCGGCGCAGAACCTGGCGCATCATGCCGTAGTCATCGCCTGGTGTGAGGCTCTCCGGCTTGATGTTGAACTTACGATACTGGCCCTTCATAAGGCCATCGGGCCCGGCCACGATCATGCCGCCGACCGCGTTCGTGCCCTGAATATGGCTGTTGTCATAGACCTCAATCCGGGCCGGCGGACCGTCGAGATCGAAGGCGTCCGCCACGCCCTGCAGCAGCTTTTGCTGGCTGGCGCTTTCGGCCAGCCGGCGGGCCAGCGCCTCGCGTGCGTTGGTGCAGGCATGGTCCACAAGAGCGCGCTTTTCCCCGCGTTTGGGCACAAGCACCTGCACCTTGTGACCGGCGTGGATCGTCAGAGCCTCCTCCAGAAGATCGGGCTGGCCGATGGGATCGGAGAGCAGCACCAGGCGCGGCGGCGGTTTGCCGTCGTAGAACTGGGACAGGAAGGCTTCCAGGATTTCCTCGGTGGTCTGATCCTTATCGTGCCGGGGAAAATAGGCGCGGTTGCCCCAGTTCTGGCCCGAGCGGATGAAAAAGACCTGGATGCACACCTGCCCCCCGGCCTCCCCCGCCTCCCTGTGGGCAGCGACGACATCCGCCTCTTCCACCGTCTCCGGATTGATGCCCTGGTGGGCCCGGATGGCGCTTAACGCCCGGATGCGGTCGCGCAAAGCGGCCGCACGCTCAAAGGCGAGCGCTTCGGACGCGTCCTCCATGGCCTTGGCAAGGTTTTGCTGCACCTGAGAGGAGCGGCCCTTGAGAAACTGCACCGCGTCCTCAACGAGGCCGTCATAGCCGCTTTCCGAGATCTCTCCCGTACACGGAGCGCTGCACCGCTTGATTTGATAGAGTAGGCAGGGCCGCGTGCGGCTTTCATAGACACTGTCCGTGCACGAGCGCAGCAGGAAGGCCCGTTGCAGTGTGTTCAGCGTATGGTTCACCGCGCCGGCGGAGGCGAAGGGGCCGAAGTAATCGCCCTGGCGCGAGCGCGCGCCGCGATGTTTGGTGAGCCGCGCCACCGTATGTTCCCGGTCGATCAGGATGTAAGGAAACGACTTGTCATCGCGCAAAATCACGTTGAAACGCGGCTTGAGGCGCTTGATGAGATTGGCCTCGAGCAGAAGGGCTTCTGTTTCCGTATGCGTCGTGATGATTTCCATGGAGGCCGTCGACAGGATCATCCGGGCGATCCTGTTTGTATGGCCGGTGAGGGTGGTGTAGTTGGTGACGCGTTTCTTCAGCTCCCGGGCCTTGCCCACATAAAGCACCTCGCCGTCGGCATCGAGCATGCGGTAAACACCCGGCGCGTTCGGCAGGGTGCGTACCACCGCCTTGATGACCTCAGGCCCGGTGGGCGCCGGCGCGCTCACCTCATCGGTCTCGGCCGCACGCGCGGACGGTGTCTCGTCGATGCTCATGGCTGCGCTCTCGCGCGCGGCGGCTGCGGCCCCATCGCCTCAACGCGCGCCGTTCGCGCCTTTATCCCGGCGACGGTGGGTAAGCATGTGGATAAGCCTGTGGGCGACATCGAATTGCCTTGTATTTCTCCCGGTTCGACCGCAATGCTCAAATTTTGAGCAGCCTTATAACCCGTTGACAAATAATAGAAATTTTCCGAAACGAGATTGTCTTGGGAACGCTCGGCTGACGAGTGACGGAACTGTGACGCAAAGGCGTCAGCACCATGACGTGAAGGACCGCGAGGCCTCAAAAGGCCGCGCGGGGCGGTGCTGTTGCGTCCGGTCAGGACCGGTCCCGCCGGATGGCGATCCCGACGCTCTCGGCATCGTCAATGGCTTCAAGCTTTTCAAGGCGTACCTGAACCACCAGGATACGATCATCCTGGAGGCAGGTTGTGGCGATTCGTTCGGCCAGGCTTTCCATCAGGCTGACATGGCCCCGGTCCACTTCTGTTCGGATCCGTTCGGCCACATGATCATACCGGACGATTTCCGTGCTGCTCGGCGCATCGCCGGGCTTGATGTCATGCACGGCCAAATCGACATTGATGCGGATGGGCTGCGGGTTTTCCCGTTCCTCCGGAAAGATCCCGACAAGCGCCTTGAGGACCATGTTGCGGACAAAGACGTGACGAAAGCCCGGGGCCGGGCGGGTCGGGTCGAGGCTGGCCGGGGCTCCTGGCCCGGTCAGTCGGTTCAGATCGGACGGCATGGGCGTGAATCCTGTTGTGACGGCGCGTGGCTTTCCGGCGCAGGGCAGCCTGTGGCCGGTGCCGCGTCTGAAAGGGAAGAAACAAGATGGTGCAAGGTGCGATCGTGACCGGCGGAGCCAAACGGATCGGCGCGGCGGTATCGAGGGCTTTGTCCGAAGACGGATATTTTGTCTTCGTCCATTACAACAGCTCGGACCGGGATGCCAAGGCCCTGGTCGAGGCGTTGAAAGCAAACGGCCCGGGCGCCGCTGCCGTGGGCGCGGACCTGTCCGACCCCCAAAGCGCCGAAGGCTTGATTGCCCGATGTCTTGAGCTGGGCCCCGGCCCGCGCGTCCTGGTGAACTGCGCCTCTATCTTCGAGGCGGATCATGGGCCGACCGTGCGGCTGGAGGACTGGCAACGGCACCTGACAGTGAACTTGACGGCCCCCATGCTGATGATCCGGGACTTTGCCGCCCAGATCCCCGAAGCCGAGCGTGGCCTCGTCGTGAACTTTCTCGACTACAAGCTTTATAACCTCAATCCGGATTTCTTCTCATACACGATCAGCAAATACGCCCTCAAGGGCGTGACCGAGATGATGGCGATGGCCCTTGCGCCGAAGGTGCGGGTGTGCGGCCTGGCGCCGGGCCTGACCCTGCCAAGCCCTTATCAGAGCGAGGAAACCTTCAAGAAACTGCATGACCGCAATCCCTTGCGCAAAGGGCCGACACCGGAGGATCACATCCGCGCCATTCGCTTCATGATCGCAACGCCCAGCTATTCGGGTCAGATGATGGCGGTCGACGGGGGCCAGCATTTCGACGCCCTGGCCAAGGACGTGAGTTACCTTGAGGCCTGAAGCGCCTCGGTGGCTTCGCCGGGGGCATGGGCCAGATTGGGGTCGGCGCGGAAGGTGGCGCTTTCAAAACAGCTCGGGCGCGACACCGTCACGCAATCGAGACTGGGATAGCGGCTTTGAAGACGCCCTGCGATGTAGCGGGCAATGTTTTCGAGCGACGGGATGTCCAATCCCTCGACCTCGTTCAGCAAGCGGTGATCGAGCGCGGAGCGGATCGCCGCCAGGTCCTCGGCGAGGGCGCTCAGGTCCACGATCCAGCCGCTTTGGGCGTCCGGCGTGCCCGACACCACGACATCGACACGGAAACTGTGCCCGTGGATCCGGTTGTTGGGATGGCCGGCCGGCTGGTGATTGAAATAATGCGCGGCCTCGAAGGTAAAGGCTTTGCAGATTTCGAGGCGGCCGCGCGGTTCAGGGTAAGGGCGTGTCATGTCCCAGTCCGTGCTGGTCAAAAAGAATGGCGATAAACCACGCGTAAGCGCCGAGAAAAGCAAGTCCGGACAGTCTGCCAACCTTCAGTCTGAGAAAGCTGTAGGGCACAAGAACCAGCGCCACGGCCAGCATCACCCACAGATCAAGGCTCACAAACCGGCTTTCCACTTGAAGGGGCGCGGGCGCGATAATCGCCGTGAGCCCCATAATCCCGAGGATATTGAACAGATTCGAGCCAATAACATTGCCCAAAGCCACGCCCGAATGCCGATGCATGGCGGCGACCACCGTCGTTGCAAGCTCGGGCAGGGATGTGCCGAGGGCCACGAGGCTGAGGCCGATGACCGAAGGGGCGATGCCAAGGGAGGTGGCAAGCCCGACCGCGCCGCTGACAATAAAGTTTGAGCCCATGGGCAGGCCAATCAGGGCCAGCGCAATGAAGAAAATGATGTGCTGCCAGCTTTCCGGCAGACCGGACATCTCGTCCATTTCTTCCTGGAGATCGGCGACAAGGCCTTCGTCCGGGGTTTTGCGGGCCTTGTGGACCGCATAGCCAAGAAAGCCCGCCATCATCACGATGAGGATCAGCCCGTCGATCCGGTTGACGGTCCGCGACACGTCAAGGCACAGGGCAATGAAAATCGCCGTGGCCCCGATCATGAACATGGTGTTGCGCCGGATCAGCGGCTGCTTGCACGAGGCCGGATAAATCAGCGCCGGTATCCCGAGCACCAGAAGCACATTGGCAATGTTGCTGCCGATAATATTGCCGATGGCAAGACCGCCCGCCGATCCCCCGATCATCACGGCATTGATGCCGATCACGAGTTCCGGCGCCGAGGTCCCGAACGCCACCACGGTCAGACCGATCACGATGGGCGGTATCTTGGCCATCTGGGCCCAGGCCACCGAAGCGCGCACCAGCAAGTCGCCGCTGAACAGCAAAATGCAGAGCCCTATCACGACCCAGAACAGATCGATCACCATGTGTGTCAAAAGCGGCCTCCTGCCAAAGGACCGACGCACGACGGGACGGGCCCATAGATCGAGTGATATGGGTCCCCTTTGTCCGGTTAAAATCCCTAATCTAACCGAGCCGGCGTGGCGGTACAGGGGCCATGAGCCTCGACACTCCGGCAAGGCGCGGTGGATGGCGGGCGTGGCAATACGTTCACGTCGAGCACAAGACAGACAAGAAGGGGTGATCAATGGACGCGGCCCATGGTGTGGCAGGCATTCCCGGTTGGACGGATGCGGCGCTGGTCCTCGGGCTGACCGCCCTTGTGGGGCCGGTGGCCCGCCGGGTGCGGGTGAGTCCCGTGTTCGGTTTTCTGGCCGCCGGCGCGGTCGTCGGGCCCTATGGGCTGGGCGCGACCGACAATGTGGAGGGCGTGCACCTTCTGGCCGAGCTGGGTGTCGTCTTTTTGTTGTTCACGATCGGGCTTGAACTGTCCTTTGAACGGCTCAAGGCCATGCGCCGGCTGGTCTTCGGGCTCGGCGCCGCGCAGGTCACCGCAACGGCGGTGGTGATAGGGGCCATTGCCTATATGTGGGGCAATTCGGTAGGGGCGGCGATGATCGTGGGGCTGAGCCTTGCCCTGTCCTCGACGGCCATCGTCATTCAACTGCTGATCGAGCGCGGCGAAATGGCCCAACGGTTCGGCCGCACGGGCTTCGCCATCCTTTTGTTCCAGGATCTCGCCGTCGTTCCCATTTTAATGCTGGTTTCGGTCCTGGCCTCCGACAGCACCGACTCCGTGGTTTTCGAATTGCTGTTTTCGATCGGCAAGGCCGTGGTGGCGGTGGCGGTCATCATCGTGATCGGCCGGCTGATCCTGCGTCCGCTCTACAAGGCCGTCGCGGAGGCGCGCAGCAGGGAGGCTCTGCTTGCCACCAGTCTGCTCGTCGTGCTGGCCACGGCCTGGGCCACGGCGGAGGCGGGCCTGTCCATGGCGCTTGGTGCGTTCCTGGCCGGTCTGTTGCTGGCCGAAACCGAGTATCGCCACCAGGTGGAGAGCGATATCGAGCCCTTCAAAGGGCTACTGCTCGGCCTTTTTTTCATCAGTGTCGGTATGAACCTGAACTTCGTCCAGGTGGCGGACTGGGCTTTTTGGCTGGTTTTTTCCGTGATCGGCCTCGTGATCGTCAAGGGCGCTGTCGCCATCGGTCTGTGCCGGCTGTTCGGTCAACCCTGGGACGTCAGTCTGCGGACGGGCTTGCTGCTTGCCACTGGCGGGGAGTTTGCCTTTGTCATTCTTGGCGTGGCGGCAACGCCGGGCAGTGTGCTGCCGACGGAGGTCGGCCAGTTCATGATCATCGTGGCGACCTTGTCGATGGTGCTGACACCCCTGCTCGCCGCCGTGGGACCGCGCATTGCCAAGTTCTTCGAAGCCCGGAGCACCGAGACGCCGCCCCTCGCCGAGCCGCGCGATGATCTTGAGGGCCACGTGATCATCGCCGGCTTCGGGCGTGTCGGTCAGACCGCGGCGCGCCTGTTCGACCGGGAAAAAATCCCCTTTCTTGCCCTTGATCTGAATGTGGGGCGGATCGGTCTGTTCCGGCGCTCCGGCATGCCGGTCTTTTACGGCGATGCAACCCGCACGGATGTCCTCGCGCGGGTCCATCCGGAACGAGCCTCGGCAATTCTTCTCACTCTTGATGATCCCAATGCGGCCGCGCGGGCGCTCCACTCGATCCGCGGTGCCTGGCCCGATATCCCCGTCATCGCCAGGGCAATCGACAATGCCCATGCGGAGGAACTGCGCGGTCTTGGCGCCGATGCGGTGGTGCCCGAAACGCTCGAGGCCTCCTTGCAGCTTTCCGGCTTCGTGCTGCGCATGACAGGTATGGGCCGCGATGCCGTCGACGGCCTGATTGAGGGCATCCGCAGCGACGCCTACGCCCCGATTGCGCCCTTGCCCGCCTCGGACACGGCGCAGGGCGGGGCCGCGATGCCGGCGGGCGCCCCGGCCCGCGGGCCGACAGAGCCACCCGGGCCGCTCACAAATGATGACCATTCGACATAAATCCTGGCCCCTCCCATTTGCCGGGCTGAAAGGCCTGCCGGGTTAGCCTGCCACTCTCGGACGGTTCGGCGGGCCATTGGCCGCTGATGGGTGCCCGCACAGCATCCGCATGCGCCCTTGCGGCCAGGAGAGGAGACGGGAATGGATAGCCTGACGACCCGCGCGGAGGGGCCGCATGCAGGCGGCAAGACGCCTTCGGGCGCCGGGCGCCATGGGGCGGAGATCAGCCTTGAAGACATTCTGGAAACCCGCGTGCCCGAGCGGCGCCTCGTGGGCCGGGTCCTCGCCTATTGGAACGGGCAACGCGGAGAGCGCCTGATGCCCTCGATTTGCGATATCGAGGGGGACGGCCTGGGCCGTGACTGGGACCATTGCTTTATCATTGATGTGCGCCCGCAGTTTCGCGCTCCCTCGACCGTTCATCTTGGCACGGAGTTACAGCGCCTGTCCGGGGCCCTCGTCGACCGGCGCGTGAACGCCATCCTCGAAATCCTCTTGCTCACGAGCAGAAAAATCACGGAAGTGCGCGAGGTATGCGGGCCCGTTCTGGCGCAGGATGAGTTCCCCCTGAACGGGCAGGAACGCATGCTCGCCCGCGGCGTTTTCCTGCCCCTGGGCGAAGACACGCAGACCGTGACCTTCGTTCTCGGCGCGGCCAACGGCAAAATCGTTCCCGCCATTCCGGGACTGTGATGTCTCAGGAGCCGGCGT